>MGTO01000163.1 GCA_001799485.1 Desulfuromonadales bacterium GWC2_61_20 | reverse complement strand
TCGAAAGATCCTCACTCGGCCCGAACTGGGTCGGGTTGACGAAGAGGGAGAGGACGAGAAAATCGCCGCGTTTGCGCCCCTCCTGCAGCAGGGAGCGATGCCCGGCATGGAGATAGCCCATGGTCGGCACCAGCGCCACCCGCCGTCCCGCGCGCTTTTCGGCGAGGGCGCGCTGCTGCATCTGTTGCGGATCGCTGATGATGTCCATAGAGACTCGGCTGATAGCTGATAGCTGATAGCTGATAGCTGATAGCTGATAGCTAAAAACTATGTTCCTCCCCGGGAAAAGTCCCGGCCTTGACTTCGCGGATATAGTCGGCGGCGGCGCCGCTGATGAGGGCGGCGGCATCGGCGTAGCGCTTGACGAACTTGGGCGAGTACTTCTCGCAGAGGCCGAGGATATCGTGCAGGACCAGGACCTGGCCGTCGCAGTGGACTCCGGCGCCGATGCCGATGGTCGGGATGGTCAGGGCGGCGGTGATCTCGGCGGCCAAAGCGGCGGGAATCCCCTCCAGAACGATGGCGAAGGCGCCGGCCGCCTCCACCGCCCGGGCGTCGGCGAGGAGCTGACGGGCCTGGGTCTCCTGCTTTCCCTGGACCTTGTAGCCCCCCATGCGGTGAATCGATTGGGGGGTAAGACCGATGTGGCCGACGACCGGCACATCCATGGCGACGATGGCGCGAATGGTGGCGGCGACATTCTCCCCGCCTTCGAGCTTGACTGCCTGCGCCCCCCCCTCCTTGATCAGCCGGCCGGCGTTGCGGCGGGCTTCGGCGAGATCGACCTGATAAGAGAGAAAGGGAAGATCGGCGACGACCAACGCCTGGGCGCAACCACGGACGACGGCGCGGGTGTGGTAGACCATCTCGTCCATGGTCACCGGCAGGGTATTGTCGTAACCGGCGACGACCGGGCCGACGGAATCGCCGACCAGGACCATGTCGATGCCGGCAAGATCGAGGAGGCGCGCCAACGGGTAGTCGTAGGCGGTGAGGACGGCGATCTTCTCCCCCTGCCCCTTCATCCGCCCCATGTCGAGCACTGTCTTTGCCTTGTTCACAACAGCAACCTCGTCAAAAGAGAAAAGCGCCTCCGGCAGCGGTCCGAAAGGCGCTCGCGCGACCGAGCCGGCAACTGCCGTGAGGGTCGTTTGCGGCTGCATCCACCTTCCGTCCCGGTCGCGTTGATCCAGGCGGTCTGTCGTCCCTGCCGCAATGCACCTTGAAACGGCTCCGTCACCTGTTCCGGGCCAGCGCAGCGGCAGTTATAAAAAAACGTTTTGCATATACCATGTGCGGTTACGACTGTCCAGCAGAATTGCCCTCCCCGCCCGCTGGCGGCCTCAGCGCAGCAGCGCCTTGCCATCCTTGTACGCCACCCCTTTGCGCTCGCCGAGGCTCCAGTACTCGCGGATGCCGCCGAGGTAGACGAGGGGGTTGAGGATGGCGGCGTCGAGGGTGCCGTCGGCGCGAAAGGCCTTCTCAAGGGCGTGGATCTGGACGATTTCGCCGAGGAGGAGACGGTAGTCGCCGAGTTCGACCTCGCCGGCGAGGCGGCATTCGACATTGAGGGGGGCTTCGGCGACCAGCGGCGCCGCCACCAGATCGGCCGGGACCAGGGTCAATCCGGCCACGGCCGCCTTGTCCTGATCCCGACCCGAAACCAGACCGCAGTAGTCGGCGGCGACGGCCAGGGGCACGGGGACGAGGTTGACGGTGAAGGAGCCGCTGGCGGTAATCTGCGCGTAGGTCAGACGCCCGTGGTGCAAGGAGACGCCGAGGGTCGGCGGGGTCTTGCTGACCAGGCCGACCCAGGAGGCGGTCATGACATTGACCCGGCCATCGGCGGCGCGGCTGGCGACCAGGGTGGTCGGCTGGGGAAAGAAGGTGATACAGGGGCCGAGGCGGCGCTTGCTCATGGAGCGATCTCCCATTTAATACAAAACAACACTAACGGGACTTGACCCGGCCCAGGAGGCCGGCGAGGGAAAAGACCGGGGCCGGCACCGCACCGCGGTCGATGATGGCGCTGATGGCATTGCGCAGCGGGGGGTGGCGGGCGGCCTGCCAGGCGAGCAGATTGAGGCGGCGCGGCGCGGCGAACCAGCGCTCGGCCCGCTCGAGTTCGCGATAGTAGGAACGACCTTCTTCCAGGCGTGCGCTGTGGCGGACGAGAAAAGGGGCAGAGAAATCGCCAGCTTGCAGCGCCAGGGCGGCGGTACGGGCGGCGACGAGACCGCTCTCCAGAGCCCGGGCGACCCCGGCGCCGGTGAGGGGCGACGCCGTCCCCGCCGCTTCGCCGGCCACCAGCAGTCCCTGTGCCGCGGTGACGGCGCCGCTGAGGCCGCTGCGCAACAGCCCGGCGCAGGGGAGACCGATGGCGTCATCGTGTCCCACGACCCGCCAGGCCGGCTCAAAGTGATGGATAAAGGCTTCCAGAGTTTTGAGGAGGTCGGTCTGACCGGCCGGTGCCCCATGGAGAAAGCGGCCGCAGCCGATGTTGTAAATCCCCCCGGGGAGGGGGACGACCCAGCCGAAACCGGCGCCGAGGACGCGATGGAAGGCCAGGTGCGCGGCAGTCTCCACGGGAGGATTGAGGACCCGGTAGTAGGCGCGCATGCCGACGGCGGTCGGCTCGGGTCGCAGGCCAAGGCCGAAGGCCTCGAGGGTGGCATAGCGGGCGCCGCCGGCGAGGATGACCAGCCCGGCCAGAACTTCTCCCGGTTCGTCGCCGGGACCGCGGACGCTGACGCCGCGCAGGCTCTCGCCCTGCCGCAGGGGAGCGACGACTTCGGCCGTTTCGATGCTGGCGCCACTGCGCCGCACTTCCTCCTGCAGAAGCTGGTGCAGCCGCACCCGTTGCAGGGAGGTGGCGTTGACCTCTAGGGGAACCACCCGCCCGCCGGGAGCCTGCAGATTAAGGGTCTTGAGGGGCAACCCTTCCTGTCGCGCCAGCGCGCCGAGGCCGAGATGCTCGAGGAGGGTCAACGTCTCGGCAAAGAGGGTATCGCCGCAGACCTTGGCCTGGGGCAGACTCCCCCGTTCGAGCACGCGGACCGCATAGCCCTGCCGGGCCAGATCAATGGCCGCGGCACACCCCGCCGGACCGGCGCCGACGACTATCACATCACATTTCATCGATTGCTTCTTCCTTCATCAGCCGTTTTCGCCAACTGCGCCAGGAGCCCCGCGGTCAACTCCGCCCCGGCCTCGGCCAGAGCCGCCAGACGCCAGGCCGCGGCGGTTGGCAGCCCGCCCTTCTCCAGCAGAGCCGCTGCGGCGCGGCAGCGGCCGTAACGGGGTGGCGACAGGGTCGTAGCCAGGCTGGAGAGGAGGGTATCGCTGCTCTGGCGCAGGCGGGTCAGGTCCCTCTCGGTCAGGGCCAACTCGACGCCGGCAGCCAGGCTGCCGGCGACGAGAGTGGCAAGCAACTCTTCAAGGCGCAGCAGCAGTTCATGGGTGCGGGCAACGGTCAGGCCGCCGTCGCGCGAGCGCAGCGCCTGGCGCAAGGAGTCGCCGACGAGAATGCGGTCGAGGGCGAGATAGGTCGTAACGACGACGACCGGGGGGACGCCGCTGGTGCGGGCAAGGGATTGCACCAGGGCGCTCCCCCCCTGGTTGACGACACGGTTGGCGACGACCGTGGCAACGAGCTCCCGGGCCAGGGGGTGCTCGGCCATGCGTGCCCCGAAGCGCTCGCGCAGGGAGGGTGGCAGATAGTCGACGAGAAAGCCCTGGGTGCCGGGGTGCAGGGGGAGGTCGCTGTCGAGGAGGCCCTGATAAAGCTGCATCTTGGCGTAGGCCATGAGGATGGCGAGTTCGGGTCGGGTCAGCAGCGGCTGCGGCCGCACCCGCACCTCGGCCTCGTTCGGCAAGGCCTCCCCTTTGCGGTCGAGGAGACCGGCGTCGGCGAGGCGGGTGGCAAGAACGAAGAACGGCGCGAGATCGTCGCGGCAGCGGCGCTGGTCGAGGGAGAGGGCCAGGCTCTGGGCGCGATTGTCGGCGAGGACGGCGGCGCAGACCTCGCCGCTGACGGCGGCGAGGAGTCGGTCACGTTCGCCCCGGGAGGAGACTGCCCCGATCTCCATGAGATGCTGCATGAAGATCTTGAGGTTGACTTCGCGATCGGAGCAGTCGACGCCACCGGAGTTGTCGACGGCATCGGTGTTGATGCGCCCGCCGGCCAGGGCATACTCGATGCGCCCGCGCTGGGTAAATCCGAGATTTCCTCCCTCGCCGACGACCAGCGCCCGCAGCTGCCCGCCATCGACCCGAACCGCGTCGTTGGCGCGATCGCCGACCTCCTCGTGCTTTTCGCTGGCAGCCTTGACGTAGGTGCCGATACCACCGTTCCAGAGCAGATCGACGGGGGCACAGAGAATGAGGCGGATGAGCCCGGCCGGGTCGATGCTGTCGTGATGACAGCCGAGCCACCCCTTGACCTCGGGGGAGAGGCCGATCTCCTTGGCGGCGCGGGGAAAGATGCCGCCGCCGTTCGAGAGAAGGGTGCGGTCGTAATCGTCCCAGCTCGAGCGCGGCAAGCGGAAAAGACGCTGCCTCTCGGCATGGGCGGAGAGCGGCTCGGGATCGGGGTCGAGAAAGATGTGGCGATGATCGAAGGCGGCGCGGAGGCGCAGACGGGGAGAGAGGAGCATGCCGTTGCCGAAGACATCGCCGCTCATGTCGCCGATGCCGACGACGCTGATATTGTCGCGGTCGGGATCGCGGCCGAGTTCGCGGAAGTGTGCATTGACACATTCCCAAGCGCCGCGGGCGGTGATGGCGAGGGCCTTGTGATCATAGCCGTGAGTACCGCCGCTGGCAAAGGCATCGTCGAGCCAGAAACCATAGTCGCGGGCGATGGCGTTGGCGATATCGGAGAAGGTCGCGGTCCCCTTGTCGGCGGCGACGACGAGATAGGGGTCGTCGCCGTCATAGGCGATGACCTCGGCCGGACGGAGGATGCGACCGCCGACGCGGTTGTCGGTGAGGTCGAGGAGCCCACGCACGAGAGTGCGATAGGCCGCTTCGACGCGCTGGGCTCCCTCCTCGCGGTTCGGCAAGGACCCCTTGACGACAAAGCCCCCCTTGGAGCCGACGGGGACGATGACGACATTCTTGGCCATCTGCGTCTTCATCAGGCCGAGGATCTCGGTGCGGAAATCGTCAGGTCGCTCCGACCAGCGGATGCCGCCCCGGGCGACGAGGCCGCCGCGCAGATGGATTCCTTCCATGGTCGCGGCATGGACGTAGATCTCGCAAACTGGGCGTGGCGACGGCATGTCGATGATCCCGAGGTCGATGATCTTGAAGGCGAAAAAGTAGTCGTCGCCGGCACAGCGCCGGTAGTAGTTGGTCCGCACCGTCGCGTCGATGAGGTTGAAGAGGGTGCGCAGGATGCGGTCTGCGTTGACGTCGGTGACGCCATCGAGGGCCGCCGCCAATTCCAGGCGCAAAGGGAAAAGGAGACGCTCTTCGCGGGCGAGAAGATCCTCGTCATGGATCGCGGGTGAGAAACGCGCCTCGAAGTAGCGGAAGAGGAGAAGGGCCACGGTTGGATTGTGGATCAGGGCAAAATCGACCCGCTGCCGACTGAAGGGGGAACCGAGCTGGAAATAGTAGTTGCGGTAGCCGCGAAAGATATCGATCTGCCGCCAGGGGAGGCCGCAGGTCAAAAGGAGGCGATTGAGCGGGTCGTTCTCCAGCCGGCCGTCACGCAAGCCGCCGAAGAGGGCCAAAAGCGGCTCGCGCAAACCAGCCAGGGGCAGCATTCCGGCGCCGCCGCGGACAACGAAGCTCTTGAGCCAGACCGGCTGCGGCGGCAGGGGGAAGACGAAGTCGTGTTCGGCCTCGACCGTGAGATCGAGATTGGTCAGGAGCGGCAGGAGGTCATTGAGGGAGACGGCGGTGGCGGCATAATGCTGCAAGCGATAGAGGGGGCCACGGCTGGAGGGAAATGGCCCCCACAGGGCGAAACGCTCGCCGCCACCGGCCGCCACCGCGCACAGGACCGGCAGATCGCGCCGGGCGAAGTGCGGATGCATGTGACCGCGGTAGTCATCGGAAATCCCCCCGGCCAGCTCGCTCCAGATCGCCAGCCCGGCGCTCCCCTGGTGCCGCTGCAAACCCCGGCGCACCCGCAATCCCCAGGGGGCGGTGACGCGAGCCAGCTGCCGCTCCAGGGCGGCGCAGCAGGCGGCCGAGGGTGGCGCCGTGGCCGTGACCCGAAAGTGCGCCGTCAGCGCCGTGCCGGCAACACGATATTCGTTCAGGACGACCGCCGCCCCGTTAAAGCGGCGACGGAGCAAGCGCTGGACGACGGCGAGAACCCCGGCGGGATGCCCGTCAAGATCAAAAGCCAACTCGAGATCGAGACCGGCGGAGGTGGCGGTGAGCTGCCGCAGCACACCGTCCGCCCGCGCCCAGAGGACCTCGCCGGAACTTTGGCGCGCTTTCCGTTTCATCGCTCTCCCTTGTCGCTTCCGGCCAGGGCCGTGCTCAGGGCGGCAAACTCTTGGATGTTCAACGTCTCGGCGCGGCGACCGCCGTCGATCCCTGCCACGTCCAGGGCGGCCCGCAGCTCACTCTCGACAAAACCGGCGCCGAGGAGGGCGTTGCGCAAGGTTTTGCGCCGCTGGCCGAAAGCCCCTTTGACCACGCGCCGGAAGAAGGGCTCGTCGGCGACGACGGCCCGCGGCGTCGCCAGGGGGGTGAAGGCAAGAACCACCGAGTCGACCTTGGGGACCGGGACAAAGGCCCCCGGCGGCACGATGGTGACGCGGCGGATCTCGAACCAGAGCTGACAATGGACTGACAGTATACCGTAATCCTTGCCGCCGGGAGGGGCACAGAGGCGGTCGCCGACCTCCTTCTGGAACATGAGGACAAGACGGGAGAAGAGGGGGCGATGCTCGAGGATTTTGAAGAGGACCTGACTGGAGATGTTGTACGGCAGGTTGGCAACGAGCTTGTAGGGGGGCTCGAGGAGCAGCTCTTTCCAGGGGAGACGCAGGGCATCCCCCTGATGAATGACCAGGTTCGCGGCACTGCGCCCCTGCAGCCGTTCCACCAGCTCACTGTCAACCTCCATGACCCGGACCAGCCCGGCCCGGGGGAGCATGAGATCGGTCAGGGCGCCGAGTCCCGGACCGATCTCCAGGACCTTGTCGTCGGTGGAGAGGGCGGCGGCCTCGATAATCTTGCCGAGGACATGGCGGTCGCGGAGAAAGTTCTGGCCGTACTGTTTCTTGGCTTTGTAGTCCATCGGCGCTCCTGCGGCAATCACGAAGTCATCAGTCGGGCGTTTTTGGTGATCTGGGGAGCCGGGGCGGACCCTTGCCCGGTGGACCGGAGCGGTGAAAATGCAGGCGAGGCCAGCGCTTCAGACGAAAATCCTTGAACCGGGGGATGAGCCAGAGGCTCAGATAGTAGGTAACAACACCACAGACCACGGCATAGACCAGGCTGCCGACGCCGAGGGGGAGAGCGACATCCCAGCCAAACTGTTTGAGCCCCACCCAGGTCAGCGTGTCGGGGATATGGACCCGCTTCATGCCGAGGAGCCGGCGCCCGGTCTCGTATTCGAGACCATAGATGAAGGGAGCGGTGAGGGGGTTGGTAATCCAGACACCGAGGGCCGCGGCGAGTTTGTTCATGCGCAAAATCAGGGCGCAAAAGATGGCAATGGGCATCTGGAAGCCCATGGTTGGGGTCATGCCGATGAAGATGCCGAGGGCGGCCCCGCGAGCGACCTCGTCCACCGTCCCCTTGAGGCGGAGGAAACGGATGAGATTGAGCTTGAGCTGACGGATGAAGCCCCAGTTCCAGTACATATGGCGAACTCAGACCGCCGCCGGGAAGAGTCCGGCGGTATCGAGGGGCCAGGCGGCCACGGCGTTGAGATCGAGGGGCGCGGCGAGGCCGGCGCTTAAGTAGGCCGCACCGGCGACTCCGAGCATGGCGGCGTTGTCGGCGCAGAGGGGCGGCGAGGGGATGGCCAGGGTCAGCCCGGCTTGGCTCGCCGCCGCCGCCAGGCCTGCACGCAGGCCGCTGTTGCAGGCAACGCCACCGGCGACGACGAGCCGTTCCAGGCCGTGGGCGGCAGCAGCGCGGAGGGTCTTGGCGACGAGAATCTCGACCATCGCCGCCTGGAAGCTGGCGGCCAGATCGTTGCGCCGGTCACCGGCGGCCGCCTCGGGGTGCTGCTTGAGATAGTTGAGGACCGCCGTTTTCATGCCGCTGAAGCTGAAATCGAGATTGTCCCTGTGCAGCAGCGGGCGGGGCAAGGGGATGGCGCGGGGATCGCCGTCGCGGGCGAGACGATCGATGAGGGCGCCGCCGGGATAGGGCAGCCCCATGAGCTTGGCGACCTTGTCGAAGGCTTCGCCGGCGGCATCGTCGATGGTCCGCCCGAGGGTCTGGTAACGGCCGATGCCGTCGACGCGATAGAGATGGGTGTGGCCGCCGGAGACGGCGAGGGCGAGGTAGGGGAAGGCCACCTCCTGCTCCAGCTGCACCGCCAGGATGTGCCCTTCGATGTGATGGACGCCGATCAGGGGCAGCTGGCGGGCATAGGCAATGGCCTTGGCCGCCGCCACCCCGACGAGGAGGGCGCCGACCAGCCCCGGTCCGCGCGTCACCGCTACCCCTTCGATGGCGGCGAGAGGGGTCGCCGCCCGCTCCAGCGCCTCGGCGATGACCGGCGTGATCGCTTCGAGGTGGCAGCGGGAAGCGAGCTCCGGCACCACCCCGCCGTAGTGGGCATGCAGATCGACCTGGGAAGCGACGACGCTGGAGAGAATCTGGCGGCCGTCGCGCACGACGGCCGCCGCCGTCTCGTCACAGGAGGTTTCGATGCAAAGAACGCGCATAAGTAGGCTGAAGGTTAAAGGCTGAAGGTTATAAGCTGACAGCTAATTGCTAATTGCTAATTGCTGACAGCTGACAGCTGATAGCCGCTTTACAGTAAGTTGGCGGCGAGTTCGGCCAGACTCGACCGTTCCCCCTTGGTCAGGGTGACGTGGCCGGCGATCCCCTCCCCCTTGAACTTCTCGACGACGTAGGCGAGACCGTTGCTCGACGAGTCGACATAGGGGTTGTCGATCTGGTAGGGGTCGCCGGTGAGGACGATCTTGGTCCCCTCCCCGGCCCGGGTGATGATCGTCTTGATCTCGTGCGGGGTGAGGTTCTGCGCCTCGTCGACGATCATGTACTGCTTGGGGATGGAGCGGCCGCGGATATAGGTCAGCGGCTCGATTTCGAGAATCCCCATATCGACCAGCTCCTTGTAGCCGCGCTTGCGCTTGCCCCGCTCCTCGACATTGCCGAGGAGGAGTTCGACGTTGTCGAAGATCGGCTGCATCCACGGCGCCAGCTTTTCCTCGACGTCGCCGGGGAGAAAGCCGAGATCGCGCCCCATGGGGAAGACCGGCCGCGACACCAGCAGGCGCGAGTA
>MGTO01000162.1 GCA_001799485.1 Desulfuromonadales bacterium GWC2_61_20 | reverse complement strand
AGGGTTGACCATGTTGCCGCCATCCGCACCGAAAACTGCTGCACCCCTCCCGGAACTAGCCAAACCGCTGCAGAGCGCGACCCTGGCCAATGGTCTGTGCCTGGAATTTTACGATTTCAGCAACCGCTACTTCGGCGATTATCACCGGGTCTGCATCGAGGTGCGGACGTCGCTTCCCCTCGATGCACCGGTCCTGACCGCTTTCGATCCGGCCCTCCTGACCAAGGCCCGCGCCCTTTTCGGCGTGACCCTGACGGTGACGCGGACGGTGGAGCGCATGGGGGTGGCCGGGGCCCAGGTCGAGGCGGTCAAGACCGAGATCATTGCCGGTCTGCTGCATGAGGCGCACAACTATCTCTCCCGTCCCGACTATCCGGGCCGCTTGCTGACGGCCGAGCTGGGGCGCAAGCCGACCTCCAAACTGAAACCGACCTTGAAATGACCGTCGAACTGATCATCGATCGCCTCGCCTTCGGCGGCAACGGTGTCGGCCGTCTCGACGGCAAGGCGATCTTTGTCCCCTTCACCGCCCCCGGCGACCGGGTGCGCTGCCGCATCGTCAAGGACAAGGGACGCTGGGCCGAGGCCGAACTGGTCGAACTCCTCTCTCCGGCAGCGCAGCGGGTGACCCCGCCCTGTCCGGTCTTTGGCCGCTGCGGCGGCTGCCAATGGCAGCATCTCCCCTATGCCGAGCAGGCGGCGGCCAAGGAGGCGATCTTTCGCGAGCAACTGGTCCGTCACGCCGATGCCCCCGCCGAGGCGCTCCTCCCTGTCGTCCAGGCGCCGGCCCCCTTCGCCTATCGCAGCCGGGTGCAGTTCAAGTGCCATCACACCCCGTCCGGCTTTGTCCTTGGCTTCTATCGCCGTGGCAGTCATTACGTCGAGGATATCGTCGCCTGTCCCCTCGTCCCGGACGCCCTCAATGAACTCCTTCCCGGGCTGCGCGCCGCCATCGCCGCCACGTCCGTAGCCGATCGGGTCCCGCAGATCGACCTCTCTATCGACGACGCCGGAGCCCGCCGTGCCGTGGTCCATGTCCTCCCCGGGGCGGAGCAGATCATCGCGGCGGCGCTGGAGCCGGTGGCGCGTCCGGCGGGACTCGCCCTCTTTCTCCAGATCGGGCGCAAGGAGACGCTGCTGCCGGTCTGCGGCGCGGCCGAGCTGACCATCACCTGCGACGAGCCGCCCCTGCGCCTTGCCTACGGTCCCGGCGGTTTCGCCCAGGTCAACCTGGCACAGAATCGATCCCTGGTGGCCGCCGCCATGGCTGCCGCGCAGTTGCAAGGAGGAGAACGGGTCCTCGATCTCTACTGCGGCATGGGCAACTTCTCCCTGCCGCTGGCGCGGCGCTGCCGCGAGGTCGTCGGCGTCGAGGATTACGCCCCGTCCATCGCCCAGGCCACGCGCAACGCCGCCGCCAATGGCCTCGCCAACGTGCGCTTTCTTGTCCGTCCCGCTACTGGTGCCCTCACTCAACTTGCCGCCGCTGCTCCATTCGATGTCGTCTTCCTCGACCCCCCGCGGGCCGGGGCCTATGAGCTCTGCCGCGAATTTCTGGCCATCCGGCCGCCGCGCATCGTCTATGTCTCCTGCGATCCGGCGACCCTGGCGCGCGATCTCAAACCGCTGCTGCATAACGGCTATCGCCTCGTCTCCAGTCAGTCCTTCGATTTCTTCCCGCAGACTCATCATATCGAGAGCCTGACCCGCCTCGAATGGTCCGGGGTCTGATTTTGCGCTGAAGAAATTGCTTGCAGACGGTGGTGCTTTGTGGTAGAAGAGCCCCAGATTATCGTTCACTCTCCAAGTGGGCACTTAGCTCACTTTTTTTCGTTTGTAGGGAGCTATGTCCACTCACGAAACGGTTGTCGATAAGGTTTCACAGCTGGTCGAGCCGATACTTGTCAGCCTCGGCTTCGAACTGGTCGAGCTCGAGTACAAACATGAGGGGCGGGACTGGTTCCTGCGCATCTTTGCCGATAAAGAAGGCGGGATCACCCTCGACGACTGCGCCGAGATCAGTCGCGAAGTCAGCCTGGTGCTCGATGTCGAGGATGTCGTCTCCACCGCTTACCGGCTGGAAGTCTCCTCCCCCGGTATCGACCGGCCGCTGAAGAAGGCGGCCGATTACGAGCGTTTCAAGGGGCGGCTGATCAAGCTCAAGACTTTTGAGCGCCTCGATCCCGACAATCGCGGTCACCTGCGCAAGACCTTCGTCGGCACCCTGATCGGCCTGGTCGACGGCGTCGTCACCATCGAACAGAATGACAAGAAGGGGGGGGCGGTTTCGTTTCCCCTCGACGCCATCGCCCTGGCCCACCTGGAAATCGAGTTCTGATTCGTCTATTTTTCGGCGCCTGCCGAGTCACCATCGCATGAAGCGGTCCCTGCCGCTTCACTGCAGAAACGCAGATAGGGGGTCATCCTGATGCAGCCAGTCAATCTTAACCATATCGTCGACCAGGTCGTCAAAGACAAGGGTATCGACCGCGCCGTCCTCATCGAGGCGCTCGAATCGGCGGTCCTTTCGGCGGCGAACAAGAAGTATCGCAATACGCGCGAGCTGGAGACGCATTTCAACGAGGAGATGGGCGAAGTCGAACTCTTCGAATTCGTCACCGTCGTCGACGAGGTGCAGGACTCCTACAAGGAGATCGATGTCGCCGAGGCCAAGGAGATTGATCCCGACGTCGAAATCGGCGACTCCCTCGGCATGAAGATGGATGCCGGCAGTTTCAGCCGCATCGCCGCCCAGACCGCCAAGCAGGTCATCATCCAGAAGGTGCGCGAAGCCGAGCGCGACGGCGTCTTCAACGAATTCAAGGATCGCGTCGGCGAGCTCCTCAACGGCATTGTCCGTCGTTACGAGCGCGGCGACCTCATCGTCGATCTCGGCCGGGCCGAAGCTCTCCTGCCGCAGCGGGAGCAGGTCCCCCGGGAGAACTTCCGTCAGGGCGACCGCGTCCGCGCCTATGTCGCCGAGGTCAAGATGGCGCCGAAGGGGCCGCAGATCATCCTCTCGCGCACCCATCCCGGCGTTGTTGCCGCCCTCTTCAAATTCGAAGTCCCGGAGGTCTCCGAAGGGATCGTCGAAATCAAGGCGGTGGCGCGCGAGCCCGGCAGTCGCGCCAAGATCGCCGTCTATTCCCATGATCATGATGTCGATCCCGTCGGCGCCTGCGTCGGCATGCGCGGTTCGCGGGTGCAGAATGTCGTCTCCGAGCTGCGTGGCGAGAAGATCGATATCATCCCCTGGACCCCCGATATCGCCCGTTTTGCCTGCTCGGCCCTCTCCCCGGCCGAAGTCACCCGGGTCTATGTCGACAACGACGAGCAGTCCCTCGAAGTCATCGTTCCGGACGATCAACTCTCCCTCGCCATCGGCAAAAAGGGGCAGAACGTCCGTCTGGCGGCCAAGCTGACCGGCTGGAAGATCGATATCAAGAGCGAAACCCGGGCGGCCGAAGCCGAGATGGAAGATGCTCCCGCCGCCGAACCCGCAGAACCGGAAGCCGGAGCAGCCGTCGCGCCGGAGGTTGAACCGGCGGGCGAGGAGTAGACCTGTTGAGCCCTGGGTTGCACGGCCCAGAACGGACCTGTCTCGGTTGTCGCGCCACCCTGGAACGGGATGCCCTGGTGCGTTATGTCGTCACCCCGGCCGGCGCGGTGACGGTCGACTACCGCAAGCGTCTGCCGGGACGGGGCGCCTATACCTGTATCAGCCGCACTTGTCTCGCTGCTGCTGTGCAGAAACGGCAATTCAGCCGAGCCTTCCATCGGGAGGGTGTCTTGGCCGAGGTGGCGACCCTGGCGAGCGAACTCACCGGACAGATTGCCGAGCGAATTTTCAATCTTCTCGGTATGGCGCGCAAGTCGCGACAGGTCCTTTCCGGCGGGTCTCTGGTCTTCGATGCCCTGCACAGCAAGGGACAACCGGCCCTGATCATCCTGGCCGAGGATATGTCCACCGACATTGCCAACAAGATTGCACATCGCGCCGAGGCGTGCGGAGTACCGCTCTGGCATCGTTATGACAAGGAACTGCTCGGGCGCTTGCTCGGCAAGGAAGAACGCAGTGTTGTCGCGGTCCAGGCGGGACCGCTGGCGGAAGCGATAAAAACCGAGCTGTTTCGTCTTGAACAGATCGCAGGGGAGTGTTGATGTCAAAGATCAGGGTCGATGAGCTGGCACAGAAACTCGGGCTGGACAACAAGGTGCTTCTTGAGCGCCTGCATCAGGCCGGTGTGCAGGCCAAGAGCCACACCGCGGTCCTCGAGGAGAGCGACGTGAAGAAATTCGAGGCGGTTTCGGCACCCCCGGCAGGGAAGGTCGACGAAGAGCGCATCAATGTCGGGATCATCCGCCGTCGGCGCAAGGAAACCCCCGCCGCCGGGGCTGAAGCGCCGCTTGCTGCCGAAGAGGCCGTCGCCGCTCCGGTCGCCGCCGCCCCCCCGGCCCCCGTCGCGCCGGCCGAGCCGGAAGTCGTGGCGCCGCCGCCCGCTCCTGCCCCGGTTGTGGCCGAGGTCGTCGTGGCGCCGCCGGCAGTCACCGCAGCGCCGCCGGCTGTCATGGAAAGCGTTACCCCGGTCGCGGCCGCCGAGAGCGAGCCGGCGATTGCCGTCGTTGAAGAGAAACCGGCTGCAACCGGCAAGGTAGTGGTAGAAATGGGTCGTTCCGCCGCTCCGACCGCACCGCGCGATGTGCGCGGCGAGCGGGCGACGTCGGGCCGGGCCAAGATTCTCGGTCGGGTCGAGTTGCCGCAGCCGGGTGCTCCCGCCGGGCGGCGGGAAGAGCCTTCCCGTCCCGCCGGTGGTCGCCCCTCCGGCCCTGCCGGTGCGCGTCCCTCCGGCCCTGGCGGTGCGCGTCCGTCCGGCCCTCCCGGGTCCCGTCCGTCCGGCCCTGGCGGTGCGCGTCCGTCCGGCCCTCCCGGTTCCCGTCCGCCGCGGGCGCCGAATGTGACCCTGCCGCCGAGTTCGGGTGAAACCTTCCCGCCGAAGGAACAGCGCGGCGGCAAGAAGAAGAAAAAGGGCAAGGGTGCCGATTACAGCGACGGTCCGACCGCCGCCAGTCTCGCCGCCGCCGCCGAAGGCAAACGCTCGCGCCGCGAGGTCTTCGAGCCGGAGCGCAGCGACAAGATGCGCAAGGGCAAGCGTCCGCCCAAGCCGATCAAAAAGACGGAAATCACCGTTTCCAAGGCGATCAAGCGTATCATCCGGATAAGCGACTCCATCACCGTCGGCGAACTGGCCAAACGCATGGGGGTCAAGGCCAACGACCTGATCAAGGAGTTGATGCGTCAGGGGACGATGGTCACCATCAACCACCCCCTCGATTTCGACA
>MGTO01000161.1 GCA_001799485.1 Desulfuromonadales bacterium GWC2_61_20 | reverse complement strand
GTGAAAAGGGGATGACCGCTGTCAGCGCAGTGAACGGAAGGCGTTGCGTGCCGCCTCGATGGTGCGATCGAGATCGTCGGTGCTGTGGGCGGCGCTCATGAAGCCGGCTTCGAACTGGCTCGGGGCGAGGTTGATCCCGGCTTCGAGCATGGCGCGGAAAAACTGGCCGAAGGCGACGGTGTTGCTCCGGGCGGCGTCGGTGTAGGAGTGAACCGGGCCGGGGTGGAAGTAGGTGCAGAACATGCCGCCGACGCGGACCCAGCAGGTCGGGGTCGGCGATTCCTGGGCGGCATCGAGGAGCCCCTTCTCCAGGTAAGCGCTCTTTTCCTCGATGAGCTGGTAGAAGCCCGGTTCCTTCAGCAACTTGAGGGTGGCGATGCCGGCACTCATGGCCAACGGATTGCCCGAGAGGGTGCCGGCCTGATAGACGCCGCCGACGGGGGAGAGTTTTTCCATGATCTCGCGCTTGCCGCCAAAGGCGCCGACGGGGAGGCCGCCGCCGATGATCTTGCCGAGGCAGACGAGGTCGCCGTAGACCTGGTAGCGTTCCTGGGCGCCGCCGAAGGCGACGCGGAAGCCGGTCATGACCTCATCGACGATGAGGAGGGTCCCCTCGCGGGTGCAGAGGTCGCGCAGCCCCTGGAGGAAGCCCGGCTGCGGAGCGACGCAACCCATGTTGCCGGCGATCGGCTCAAGGATGATGCAGGCGATCTCCCCCCGGTTGGCGGCGAAGAGTTCCTTGACCTCCTGCAGATTGTTGTAGGTGGCGGTCAGGGTGTATTTGGCGAAGTCGGCGGGGACGCCGGGGGAGGTCGGCACGCCGAAGGTGGCGGCGCCGCTGCCGGCCTTGACCAGCAGGGAGTCGGCATGACCGTGGTAGCAGCCGTCGAACTTGAGAATCTTGTCGCGGCCGGTATAGCCGCGGGCGAGGCGGATGGCGCTCATGGTCGCTTCGGTGCCGGAGGAGACCATGCGCACCATTTCCATATTGGGGTAGGCGGCGCAGACCATCTCGGCCAGATCGATTTCCAGTTTGGTCGGCGCGCCGAAGGAGGCCCCGCTCTTGGCGGCAGTCTGGATCGCCTCGACCACCTTGGGGTGACAGTGGCCGAGGATCATCGGTCCCCAGGAGCCGACATAGTCGATAAAGGCATTGCCGTCGGCATCAAAAATTTTCGAGCCGGCGGCGCGTTCGATGAAGAGGGGGTCGCAGCCGACCGATTTGAAAGCGCGGACCGGGCTGTTGACGCCGCCGGGAATGAGTTGCTTGGCCTGGCGGAAGAGTGCTGCCGATTTTTCGTGATTCATGATGACCCTCATGGAAGTGAAGTGACGGCCTGTAGGCTTGCTTTATGACCGGGACAAATGTGCTGATTCCAATAGCACGCGGGGGGCGAGATTGTCAAGAAAGCGGCAGGGCGGCAGCGGTCGGCGGGAATGGCGCCCCTCTCGCTGCGGGCCGTCACTGCGGTAGTCGCAGCCCCGCTGTGGCGCGGCGTGGCGCAGAGGCAACCAGTGCGGCTCAAATAATGTTTTAGTCTTCATTGACTTCACCGGAAGAGACCATTACCCTTGAGGGACCTGTGGCGGAACTGGCAAGAATTACAGGGGCTCTTCGCCCCCGGCCCGAACTTGCCCCGATCGCCCCTTCGCCTCTTTTGGGAGCCCTGCCATGCCAGAGAGCAACCTCCTCCTCGCCATTGACGACCATATCGCCGTCGTCACCATCAATCGTCCCCAGGCCCTCAATGCTCTCAATGCCGCCACCCTCAACGAGCTGGTGACAACCTTTGCCGCCCTGGCCGCGGATAGCGAGGTCTTTTGCATCATCCTCACCGGTGCCGGCAACAAGGCTTTTGTCGCCGGCGCCGATATCAAGGGGATGCAACCGCTGGACGCCCTGGCGGCAAGGGCTATTGCCGAACTTGGCCATCTCCTCTGCCGGAGCATCGAACAATGCCCCAAACCGGTGCTGGCCGCGGTCAACGGCTTCGCCCTCGGCGGCGGCTGCGAACTGGCACTCGCCTGCGACATACGGCTGGCCGCTGCGAGCGCCCGCTTTGCCCAACCCGAAATCAATCTCGGCATCATCCCCGGCTTCGGCGGCAGCCAGCGGCTGCCGCGGCTGGTCGGCAAGGGGCGCGCCCTGGAAATGATTCTCACCGGGGAGATGATCGACGCCGCAGAAGCCTGGCGCATCGGTCTGGTCAACCGTGTCGTCGCCGATGCCGATCTGCTGGCGGAGGCCCGGAGCCTGGCCCTGAAAATCGCCGGCAAGGGGCAGGTGGCGGTGCGGTTGGCCAAGGAGGCGGTCATTAACGGGCTGGAGCTGGACCTGGCCCGGGCGAGCCGCTACGAGGCCGACCTCTTCGGTCTCTCTTTCGCCACCGACGATCAGAAAGAAGGGATGGCGGCGTTCCTCGAAAAACGCCGGGCGAACTTCAGCCATCGCTAGGAGGTCCCATGGATTTTCGCCTCAATCCCGAACAGAGCCTCATTCGCCAGACCGTACGCGACTTTGCCGAGCGCGAACTGGCGCCCACGGCAGCGCTACGCGACGAAGAGGAGCGCTTCGACCGCGCCCTCATGTTTGACCGCCTGGCCGAACTCGGCCTGACCGGAATCATCTTTCCCGAGTCGTGCGGCGGCGCCGGGGCCGATTACCTCAGCTACGTCCTCACCGTCGAGGAACTCTCAAAGGTCTGCGCCTCCACCGGGGTGACCCTGTCGGCCCATATCTCCCTTGCCGCCAACCCCCTCTACCTCTTCGGCACACCGGCCCAGCAGGAGCGCTTTCTCCTCCCCCTGGCGCGGGGGGAACGCCTCGGCGCCTTTGCCCTGACCGAGACAGCTGCCGGCAGTGACGCCGGCGGCACCCGTACCAGCGCCGTTACCGATGGCGACCACTGGGTTCTCAACGGCAACAAGATCTTCACCACCAACGGCGGCGAGGCCGAGACCTATATCGTCTTCGCCCGCAGCGACAAGGCGGCGGAAAAGCATCACGGCATCAGCGCCTTTATCGTCGAGAAGGGAACGCCGGGTTTCACCTTCGGGCGCAAGGAGCGCAAGCTCGGCATCCGCTCCTCGCCGACGCTGGAACTGATCTTCAACGACTGTCGCATTCCCCGCGGGCACCTCCTCGGCCCTCCCGGGGAGGGATTCATGGTCGCCATGAAGACCCTGGAAGGGGGGCGTATCGGCATCGCCGCCCAGGCCCTCGGCATCGCTCAGGGGGCCTTTGCGGCGGCCCTGACCTATGCCCGCGAGCGCGAGCAGTTTGGCCGCCCCATCGCCACCTTCGAGGCGATCCAGTTCAAGTTCGCCGACATGGCGCTGCAAATCGAGGCGGCTCGTCTCCTCGTCTATCAGGCCGCGTGGCGCGCCGATGCCGGCCTCCCCTATGGCCAGGAATCGGCCATGGCCAAGCTTTTCGCCTCGGAAACGGCGGTACGGGTGGCCAACGAGGCGGTGCAGATCCACGGCGGCTACGGTTACCTGCGCGACTATCCGGTCGAGCGCATGTTGCGCGATGCCCGCATCACCGAGATCTACGAAGGAACGAGCGAAATCCAGCGGCTCATCATCGGCGGGGCGGTGGTCAAGGGGTGACGTTCAGGCAGGGGCAGGAACAGTTGCGCGGACGGCATGGAGGAGAAGGATGAAGATACTGGTCTGTATCAAGCAGGTCCCCGATCTCGAATCGCGCTTCAAGATCGCCGCCAGCGGCACCTGGTATGCGGCCGAGGATCTGGCCTGGCGCCTCAATGAATATGACGAGTATGCGGTCGAGGAGGCGGTGCGCTTGCGCGAGGCGAGTGGCGAGGGCGAACTGGTGGTCCTCTCCCTCGGTCCCGAGCGCGCGGGCGAGGCGATCCGCAAAGCGCTGGCCATGGGCGCGGATCGCGGGGTTCATCTCCTCGATCCGCTCAGCCACGACAAGGACCCGCGCCAGATTGCCGGCGCCATTGCCGAATATGCCCGAGGGGAAAAGTTCGACGTCATCTTCACCGGGCTGCAGTCGCAGGATCGCGGCTCGGCCCAGGTCGGTCTCCTCCTCGCCGGCCTCCTGGCGCTGCCGGCGGTGACGACCATCGTCGCCTTCAGCCACGAGGCCGGCCTGGTGACGGTGCGCCGCGAGTTGGAGGGGGGGGCGCGGGCCGTCGTCAAGGTCCGGCTGCCGGCGCTCTTCACCTGCCAACTCGGCCTCAATACGCCGCGCTATCCGACCCTGCCCAACATCATGAAGGCGAAGAAGAAGGAGGTGCGGACAATAGCGGTCACCGACCTGCCTCAGGTCGCAGCCCTGGTCCGCACGGAAAAGCTCGCTTTCCCCGACAAACGCGGCGCCGGAGTGGTGCTGGAAGGGGCGACGAGCGAGGTCGCCGACCGCCTCATCGCCATCCTCAAAGAGAAGACGACCGTCCTCAAATAACTACGGAGAGTCCTTATGAAAGTCCTGCTGGTTGGCGAATACCGTGACGGCAAGATTCTCCCCTCAACCTACGAGACGGTGGCCTTTGCCCGCAAGCTCGGGGCCGCAGCCGCCCTCTTTCTCGTTGCTGATCCCAGCGATTTGCCCCGCTTTGCCGGCAAGCTCTATCTGGCCGCGGCGCAGCAATGCGGGGAATACAACCCCGAAGGCCATCTCGCCCTGCTCCTCCAGGCGGTGCAGGCGGAAGAGCCGGATTTCATCGTCTTTCTGCATTCCGCCTATGGCTGGGATCTCGCCCCGCGTCTGGCCCTGGCTCTTGATCTCCCCCAGATCTCCGAGGTCGTCGCCCTGGCCGAGGGAGCCTTTGTCGTCCCCGCCTGCAATGGCAAACTGCGGCGCACCTTGCGGCCTTTGGGCCAGAGGGCGGTGCTGACCCTGCAATCGGGGGCGTTCAATGCCGACGGCGAGCCGGCCGGGACCCCGCAAGTGGCGCCGTTGACCTGGGCGGGAAGCGCCGTGGTCGAACTGGTCGGCTACGAGGCGGCGAGCCGGGGGGCGGTCGATCTGAGCCGGGCCGAGATAATCGTCAGTGCCGGGCGGGGGATCGGCAAGCCGGAAAATCTGGCCCTGATCGAGGGGCTGGCTACGGTGCTGGGTGGGGAAGTTGGCGCCAGCCGGCCGGTGGTCGATGCCGGCTGGGCGCCGCACGAGCGTCAGGTCGGTTCGACCGGGCAGACCGTCGCCCCCAAGCTCTATATCGCCTGCGGCATCTCCGGAGCCGTTCAGCATTTGGCGGGGATGAAGAAATCGGGCTTTGTCGTCGCCATCAACACCGATGGCGACGCGCCCATCGGCGAAGTTGCCGATGTGCTGGTCGTCGCCGACCTCAAGCAATTTGTCCCCCTGCTGACGGGAAAGCTGGGCGGGGTGTAGAATCTTTGTCGGCTATGGACCCCCCCCCCTGTCTCCCCGGCTAGTCTGTTCGCGCCCTCTCGTCCCTGGTTTCACCCGCCCCTGCCGGCGCTGCACTCCGCGTCCCCTCCCGAAACCTTTCGAAGTTTACAACATGCCGTAATTACACAAAAAAACAAAACAAGTCGAGGCAGAATCAGGCCTTTGTTTTTTGCATACTGTATACTTTTTTTTGCTTGACAGAGGGTTTAATTTATCCTAACTTGCACTCGGCCGAGGCCTGTCCCACCTGCCCCCTGCCAACGTCCTGTCCCGCCCACACCACAGTCCATTCCTTGAGAGGAGTTGTTTCATGTTGGAAGCTTTTTTGCCAATCATGGTCCTCATCGCCTTCGCCCTGGCCTTTGCGCTCGGGTCGGTCGTTTTTTCGCGACTGGTAGGGGAGAAGAAGCCGAATGCCGTCAAGCTCTCACCTTACGAGTGCGGCATGCCGCCGGTCGGTTCGGCCCGGGAGCGCCTGTCGGTGAAGTTTTACATCATTGCCATGCTCTTCATTCTCTTCGACATTGAATGTGTTTTCCTCTATCCCTGGGCCGTCGTCTTCAAGAAGCTCGGGATGTTCGGCTTCATCGAGATGGGCGTGTTCATCGCCATCCTGCTCGTCGGTTACATCTACGTCTGGAAAAAAGGAGCACTGGAATGGGAGTAGAAGGTAACGTTCTGGGAAATAATGTCATCACCGCATCGCTGGACACGGTGGTCAACTATGCCCGCTCCAGATCGTTGTGGCCGATGACCTTCGGTCTGGCCTGCTGCGCCATCGAGATGATGGCGACCGGCGCCGCCCGTTTTGACCTCGACCGTTTCGGTGTTCTTTTCCGCGCCTCACCGCGGCAGGCGGACCTGATCGTCATCGCCGGAACCGTCACCAAGAAGATGCTGCCGGTCATCAAGACGGTCTATGACCAGATGCCCGAGCCGCGTTACGTCGTGGCCATGGGCGCCTGTGCCTGCTCCGGCGGGATTTTCGATACCTACAGCACGGTGCAGGGGATCGATGAGGCGATTCCGGTCGATGTCTACATCCCCGGTTGCCCCCCTCGCCCCGAGGGTCTCCTCTACGGCCTCATCAAGTTGCAGGAAAAGATCATGCTGGAGCGCAACTCCTTCGGTGCCGCTATCGGCGTCGGTGAGCGGATCACGGCCGTTTGAACGGGGGCGGTGCGCACGAGCACCAGCCGACCAGATAGGATAGAAAAGATATGAGCGAAAATGCTGCCGTCAGCCAACTGAGCGAAAAATTTCCCGGGTCGGTCCTCGCTGTCACCGAGTTTCGCGGCGACACGACGATCCTGGTGAAAAAGGAAGAGATCGTCGTCCTCTGCACCTTTCTGAAAAAGGAGCTCGGCTTCAACTTCCTGGTTGACCTCTGCGGGATCGATAATCTCGGTCAGACTCCGCGCTACGCCGTCGTTTACAACCTGCGCAACCTTTCGAGCAAGGCCAACCTGCGGCTCAAGGTGCTGGTCGAACAGAGCACGGCGCAGGTCGATACCGTCAGCGGCGTCTGGGCGACGGCCAACTGGCTCGAGCGCGAGTGCTGGGACCTGATGGGGATTTCTTTCGCCAATCACCCCGACCTGCGCCGCATTCTGCTGCCGGCGGATTGGCAGGGGCACCCGCTGCGCAAGGATTATCCGCTGCAGGGCCCCGACCGTGAGCCTTACCAGGGGCGGCTCTCCTAGCCGGTTCCCGAGACCTTCTCCTACTCTTTTCGTTAGATGGGGCACGCGATGGTTAAGAATGAAACGATGACTATAAACATGGGGCCGCAGCATCCCTCGACTCACGGGGTGTTGCAGCTGATCCTTGAGCTGGATGGCGAGATCGTCAAAAAGGCGACGCCGCATATCGGCTTTTTGCACCGCGGGATCGAGAAGCTCTCCGAACACCGCACCTACCATCAGGTCATCCCCCTGACCGATCGCCTCGACTACCTGGCGCCGATGCACAACAATCTCGGTTATGTGCTGGCGGTCGAGAAGCTCCTTGGCTTGACGGAAGCCATTCCCGAGCGGGCCAAGGTGGTCCGGGTGATGCTGGCCGAGTTGACCAGGATCAAGAGCCATCTCGTCTGGCTCGCCTGTCACGCCCTCGATATCGGCGCCATGACGGTCTTCATCTACTGCTTCCGTGAGCGCGAGCGCATCATGGACATGTATGAAAAGCTCTCCGGCGCCCGCATGACCTCCAACTATTTCCGCATTGGCGGTCTCTCGGCCGACCTCCCGGCCGGCTTCGAGCAGGACGTACGTTCCTTCATCGACGAAATGCCCGGGCATATCGATACCTATGAAGGGCTGCTGACCGGCAACAAGATCTGGCAGAAGCGCCTGCAAGGGGTCGGCACGATCAGCGCCAAGGATGCCATCGACCTCGGCGTCACCGGCCCGTCCCTGCGCGGTTCCGGGGTCGACTGGGATCTGCGGCGGGACCTGCCGTACAGCGGTTACGAGACCTATGACTTCAAGGTTGCGGTCGATGCCGGTTGCGACACCTGGGCGCGCTACAAGGTGCGCCTCATCGAGATGCGCGAGTCGGTGAAGATCGTTCGTCAGGCTCTCGACCGTCTCAAGCCGGGCCCGATCCTGGCCGATGCGCCGAAGGTCGTGTTGCCGCCGAAGAAGGATGTCGTTAATTCCATCGAAGGGCTGATCCACCACTTCAAGATCATCTCCGAAGGTTTCAAGCCGGAAGCCGGCGAGATCTACCTCGGTGTCGAAAATCCCAAGGGTGAGGTCGGTTTCTTCATCGTTTCCGACGGCTCGCCGCGCCCCTACCGGATGAAGATTCGTCCAGCCTCCTTCGTCAATCTGCAGGCGCTGCCGAAGATGGCCGAGGGGCAGATGCTCGCCGACCTCGTCGCCGTCATCGGTACCCTGGACATTGTCCTTGGCGAAATCGACCGCTAATCGACACGCGACAGAACGAGGATCTTCCATGAGCAACGTTGCGCAGACAACCGAGGAAAAGGACATCGATCTGGCAGACGCCAACAGCATCCTCGACAAGTACGAGACGATGCATGGGGCACTCATGCCGGTGCTGCAGGCGATTCAGGAGGCCTACGGCTATATCCCCGAGCCGTGCGTCCATCTCGCCGCCGAGCGTCTGAATGTCTATCCCAGCCAGATTTACGGGGTCCTGACCTTTTATGCCCAGTTTCATCTCGCCCCGCGCGGCAAGTATATCGTCCGCGTCTGCATGGGGACGGCCTGTCATGTCAAGGGTGCCGGACGTATCGGCGATACCCTCAAGGATCGCCTCGGCATCGGTCACGCCGAGACGACCGAAGACCTCAAGTTCACCGCCGAATACGTCGCCTGTATCGGCGCTTGCGGCATGGCGCCGGTCATCATGGTCGGCGACAATACCTATGGCTCGATGACGGTCCAGAAGATGGACGAAGTCATCGCCAAATACCAGAAAATGGATTGATAACCGTCAACTCCCTGAGGGTTTAACATGGCTGAGACAGCGGAAAATATCCAGGTACTGATTTGCACCGGCACCGGCGGCATCGCCTCCGGTTCCCTCTTGGTCGCCGATGCATTCGAGGCGGAGTTCGCCAAGCACGGGGTGGCGGCCAAGGTCGGCAAGCGTTGTGATGTGAAGAAGACCGGTTGCCGCGGCCTCTGCGCCAACGACGTCCTGGTCGATATCCTCCTTCCGGGCCAGCAGGCGGTGACCTACGACTTCGTCACGCCGGAACTGGTGCCGCAGATCGTCGAAGAACATGTTCTCGGCAACGCTCCCGTCGAGAAGAAGGTGGCGGGGAAGTACTACACCGACTTTCTTGCCAAGCAGCAACGCATCATCTTCTCGCGTTGCGGGACGATTGACGCCGAGAGCATCGACGACTTCCTCGCCCATCGCGGCTTCACCGGTTTGCAGAAGGCGGTCACGATGACCCCGGAACAGGTCATCGAAGAGGTCAAGAAATCGGGCCTGCGCGGACGGGGGGGGGGTGGCTTCCCGACCGGAACCAAGTGGTCGTTCTGTCGCGCCACGCCGGGCCATCACAAATACCTCATCTGCAATGCCGACGAGGGCGATCCGGGGGCGTTCATGGACCGCTCGGTCCTCGAAGGGGACCCCTACGGCCTCATCGAAGGGATGATGATCGGCGCCTACGCCATCGGCTGCGACTTCGCCTATGTCTACTGCCGCGCCGAATATCCCCTGGCGATCAAGCG
>MGTO01000160.1:15528-17255 GCA_001799485.1 Desulfuromonadales bacterium GWC2_61_20 | reverse complement strand
GGAGCGGTTCGGCCTGGGGGGATGGCGTCCTCGCCGCCCTGGCTGAGGGGCCGCGCGTGGTGACGCATGCCGTCCCCAAGACCTCTGCCCACGCTGCCACTTTGGCCCCCCCGGCGGATCTGGCCGCCCGTTTTCGCGCCGGGCAGGAGGCGCCGGTCTGGGCGGCGACGGCGGCGCGCTGTCTCGCCTGCGGCGCCTGCAGTGTCGTCTGCCCGACCTGCAACTGCTTCGATGTGGTCGACACCGCTCCCCTCGCCGGCCCGGTGCAGCGCTGGCGGGTGGCGGACAACTGCTTCTTCCGCGATCACGCCCTGGTCGCCGGCGGCCACAACTTCCGCCCCGACCGCACGGCCCGGCTGAAGTTCCGCTTCGAGCACAAGCTCCTCGGCTTCGGCCCCCTGCGCGGGCAAAGTTCTTGTGTCGGCTGCGGTCGCTGCGTCCGCGCCTGCCCGGCGCGCATCGATCTGCGCGAAGTGTGGGCGGCTCTCCCGGCGGCGCCGGAAGGGGGTGGCTGATGGAATCGTACCTGCCGGTGCGCGCCACTCTGACAGCGATCGATCGCCGGCTGGCGGACCATCTCTTCACCCTCGTCCCGGCGGAACCGCTGGCCGTGCAACCGGGGCAGTTCGTCGAACTCTCCCTGCCGGGGCTCGGCGCCTTCGCCGTCTCCAGTTGCGCCGCCGCCCACCCGGCGGCGGTGCGCCTGTGCATCCGCCGCGCCGGGCGGGTGACGGCGGCCCTCTACGAGCTGGACGAAGGGGCCGTCCTCGGCCTGCGCGGACCCTTCGGCAACGGTTTTCCGCTGGCGGCTTTTGCCGACCGCGACGTTCTCCTTCTCGCCGGCGGCCTCGGCATGGCGCCATTGATGGGGCTCCTGGAGACGTTGCTGCAACAGCGGTCGGCTTACCGCGAGATCACCGTCCTCAACGGCGCGCGCGATCCGGCCAGCCTTCTCTTTCGCCCCGAACTGGAAGCCCTCGCGGCGCAGGGGCTGATTCGGGCCGCCTTCTCCGTCGACTTTGCCGGCGACGAGGCCGCCGCGACGTTGCTGGCGGGGTGCCGGGTCGGGCTCGTCGCCGGTCTCCTCGGCACCGTGCCGCTGCGGCCGGCGCAGACGACGGCGGCGGTCTGCGGCCCGCCGGCGATGTACAGCTGTGTCCTGCCGCAACTGGAGGAGCTCGGTCTCGCCGCTGCCGCCATCTACGCGACTCTGGAGCGGCGCATGCGCTGCGGGGTCGGCCATTGCTGCCACTGCGTCACCGGCGGCGTCTTCGTCTGCCGCTCCGGTCCGGTCTTCGCCCTGGACGAACTGCGCCGCCTCGACGGGGCGATCTGAGGGGGCCCATGCCTGAACCACTCCATCTCGCCTTTGTGCGTTTTACCTCCTGCAGCGGCTGTCAGCTGGCCCTGGTCAATGCCGAAGAGGCGCTCCCCCTCCTCCCGGAGGTGGCGGTGGTGCAGGTTTTTCCCCTGGTCTCCTCGGCGGTCGATGCCGGGGCTCCTCTCGATGTGGCCCTCATCGAGGGCTCGGTCTCTCGTCCCGAGGAACTCGAAATGCTCCTGACCCTGCGCCGCCGGGCCCGCTTTGTCGTGGCTGTCGGCGCCTGTGCCGTCAACGGCGGCATCAATGTCCTCGGCGGGACCGAGCGGGAGGCGTGGGTGAGGGCGGTCTACGGGGCGGCCGCGGCGGCCAAGCGGGCCTTTCTGCCGCAGCCCCTGGACCGGCT
>MGTO01000160.1:0-15521 GCA_001799485.1 Desulfuromonadales bacterium GWC2_61_20 | reverse complement strand
GTCGATGCCGCTCTCTACGGTTGTCCCGTCGCCGCCGCAGAGATCGTGCAACTCCTCGGCGCGGTGGCGCGCGGCGGCCTGCCGCCGACGGCGGAACACGCTCTCTGCCTCGACTGCCGTCTGCGCGAAATCCGCTGTCTTCTGGTCGAAGGGCAACAGCCCTGTCTCGGCCCGGTAACGCGCAGCGGTTGCGGGGTCCAGTGCCCGGCGCGCGGCATCCCTTGCGAAGGATGCCACGGCTTTGCCCCCGAAGCCAATCTGGCGGAAATGGAACGGCAGCTGGCCCAGATCGGCTTCGGATCGCGGGAGATTAGGGCGCGCATGGAACGATTTGGAGGTGTCGGCCATGACCGTGGTGCGGATTGAACCGTTGACCCGGGTCGAGGGCACCGGTCGGGTCGAGTTGCAGCTCGACCCCGCCGGGCGGCTGCAGGCGGTGCGTCTCGATCTGGTCGAATCGTACCGCCTCTTCGAACAGCTGGTTGTCGGCCGCGCCTGGCACGAGGTGCCGAGTCTGGTCTGCCGCATCTGCGCCATCTGCTCCGGGGTCCATCGCCTGGCGGCGGTCGCCGCCCTCGAAGAGGCCTTGGCGCTGGAGATTCCCCCGGCGGCGCGGCTGGTGCGGGAACTCCTCCTCCTCGGCGGGCAGATCGCGAGTCACGCGCTGCACCTTTATGCCCTGATCCTCCCCGATCTCGCCGGGACCGCGAGCATTCTCGAACTGCTGCGCCAGCAGGATGCCCCGGCGCGTCAGGGGCTGGCGCTGAAGCGCCTCGGCAACCGGCTGCAGGAGGCGGCCGGCGGGCGCGTCATCCATCCGGTCAACATCGAGGTCGGCGGCATCGTCGCCTGCCCCGCCCGGGCCGAATTGCAGGCCCTGGCGGCAGAGGTGGCGGGATGGGAAGAACGGGCGGCGCCCCTCCTCGCCCCCTTTCGCCGGGCCGCTGCCTATCCTCCCGGCGCCGCGGTCATCGGCGTCCCGTTGGCGGTAACCGCCGCCGGCGACTACGGCCTGAGCGGCCACGTTCTGGCCCTCCCCCACGGGCGCACGGTGGCGGCCGCCGCCTATCGCGAACTCCTCGGCGAGCGTGCGCTGGCCAGCTCCAACGCCAAGCGCGCCGAGGGGGCGGCGGGCCCCTTTCTCACCGGGGCGCTGGCCCGCCTGCGCCTGCATCACCAGCGCAGCGGCGCGGCCTGGGCCGAAGTGCCGGCGGCGGCCGGCATCCACGGCAACAACATCGCCCAGGCGAGCGAGCTGGTCTGGGCCCTGGAGCGCAGCCGCGCAGTGCTGGCCGCCCTCCTCGCCCTGCCGGCGGACGCGCCACTGCGCCGCCCGGTCGTCGCCACGGCCGGTCGCGGCACCGCGGCCATCGAGGCGCCGCGGGGGACCCTCATCCATCATTACCTTCTCGACGAGCGCGGCCGGGTGGCCCACGCCGACATCGTCACGCCGACGGCGATCAACCAAGTCGTCATGGAGCAGCAGCTGTGGCTCGACCTGCAGCACGCGGGCGATGGTGCCGTTCTGCGTGCCCGCGCCGAGCGCATCGTCCGCGCCTACGATCCCTGCATCTCCTGTTCGGTCCATCTCCTGCGGGTCTGACTGCGGTCAGGCCGGTGAAGAATAATCTCCGGATGTCTGTTGGATTTCGGACAGTTCGCGCCGCGGGCCATTCTCTTCGGTGGGTTAAATGCCCTGAATACAGGCAGATGTTGCTCCCGCAAAAAAACGCGCTCATGGTATGGCAAATGCAATATATTACTATGAAAGTGAAAGGGGCATGCTTCATCAGCGAAAGGAGTTCCTTATGAAACGCGTGGCGGGTTTGACTCTGGCATTGGTGATGCTCTCCGCCGGTCTGGCGCTGGCGGAAGGCACCGAGGAATTCGCGAAACGTCTGGCGGTCACGACCGTTTTCAACTGTCCGGCACCGATCACGTCGGTTCCTTCGACTTATCCCCTGGACGGAAACTGATTTCATTCGGGTGACGCCACAAAGAAGCCCCGGTCCCGCGGCCGGGGCTTCTTTTGTCCTCCCTGACCCGACTCTCGCCGGGGGCTGACCTTGCCGCGACATGGTCTTTTTTGCCGCCATCTGCTATAAAGTAAATTGCTGATCAAAAAGAGGAATTATCGTATGGCGCTGCGCGAACGGGAGGCGATCCTCCAACTCATCGAAACCCTCTCCGGCCGCTACCTCAAGGGGAAGGTCCAGGCGGTGCGCCTTTCGGTCATCGGCCTCCTCGCCGGCGGCCACCTCCTCCTCGAGGATATCCCCGGCCTTGGCAAGACCACCCTCGCCCTCGCCCTCGCCCGCTCCCTCGGCCTGACCTTCGGCCGCATCCAGTGCACCAGCGACCTCCTCCCCTCGGACATCACCGGCCTCTCCATCCTCCACCGCGAGAGCAACCGCTTCGAATTCATGCCGGGACCGGTCTTCAACAACGTCCTCCTCGTCGACGAAATCAACCGCGCCATGCCCCGCACCCAGAGCGCCCTCCTCGAAGCGATGGAGGAGATGCGGGTGACAGTGGAGGGGGTGACTTATCCCCTCCCCGAGCCCTTTCTTGTCATCGCCACCCAGAATCCGGTGGAGCAGGTCGGCACCTACCCCCTCCCCGAGTCGCAGCTCGACCGTTTTCTCATCTGCACCGGTGTCGGCTACCCGCCCGAGGCGGTGGAAAAAGCCATCATCGAGGGGGGGAGTATCCGCGACGAGATCCTGCGTATCGAACCGGTCCTGACCCTCGACCAGCTGCGCACCGCCCGACGTTCGGTGCGGGAGGATGTCTATCTCGGCGCCAAGCTGGTCGACTATATCTACAGTCTGGTCGCCGCCTCGCGCCAGCATCCCCTGGTCACTTCGGGGATCTCCACCCGCGGCGCCATCAATCTCGCCGACACCGCCCGGGCCGCGGCTTTTCTTGCCGGGCGCGATTATGTCATCCCCGAGGATGTCCAAGGGGTGGCCGGGGCCGTCGGCGCCCATCGCCTGATTCTCCGGCCGGAGCAGGAGTCGGTCGGCAAGAGGGAGGTGCTGCAATCGATCGTCAAAAGCCTGCCGGTCCCCCTGGTCTGAAGCTGACCCGTTCCGGGGGCCTCTACATCGTCATTACCCTGCTTCTCGGCTTCGCCGCCGTCAACACCGGTAACAACCTCCTCTACCTGGTGGTCTCGGTCCTTCTCGGTTTCATGGCGGTCTCCGGTCTCCTCGGCAAGAGCAATCTCGATGGCCTCGCCGTCCGCATCGAGCCCCCGGCCGAGGTCTATGACGGCATCGCGACCCTGCTGCGGGTGCGCCTCTTCTGCCGGCGGCGCTGGCTCCCCCTCTTTCTCCTGCGGGTCGAACTTCGCGAGGCCGGAACGACCTTCATCGTCGTCGGCCGCGGCGAGGACGAAAGCGGCACCGTGCCGGTGGTCCTGCATGGCCGCGGGCGTCAGCGCCTGGAGACGGTGCGGGTGACCTCGCGCTTCCCGGTCAACTTCTTCGTCCGCTCCCGCCGCCTGCGTCTCGATTGCGACCTCGTCGTCTTCCCGGCGCCGCGCCCCTGCCCCCTCGATTATGCCGCCGCCGGCGGCCGTCGCGATGGGGTCGGCAGCGCGGCGCGGCGCGGCGAGCAGGGGGAGGTGGCGCGTATCGCCGACTACACCGGCAGCGAGCCCCTCAAGCGGGTGCACTGGAAACTTTCGGCCCGGCACCAGGGGCTCAAGGTCAAGGAGCTCAACGCCAGCACCGACGAGCCGGTCGTCCTCGACCCCGTCGAGCTTCCCGGCGGCGATCTCGAAGGGCGCTTACGCTGCGCCAGCTATCTGGTCAACCGCTATCACCGGGCCGGGCGTGCCGTCGGCCTGCGCCTCCCCGGCCGGGTGATTCCGCCGGCGACGGGGGAACCCCATAAATTACGCCTGCTGCGGGAGCTGGCCCTCTATGGTCAGGATTAGCACCCTCCTCAATACCCTGGTCTGGGTGGTGGCGTTCCTCGGGGTCGCCCCCCTCTACCCCTATCTCGGTCGTCCCGTCCAGTTCGCCCTCCCCCTCGCTCTCCTCCTCGCCGTGGCGGGGGAGCGCCGCCCGGCATTGCTGCTGCGCCCCGGTCTCGCCACCCTCCTCTCCTTCTTCGCTGTCGGGCTCTACGCCATCCAGATCAGCCGCAGCTATCTGGTCGAGCCGGTCATCAACATCCTCGGCCTCCTCCTCGCCGTCCGCCTGCTGACGGAAAAGTCGGGGCGCAACTATCTGCAGCTCTTCCTCCTCTCCCTCTTCGCTCTCGCCGCCTCGTCCCTCGTCTCCCTCAGCGTCGCCTTCTTCTTCTTCCTCATCCCCGAGGTGGTGGCGGTCATCGTCGGCCTCGTCCTCCTCTGCTTTCATGCCGAGGATCCCGGGCTCGGCCTCGACAGGGCAGCGGCGCGGCGGGTCCTCGGCACCAGCCTGTTGCTGCCGGCGGGGTCCCTGATCCTCATGCTCTTCTTCTTCGTCATCTTGCCGCGCACGCAACAACCGCTGTGGAACTTTCTCAATCCGGCTGCTGCCGCCGTTGCCGGCCTCAGCGAAAGTGTCGAGCCGGGGAGTGTGTCGAACCTGGCGGCGGTGCGGACCCCGGTCTTCCGGGCGGAAAGCGAAGAACTCCCCCCCGAGCAACTCTACTGGCGGGCGATTGTCCTTAACCGGCCGCAGGGCCGGGCCTGGGTGCGGCAGGTGCCGAAAGTTGCGGAGCCCGAGCGGGTCAGTGGCGGCCGGGCCGTGTTGCAAAAAATCGTCGTCGAGCCGCGGCGCGAACGCTTCCTCCCGGCCCTCGATATCCCCCGGGAACTGGTCGGCGTGCGGGCGCGGGACGAGGGGGATCGGGTCTTCATCACCAGTCGCCGTCCCGATCAGCGCCTTGCCTATACGGCGGTCTCCCTGGCTGGCGGCGAGCTGCGGGCGGCGGCCAAGGTGCGGCCGGGCGATTACCTGGAGCTGCCGGCAGAGCTCTCCCCCCGCCTGCGCGCCGCCGGCGAACGTATCGGTCGCACGGGGAAGACGGCGGCGGAGCGCATCGCCCTGACCCGGGCGCTCTTCGTCGAGCTCAAGCTGAGTTACGCCACCAGCGATCTCCCCCGCTCCGCCGACCCCCTCGACGAGTTTCTCTTCGTCGGCAAGCGCGGCTACTGCGAATACTTTGCTTCTTCCTTCGCCCTGCTGTTGCGTCAGGCCGGGGTGCCGGCGCGCCTGGTCGGCGGCTATCTCGGCGGCACCTACAACCGTCTCGGCGGCTATTACCTGGTGACCGACGACAAGGCTCACGTCTGGGTCGAAGTCCTGGTCGACGGGAGCTGGCAACGCCACGATCCGAGCCGGCTGGCCGGCAACGCCGGCATCGCCTTCGGCGCCGGGCGGCAACAGGGCTTGAGCGCCGTGGCGCAGTTCGTCGATGCCATCGATTACTACTGGAACCAGTCGGTCATCACTTTTGACCTCGGCAGTCAGTTCGAATTGCTTCAGCGCGGCCGCGGCGGCGTCCAGAAACTCCGCCTCGAACTGCGTCCGGGGCGGGTCTGGCTGCTGCTGCCAGGGGGGCTCATGCTGGCCGGGGCGGGGTGGTGGCTGTGGCGCTGGTGGCGGACGCCGATCGCGGGGCGCCTGTTGAAAGGTTACCGCCGGGCGCTGCAACGGCATTATGGCGAGGAGGAGGGCAAGGAGGGGGAGGGGCTCGAAACTCAGGCGCTGCGCCTCGATGATCCGGCCTGTGCCGAGTTCGCCGAGATTTTCGACGGCGCGCTCTATCGCGACCGGACCTTGACCCGGGAGGAACAGCAACGGCTGCGGGTTCTCATTGGCGAGGTGGGTCAGGGACACCGGCAGGAGGCCCCTGGCGGCTAGTGCGGTGGCGGTGCGGAAGGGGCCGCGAGGCGGGGTTTGCGCCGGCGCCGGCGCCGGGATTTTTTCGCCGGCCGCTCGCCGGCGGCGCTGTCCGTTGTGACCGGTGCCTTCTCGCCGGCCAGGAGGGCCTGCCAGGCGGCGACGATGTTACCGTGTTCGCCGCTGGTCGAGGCCCAGAGGGTGAGGAGTTCGAGGGCCTGTTTGCTGCTCGGGTGTTGCAGGAAGCGGCGCTCGCCGCGCTGGCCCGGCCCGCGGCAAAGGCGGAAGGCACCGAGGAGAAGCTCGCGCGCCTGGTGGCGGGTGCCGCTGGCGATGTGGAAATAGCTGCAGTGCGGGGCGAGGGTGAGGCCGGCAAGATGCAGCGCCTCGTTGACCCCCGGCGTATCCCTCGGGCAGATGCGGAGGAAACGGGCAAGATAGAGGGCGGCGATGGCGAAGGCTTCGTCGATGGGGGTGCCGGCGGCGGTGCGGGTATCGACGGCGTCGAGGAGGGCGAAGGTGGCGGCGTCGCCGTCATAGCCGGCGAGGAGATGGGTGAGGAGGCCGAGGTCGTGGGCCGAGCGCAAAACCTTGCCGGCGACGCGATGGCGGAAGAGTTCCATCAGCTCTTCGCGGATGCGCGCCGGGGCGGCTTCGGCGATGAGGGGGGCGCGACGGTAGATAGCGCTGCGCGCCTCGGCATCGAGGGTGAAATCGAGGCGGGCGGCGAATTCGAGGGCGCGCAGCATGCGCACCGGGTCTTCGGTGAAGCGCTCCAACGGATCGCCGATGACCCGCAGCCGTTTCAGGCGCAGGTCTTCGAGGCCGCCGACGTAATCGATGATGCTGAAGCTGGCGATATCGTAGAAGAGAGCGTTGACGGTGAAGTCGCGGCGCGAGGCATCCTCCTCCGGGGTGCCGAAGACATTTTCGGCGAAATGCTGGTGATCGTCGGGGTTCTCCGGCAGGTCGTCGGCTTCGGCCCGGCGGCGGAAGGTGGCGACTTCGACCACTTCGCTGCCGAAGCGGACATGGGCGAGGCGGAAGCGGCGACCGACGAGGAAGCAGTTGCGAAAGAGTTTCTTGACCTGCCCCGGGGTGGCGTCGGTGCCGACGTCGAAATCCTTCGGCTTGCGCCCGAGGAGCAGGTCGCGCACGCCGCCGCCGACCAGATAGGCCTTGAAACCGCTGCCGTGGAGGCGATAGAGGACCTTGAGGGTGCTCTCGTCGATCTGCTTGCGGGAGACGGTGTGTTCGGAGCGGGGGAGGATGGTCGGGGTTGTGGTCATGACCGTTGATCGCGCGGAGAGTGAAAAGGATGCGTCCGAAAGGGGAGCGGCGCCGGCGAAAAAGTACAAGGGAATCTAGCAGATACGGTGGGTAAAGGGAAGAGCGAAAACACGCGGTCCGAGTGTGGCGGCAGATGCGGGGCGGTGAGCGGGAACGGTTTGGCTCGACGTAGAACGTAACCTTGACAAAGTGTAGCCGGAGGGATACATTGATGACGATCGAATTACGTAAAACCGATATCTTTGCCCAGTGGCTCGACGCACTGCGCGACATCCAGGCTCGAGCGCGCATTCAGGCGCGAATAACGCGGCTCGCCGCTGGTAATCCCGGGGATGTCGAACCGGTCGGTGAAGGAGTTTCGGAGTTGCGCATCAACTGCGGACCCGGTTATCGGGTCTATTACAAACAGCGCGGGCGTGAGCTGATCATCCTTCTGGCGGGTGGGGACAAGAGCACGCAAGCCAAGGACATCCAGACCGCTTTACGCCTCGCCCGCAATCTTTCGGAGTCATTGTCATGACCAAGACCGTCACCACTCGCTATGACGTCGCCGAACACCTCAGAACCCCCGAGGAAATGGCTGCTTACCTCGAAGCCTGTCTCGAAGAGGCGGATGGCGATGCTGCCTTCATCGCCAAGGCCCTCGGCGATATCGCCCGCGCCAAGGGGATGTCACAGGTCGCCCGGGACAGCGGACTCTCCCGCGAAAGCTTGTACAAAGCCCTCTCCGGCGAGCGCAGTCCCGGGTTCGACACCATTCTCAAAGTGGTCAGGGCGCTCGGCTTGAAGCTGCATGCCGAGGCCGCTCGGAGCTGAACATCTGGGGACAAATAAATCTGACCCCATTTTCCTTTGGCAAGGTATTTAACCAGACACCGACATACTGGATGAATTTGCAATCGAGTTATGATTTGAAGATCGCTGAAAAGTTGCTGGTTCAGAAGATGCGTCACGTCCAGCCACTTGCGCAGGCGGCGTAGGTTTTGGCGGCGCAAATAAATCCTTCCCGATTTTCCTCTTTTCAGTTGGGTATCAATATATGCTTGAACCTGGTTTCGATAAATTCATTCTCCTTTATTCCGCTGGGCTAGCATTCATTGGTTGATGCCGTACTCCCAACCCCCTACGACCTCCTCGTCCTCCTCGGCCCCACCGCCTCGGGCAAGACCCGGCTGGCGGTACAAGTGGCAGAGGCTTTTGGCGGCGAGATTATCTCGGCCGACTCGCGCCAGGTCTACCGCGGCCTCGATCTCGGCAGCGGCAAGGATCTGGCCGAATACGGCACGGTCCCCTATCACCTCATCGACCTCATCGAACCGGGGGAGGAGTACAACCTCTTTGTCTTTCAGCGCGACTGTTTCGCCGCCATCGCGGCGGTGCGGGGGCGGGGGCGGCTGCCGGTCCTGGCCGGGGGGACGGGGATGTATCTCGACGCCGTCCTCAAGGGCTACCGCCTGGTGCCGGTGGCGGAGAATCCCGAGCTGCGCGCCGAGCTGGCAACCCTCGGCGATGCGTCCCTGGCGGCGCGCCTGAGCGAGCTGCGGCCGCAGTTGCACAACACCAGCGACACCAGCGACCGGGCCCGACTGCTGCGGGCCATCGAGATCGCCGTTGGCGAATGTGCCGTCGCGGCTACCCTCCCCCCGCCCCCCCCGATCCATCCCTTGATCTTCGGCTTGAGCTGGCCCCGTCCCGAGCTGCGCCGGCGCATCACCCTGCGGCTGAAAGAGCGCCTGGAGCAGGGTTTGATCGAGGAGGTGCGTCAGCTCCACGAGGAGCGCGGGGTGGCGTGGGCGACTCTGGAGTATTACGGCCTCGAATACCGCTATCTCGCCCGCCACCTGCAGGGGGTGCTCTCGTACAACGACATGTTTCAGCAACTGAATAGCGCCATCCACGATTTCGCCAAGCGTCAGGAGACATGGTTTCGCCGCATGGAGCGTCAGGGGACGCAGATTCACTGGCTCGATGCCGCCGCCGATCCGCTGGCGCAGCTGCGGGCGGTCGTCGCCGGTAAGGCCGAGAGGCTTGGTCAGTGACAAAAGTCCGCGCAGCTCTTACTCCCACCGCCGTCGCCGCCTATCGCCAGCGTTTCCCCCTGCCCCAGCCGTGGCGATTGGAGGGGTGTGCAGACGGCGGTTTTGCCGGGGCGGTGGTGATCCCCGCCCTCGCCGAAAGTCCGGAACTTTTCGCCACACTTGCCACTCTCGCCAGCAATCCATCTGACCTGTTGCAACGTTTTCTGGTTGTCGTCGTCGTCAACCATCGCGCCGACGCCAGTCCGGCGGAGCAGACCGACAACCGCCTGACCCTGCAACGACTCGCCGGCGGCGACGGGGTGCCGGAACGCCTCAAACTGGCCTGGGTCGACGCGGCAACGCCGGGGCGGGAACTCCCCGCTGGTGACGGGGTTGGACTGGCGCGCAAGATCGGTTTCGATCTCGCCCTCGACCGGCTGGAAGCAGCGGGCCGTCCCTTTCTCGTCGGTCTCGATGCCGATACCCAGGTCGAGGCGAGTTACCTCTCCGCCCTCTCTGCCCACTTTGCCGGCAACGCCGCCGGCGCCGCCTGCCTCCCCTTCTGCCACCGTCCCGCCGTCGATGCGCAGGGAGAGGCGGCCATCGTCCGCTATGAACTCTTCCTGCGCCACTATGTCCTCGGTCTGCGCCTCGCCGGTTCCCCCTATGCCTACCACAGCATCGGCAGCGCCTGCGCCTGCATGGCGGCGGCCTACCTCAAGGCCGGGGGGATGAACCGCAAGCAGGCCGGGGAGGATTTCTACTTCCTCCAGCAGCTGGCCAAGACTTCCGGCATCGCCACCCTGCGCGGCACCACCGTCCATCCGTCAGCCCGCGCCTCCGGGCGGGTTCCCTTCGGCACCGGTCGCAGCATGACCCGGCAACTTGTCGAGGGGGATGCGGCGGTGCGCTTCTATCCGGGAGAAGCCTTCCGTCTCCTCGGCGCCTGGCTGGCCCTGGCCGCTACGGAGCAGAGCGACGACGGCACCCTCCTCTTGGCGCGGGCGGGGGAGCTGTCGCCGGGCCTCGCGGCCTTTCTGGCGGACGCCGGATTGGCACGGCTCTGGCCGCAGCTGCGGCGGCAGCACCGGACGCCGGCGACCTTTGCCGCCGCCTTTCACCGCTGGTTCGACGGCTTTAAAACCTTGCGCCTGATCCATACCTTGTGTGCCGAGGAGTTGCCGCCGATTTCGGCGGAGGTGTCCCTGGCCGGGTTGGCCGACTGGGCCGGGCTGGCGCCGGCCGCCGACATCGCCGGCTGGTTGCACCAGCTGTGCCGGGCCGAGGCGGACACGGATGGCCAAGGGGGGGAGAGTGCAAGGAATTTCCTTTAAAATTCATCGGCTCTGGTGTATATATGGCGGCGGCGTCGGGCCGCTGTCGGTCCGCGGGATGTGCCGGGAGCTTTCATGAGCGAGACCAGGCCACAAGCTCCACCTGTCGTGCCGGGCGATCCGCGGAGAAATCTGCGCTCGCCGCTGATGGTTCTGCGGGTGCGGCTCGATGATGGGCGCAAGACCTTTTTTGGCTATGCCAAGAACATCAGCCGGGGGGGGATCTTCATCGCCACCATCAATCCCAAGGAGGTCGGCAGCCGCTTCCAGGTCGAGATTCCCTTGCCCCCGCCTTTGTGCCGGACCTTGCAGTGTTTCTGCGAGGTCGTCTGGATCCGGGATTTCAGCAAGGGCTCCCTTTACGAGCCGGGAATGGGGCTGAAATTTCTCGATCTTCCCGCCGAGATGGCCGAGCGCATCGAGGGCTGGATCGGCAGTGTCGGTGCCTGAGGTCGCGACACCGTCAGGCGATCAATCAATAGACCCGGAAGGCGGCGCAATTGCACCGCCTTCCTTGCTTTCCCCGACGACCCTGTGCGGCGCGGGCCGGGTAGGAGAGAGAAGATCATGAAAGGCATCCTGTTGCGTTGGGGGATCTTGACCCTGGCGATTCTCGCGGCGGCTTATCTGCTCGAAGGGATCGAGGTCGGCAACTTTGGCACCGCCCTCGCCGCCGCCGCCATTCTTGCGATTCTCAATGCCTTTCTGCGGCCGCTGCTGATTCTGCTGACCCTGCCCATCAATATCCTCTCCCTGGGGCTCTTTACCTTTGTCATCAACGCCCTGCTGCTGAAACTGGTCTCCGTCGTCATTGCCGGTTTCGTCGTACAGGGTTTCTGGGTGGCGCTGGTCGGGGCCCTGATCATCTCCCTGGTCAGCTGGCTGCTGACCTCCTTCGTCAGCGACCAGGGGCGGGTCGAAGTCATCAACCTGCGTCAGAACCGCAAGGGAGAATGGCAATGACGGGTAATCGCTGGGTCCGGCGCAAGCGCTCCCTCTTCGGCCGCAGGGAGAGTTCCTTTTCCCGTCGTCCGCGGGGCGGCTCCATCTTCTTTCGCGTTGTTCTCGTGGCGGTCGTTGTCACCGCCGCCTGGTACTACCTGCGCGATCTGCAGGCGCCGGTAGTGAGCGGCGTTCCGGCGGCGGGGCCGGTGGGGGCCAAGCAGGAGCTGGTGCTGCGCCTCGCCGATGGCGGCACCGGTCTGCGCCAGGTCCAAGTGACGGCAGTGCAGGGGGCGAAGCAGGTGGTGCTGGTCGACAAGAGCTATGGCTCCGGCAGCCACAACGCCGAGGAGCGGTTCACCCTGGAGAAGGGCGGCCTGGTCGATGGCCCCTTCGAGCTCGTCATCGCCGCCCGCGACCACGCCCTCTTTCCCCTGCTGCAGGGGAACCGCCTGGAGCAGCGCCTCAGCCTCGAACTCGACAGCCAGCCGCCGACCCTGACGGTGCAGTCGGGGACGACCAACTTCAACCAGGGCGGGGCCGGTCTCGTCGTCTTCACCGCCTCGGAAGAGCTCGGCAGCGCCGGCATCCGCGTCGCCGACCACTTCTTTCCCGCCTTCCGCCAGGCGTCGGGGAGCTATCTCTGTCTCCTCGCCTTCCCCTGGAACCTCGCCCCGGGCGCCTTCGTGCCAAAGATCGTCGCCAGCGACCGGGCCGGCAATGAGCGGGTGACGGGAATCTACTTCCGCACCAACGCCAAAAAATTTCCCACCGACCGCATCGTCGTGTCGCAGGCCTTCCTCGACAACAAGATCGTCCCCGACTTCCAGCACTACTTCCCCGAGACCAGCGATCCGGCGGCCCTCTTCCTCCGGGTCAATCGCGAACTGCGCGGACAGAATCTCAAGACCATCCTCGAACACGGTCGCGAAACCGCCGCCACTCCCCTGTGGCAGGGGGCTTTCCAGCGCCTCCCCAAAGCCGCAGTGCCGGGTTACTTCGCCCAGACCCGGACCTACCTGATGGGCGGCCGCACCGTCGATCGGCAGACCCACCTCGGCATCGACCTCGCCTCCACCGCTCAGGCCCCGGTCCCGGCCGCCAACAGCGGCAAGGTCATCTTTGCCGGTGAACTCGGCATCTACGGCGACTGCGTCATCATCGACCACGGCCTCAACCTGCAGACCCTCTACGGTCACCTCAGCCAGATCGATGTCGGCGAGGGGACACAGGTGCAAAAGGGGGAAACCATCGGCCGCACCGGAACCAGCGGCCTCGCCGGGGGTGACCATCTGCACTTCGATGTCCTCATCGCCGGGCGCCAGGTCAATCCTCTCGAATGGTGGGATGCGGCCTGGCTCGAGAACAATATCGTCGGCAAACTGCGTCTCGCCGGACTCCCCTGACCAAGGGGAGAAAAACTTTCGCTTCACATCCTGGGCAATGTCAGGTAACCTTTTGAACTATAGTATTTTTATTTGATTTTAATCTGACGAGGGTCAACCGCTAAAACGACGGGATAACAAATCAGGACCCTCATGCCCTTCTCGACCGTTCACCCCCTCGGCACCCCCCGCGGCAATGACCTGTCCGCGCGCGCCGCGCGCATCCGCCTGGTCGTCCAGATCCGCTGGCTCCTGCTGATCCTCCTCGGCGCCTATGCCTTTATCGCCGCCGCCGCCTTTGCCGCCAGCCCCTACGGCTTTTTCCTCTCCCCCCTGCAACTGCAGATTCTCCTCCTGACCGTCGCCACCGTCGCCGCCTGCAATATCCTCTTCCACCGCCTCCCCGCCTGGTTGCTACGCTGCCGCTGCGCCGAACGGGTACAGATCCTCCTCGATCTCGTCTGCGTCACCATCCTTATCCATTTCAGCGGGGGCGGCGCCAGTTGGTTTTGGCCGGTCTATCTCATCGTCACCATCGAAGCGGCCTTTCTCCTCGAGCGGCGCGGCGAGGTCTGGCTCCTCGGCGCTTGCGGCGGACTCTTTTACGGCTCGCTCCTCGCCGCCGTGTATTTTGGCTGGATAGCCTCCGCCCGCATGCCCTTCGTCGACCCCGCCCTGCATCACGACGCCCTGCAGATGCTCCTCCTCTGGCTCTGGGTCGCCCTCCTCAATGCCGCCGTCGCCTATATCGGGGCCTACCTCATGGCCTCCCTGCGCCGGGAGACGGCCGCCGCCCGCGCCGCCGAAGAACGCCTGGTGCAGTTTCTCGACGCCGCCAGCGACCTCATCTTCTGTTTCGATCGCGACGGCAACTTCCTCTTTGTCAACCGGACCTGGTCGAAGATCCTCGGCTACCGGTCCGAGGAGCTCGGCGGCAAGACGGTCCTCGACACCATCCACGGGTCCAACCAGGCCAAGTGCCTGGTCGAGTTCCGCAAGGTCCTTTCGGGGCAGGAGACCAATGCCATCGTCGGCCACCTCGTCACCAGTTCAGGGCAGCTGGTTGCCGTCGAAGGGCATATTACCAGCAGCAGCGGGGCCGACGGGCGTCCGGTCATCTGGGGGCTCTTCCGCGATGTCTCCGAGCGCAAGCAGGCGCAGGAACAGCTCTACCACATGGCCCACCACGATACCCTGACCGGCCTCCCCAACCGCCTCTACTTCGCCGACCACCTGCGCCAGTCCCGGGCCATGGCCAAGCGCCTCAACCGGCCGTTGGCCGTCCTCTTTCTCGACCTCGACCGCTTCAAACTGATCAACGATTCCCTCGGCCACGCCGTCGGCGACAAGCTGTTGCAGGAGATGGCGGTGCGCCTCGGCGCCTGTGTGCGCGAGACCGATATCGTCGCCCGCCTCGGCGGCGACGAATTCACCGCCATCCTCTCCGATATCAAGGACCCCGCCGATGCCGAAGTAGTGGCGCGCAAGATTATCAAGGCGCTGGCCGAAGCGGTGCACATCGGCGAACACGAACTCTACATCACCACCAGCATCGGCATCAGTTTCTTCCCCGAGGATGGCGAGACTCCGGCCGACCTCATCAAAAAGGCCGACATCGCCATGTACCACGCCAAGGCGCAGGGGAGGAACAACTACCAACTCTACGATCCGGCCATGGATCTCGATACCGATCGTCGCCTGGTCATGGAGAACGGCTTGCGCAAGGCATTAGAGCGCGAGGAGCTGCGCCTCTACTACCAGCCCAAGGTCGACACGGTGAGCGGCAAGGTCACCTCCCTCGAAGCGCTGGTGCGCTGGCAGCATCCCGAGCTGGGCCTCCTCCCCCCGGCCGAGTTCATTACCCTGGCCGAGGAGACCGGGCTCATCGGCGCCCTGGGCGAATGGGTCCTCTATCGTGCCTGTCAGCAGAACCGCGCCTGGCAGATCACCGGCCTGACGCCGGTGCGGGTGGCGGTCAATCTTTCCGGGCATCAGCTGCAGGACAAGGGACTGGTGGCGACAGTGCGGCGGATTCTGGCCGAGTGCGAGCTGGAACCGTGCTGGCTTGAGCTGGAGATCACCGAGACGGTGGTCATGCAGAATCCCGACTTCGCGGTGCGTATCATCGGCGAGCTGGCCGAGCTCGGCGTCGCCATCTCCATCGACGATTTCGGCACCGGCTACTCCTCTCTCGCCCACCTCAAACGCTTCAGCGTCGATACCCTGAAGATCGACAAATCCTTCGTCCGCGACATCGAAACCAACAGCACCGACGCCGCCATCGCCACCGCCATCATCGCCATGGGCAACAGCCTCAACCTCAAGGTCATCGCCGAAGGAGTGGAAACGGCCGGCCAACGCTCCTTCCTGCGCGCCTGCCATTGCGACGAGCTGCAAGGTTTCCTCTTCAGCCGGCCGGTGCCGGCGGCGGAAGCGGCGGAGATCCTGCGTCGCGGGGTGATTGACGAGAACTAGGCGACACTCCCCCCGGCCTTGGCTTCCGTATTAACTTGAATACGCGAGGCATCGCCAAAGAGCCATGGCGGCCGCGCAGGTCGCCATGGCTCTTTGGCGTTTGACAAGGCGGTTGCGTTTAGGGTAAATGGGAGGGCGCTGGCCGTGAGCGGCCAGTAGTAGGAGGGGCGATGCGGGGATGGCAGGGCGGACAAGGCTGATGACGCCGGCGCGATCAGCAGCAGGAGGCTGGTTGCG
>MGTO01000159.1 GCA_001799485.1 Desulfuromonadales bacterium GWC2_61_20 | reverse complement strand
CCGGACTCCCCTGCCCGCTCGCCTTGACGCTGTAGATCGCGAGGGGGCTGAGGTTGACGCAGACCAGGAGAAAGACGACGGTCAGGGCGATGAGCAGCACCTCCAGGGCGACCTCGTTGGGGGTCTTGCGCCGCTTGGCCCCCTCGATCAAGCCGATCATCCGGTCGAGAAAAGTTTCCCCCGGATTGGCGGTAATTCTGACGATGATGCTGCCGAAAATCACCGTGGTCCCGCCGGTGACCGCGCTGCGGTCGCCCCCCGCTTCGCGCACCACCGGGGCCGATTCGCCGGTCACCGCCGCCTCGTTGACCAACGCCGCGCCGTTGACCACGTCGCCGTCGCCGGCAATCAGCTCTCCCGCCTCCACCAAAACCAGGTCTCCTTTGCGCAACTGGCTGGCGCCGACGGAGGTGACGCTGGCGTCGAATGCCGCCTTGTCCAGACGTTTGCCGGTGCTATCGGTACGGCTCTGGCGCAAGCTCGCAGCCCGGGCCTTGCCGCGCCCTTCGGCCAGAGCCTCGGCAAAGGTGGAGAAGAGCACCGTCAGCCACAGCCACAGGGAGACGGTGCCGGTGAACCAGGCCGGTTCCCGGTTGGTACCGGTGAGCGACAGGCTAAAGGTGATCAGGGTGATGGCGCTGGCGATCTCGACACAGAGCATGACCGGATTGCGCCAGAGGCTGCGGGGATCGAGTTTTTTCAGGGCGTCCCGCAGGGCGCTTATTATCAGCGCCAGATCAAAGACCGAAAGCGGTGGTTGGATATGTTTCGCCATGGTGGAATTTCCTCTTGTAGGGGCGATTCATGAATCGCCCGCTTTTCGAGATTTGCGCGAGGGGCAATGCGTGAATTGCCCCTACAAGTGCATGGTCAAATGCTCGACGATCGGCCCCAGGGCCAGAGCCGGGAAGAAGGTCAGGGCGCCGATGATGATGATCACCAAGACCAGCCAGATGACGAAGGGGGCGCGGTCGGTCGGCAGGGTGCCGAGGCTGGGGGGAATGTACTTCTTCTCCGCCAGGGCTCCCGCCATGGCGAGGACCGCCACCGCTGGAAGATAGCGCCCCAGCACCATGGCCAGGGCGCCGAGCAGGTTGTAGAAAGGGCTGTTGGCGTTGAGGCCGGCAAAGGCGCTGCCGTTGTTATTGGCCATGGAGGCCGTGGCATAAAGGACCTCGGTCAGGCCGTGGGCGCCGGGATTGGCCATGGCGGCGACGGCGGACGGGGTCAGCATGGCCAGCCCCGAGAGGATCAGGACCACGACCCCGGACGTCATGAGGATGAGAATCGACAGCCACATCTCGGCCACCTCGATCTTCTTCCCCAGATATTCCGGGGTGCGGCCGATCATCAGTCCGGAGACGAAGACGGCGACGATGGCGAAGGCGAGCATGGTGTAGAGGCCGGAGCCGACCCCGCCGAAGACCACCTCGCCGGTGAGGATCAGGGCGAGGGGGACCAGGCCGCCCAAGGGGGTCAGGGAGTCGTGCAAGGTATTGACCGCGCCGCAGGAGGTCGCGGTGGTGGCCACGGTGAAAAGACTGCTCCCGGCCAGGCCGAAGCGGACCTCTTTCCCCTCCATGTTGACCCCGGTCACGCCGAGACTGGCCAGGTGTGAATTGCCGCCACTCTCGACCCCTTGCAGGGCCGCGAAGGCCACCACCAAGAGGAAGAACATGGCGGCCAGCAGTCCCCAGCCCTGACGACAGTTGCCGACCAGCCGGCCGAAGGTATAGGTCAAGCCGGCCGGGATGAGCAAAATCAGCAAGATCTCGACCATGTTGGTCAGGGGTGTGGGGTTTTCGAAGGGATGGGCCGAGTTGGTGTTGAAGAAGCCACCGCCGTTGGTGCCGAGTTCCTTGATCGCCTCCTGGGAGGCGACCGGTCCCATGGGGAGGGCGACCTCGCTCAGCGCTGCGGTCGGCTGTAGCAACGGCAAAGTCTTGTAGGGCGAGAAATTCTGGATGACCCCCTGGGAGACGAGCACGAGAGCGGCGACGAGGGCGAGGGGGAGGAGGATGTAGAGCATACCGCGGGTCAAATCGACCCAGAAGTTGCCGATGGTGGTGGTTTTGCGGCGGGCAAAGCCGCGGATCAGGGCGATGACGATGGCCAGGCCGGTGGCGGCGGAGACGAAGTTGTGGACGGTCAGGCCGACCATCTGGGTGAGGTAGCTGGCGGTCGTCTCGCCGGCGTAATTCTGCCAGTTGGTGTTGGTCACGAAACTGACCGCCGTGTTGAGTGCCAGTTGCCAGGGGAAAGGGGGGAAATGCTGCGGGTTGAGGGGGAGGAGGTGCTGGCTCAGCAGCAGGGCGAAGAGGGCGACGAAGAGAAGCAGATTGCAAAGGAGCATGGCGACGGCGTAGCGCTGCCAGCCCATCTCTTCATCTGCCCTGATTCCGCAGAGGCGGTAAAGACGATTCTCGCAGGGGAGCAGGAGCGGCGAGAGCAAGGTCTTCTCCCCCTGGTAGACTTTGGCCATGAAGGTCCCGAAGGGTTTGATCGTGGCGAGCAGGACGACGAAAAAAAGGATCGTTTGCAGCCAGTCGAAGGTGTTCATGTTCTGTTCTCCGTGTCCATGTGCCTAAGCATAGCAGTCTCCGGCAGCGAGTCACTGGCGCCGGGACCAGATTCGTCGATGCACCCACGGACCGTCCTGAACGCACGCTCCCGGCACGTTCAGAAATACGCTGACTTAAAGGGTAGCAGGGAGGAGATCAATCGGGTGTCAAGATGGCTAACGGATCGGTCAAGAAAATATCAAGATCAGTTCATGCCGGCAGGGTTCCCTCCAGCCGGTCAAATCGGCTATACTCACAATCCGGCCGTCCTACGCCCCTTCCCGCACCAGTAAAATTTTCCAGAGAAATGTGAGTTCATGGCCCACGACCAGATCATCATCAAAGGCGCTTGCGAGCACAACCTCAAGTGCATCGACGTCACCATCCCCCGCGACCAGCTGGTGGTCATCACCGGCGTCTCCGGCTCGGGTAAATCGACCCTGGCCTTCGATACCATTTATGCCGAGGGGCAGCGGCGCTATGTCGAATCCCTCTCCGCCTACGCCCGCCAGTTCCTCGAGCAGATGGAGAAGCCCGATGTCGAGTCGATCGAGGGGCTTTCCCCGGCGATCTCCATCGAGCAGAAGACGACCTCGAAGAATCCCCGTTCCACCGTCGGCACCGTCACCGAAATCTACGATTACCTGCGCCTCCTCTTTGCCCGGGTCGGCCGGGTGCATTGCCACCAGTGCGGCAAGGAGATCGCCAGCCAGACGGTGGAGCAGATGGTCGACCGCATCCTCGCCATGGCCGAAGGGACGCGGCTCCTCCTTTTGGCGCCGATGGTGCGGGAGCGCAAGGGGGAATACCGCAAGGAGCTGAAACAGCTGCAGGCCGACGGTTTCGTGCGGGTGCGTATCGACGGCACCCTTTATGAGCTGGCCGAGACCCCCGAGCTCGACAAGAACAAGAAGCACACCATCGAGGTCGTCGTCGACCGCCTGGTGATCAAGGCGGGGATCGAGACGCGCCTCGCCGACTCGCTGCAAACCGCCCTGCGTCTCGCCGACGGCATCGTCCGGGTCGAACCGGTGGGGGATGTCGGGGCGAGCGGCTCGGTCGGCAAAAGCGGGCGAGCAAAAGGATCGCCCCCAGCGGGGGAATCGATCCTCTTCTCCGAACAGCACGCCTGTGTCGATTGCGGCATCTCCTATCCCGAGATCACCCCGCGCATGTTCTCCTTCAACAACCCCCACGGCGCCTGCCCCGAATGTTCGGGCCTCGGCACCCGCATGTATTTCGATCCCGAGCAGGTCGTTCCCAATCCCGCCCTCTCCCTGCGCGAAGGGGCCATCGTCCCGTGGGAAACCCGGGCCGGCGGCGGTTACTACTTTCAACTGGTCGAAGCCTTGGCCGACCATTACGAATTCAACGTCACTACCCCCTTCCAGCGCCTGCCGGAGAAGGTCAAAAATGTGCTCCTGCACGGCTCGGGGAGCGAGGAAGTGCGCTTCTGGTTCGATCAGGGGGCGCGCCGCCACTACTACCTGAAGGCCTTCGAGGGGGTCATCCCCAACCTTGAGCGGCGCTACCGCGAAACCGATTCCGACGGGGTACGCGAGAACCTCGAACGTTTCATGAACATCATGCCCTGCCCGACCTGCGACGGCGCCCGCCTGCGCAAGGAGTCGCTGACGGTGCGGGTCGGCGCCAGGAATATCCGCGAGATCACCGCCCTCTCCATTGCCGAGGCCGAAGGTTTCTTCGCCGCCTTGCAGCTCTCGGGCAAGGAGGAGGAGATCGCCCGGCGCATCCTCAAGGAGATCCGCGAGCGCCTCTCTTTCCTTACCCACGTCGGCCTCGACTATCTCTCCCTCGACCGCACCTCCGGCACCCTCTCCGGCGGCGAGGGGCAGCGCATCCGTCTCGCCACCCAGGTCGGCTCCAGTCTGGTCGGCGTCCTCTACATCCTCGACGAGCCCTCCATCGGTCTGCACCAGCGCGACAACGCCCGCCTGCTGACAACCTTGAAGCGCCTGCGCGATCTCGGCAACACCGTGCTGGTGGTGGAGCACGACGAGGAGACGATCCTCGAAGCCGACCACGTCATCGACATGGGGCCGGGGGCGGGGGTGCACGGCGGCGAGGTCGTCGCCCAGGGGACGCCGCAACAGATCATCGCCCATCCCGACTCCCTCACCGGCCAGTACCTCTCCGGCCGGCTGACCATCCCGGTGCCCCCTGAGCGCCGCCGCGGCGAGCGCTGGCTCACGGTCAAGGGGGCGCGGGAGAACAACCTGCGCGGCCTCGACGTCCGTTTCCCTCTTGGGGTCATGACTTGTGTCACCGGCGTCTCCGGCTCGGGCAAGTCGACTCTGGTCATCGACACCCTCTACCGCACCCTGGCGCAGCAGCTCTACCGGGCCAAGGAGAAGGCCGGCAAGGTCGACGCCATCCTCGGCCTGGAGCAGCTCGACAAGGTCATTGACATCGACCAGTCCCCCATCGGCCGTACCCCGCGCTCCAATCCGGCGACCTACACCGGGGTCTTCACCGAGATTCGCGACCTCTTCGCCCAGCTCCCCGAGGCCAAGGTGCGTGGCTACGCTCCGGGGCGCTTCTCCTTCAACGTCAAGGGGGGGCGCTGCGAGGCCTGCCAGGGGGACGGCATCATCAAGATCGAGATGCACTTCCTCCCCGATGTCTATGTCCAGTGCGAGGTCTGCAGGGGGGCGCGCTACAATCGGGAAACGCTGGAGGTGAAGTACAAGGGGGAGAGCATCGCCGGCGTCCTCGACATGACTGTCAGCCAGGCGGCCAAGTTTCTCGAGAATATCCCGCGGATCAAGCACAAGCTGGAGACATTGCGCGAGGTCGGCTTGGGCTACATCAAGCTCGGCCAGAGCGCCACCACCCTCTCCGGCGGCGAGGCGCAGCGGGTCAAACTGGCCAAGGAGCTGGCCAAGCGGGCGACGGGGCGGACCATCTACATCCTCGACGAGCCGACCACCGGCCTCCATTTCGCTGATATCCAGAAGCTTCTCGATGTCCTGCAGCGGCTGGTGGCGGCGGGGAATACGGTGGTCATCATCGAGCACAATCTCGACGTCATCAAGACCGCCGATTACCTCATCGATCTTGGGCCGGAAGGGGGGAAGGGCGGAGGAGAGATTGTGGCGATCGGGACACCGGAAGAAGTGGCGCGGGTCAGCGGGTCGTATACGGGGCAGTATTTGCGCAAGATGCTGTGAAAGAGGGAAAATACCTTTGTAAATTTAACCTTGTTCTGGCAAGTTAGGCGCATTGAATATTCATTGATGTTTATCCTTTCTGCCGAGCCGCCATGCCGCGTATTTTCGACAATATAGAAAACAAGTTACTGCCTGTCCTGCAGGAGACTTTGAAAGTAGCCGACCATGCGGATTTCTGCGTCGGCTATTTCAATTTGCGCGGCTGGAAACAACTCGACAGCTATGTTGACGCCTGGTTCGGCGGCGAGGGTAACTGCTGTCGGCTGCTGGTCGGGATGCAACGTCCGCCGGAAGAGGAATTGCGCAATCTCTTCGCTTTGGTCAAGCAAGATGCGGGGATCGATAATCAGACCGCGCTGCGCCTGAAGAAGAAGCTCGCCGAAGATTTTCGCGAGCAGTTGACCCGTGGGGTACCGACCAACGAGGACGAAGCCGGTCTGCGCCGGTTGGCGTCCCAGATCAAGGCCGGCAAGGTTGTCGTCAAGCTCTTCCTGCGGCACTCTCTCCACGCCAAGCTTTACCTTCTCTTTCGTCCCGACCCCATCAATCCGATCATCGGTTATCTCGGCAGCAGCAATCTCACTTTCCCCGGCCTTTCTGGGCAGGGTGAGCTGAATATCGACGTGCTCGACCACGATGCCACGAACAAGCTGTCCAAGTGGTTCGAGGATCGCTGGACCGATCGCTGGTGCCTCGACATTTCCGCCGAGCTGGTGCAGATCATCGAGGAGAGCTGGGCGCGGGAAGAGGTCGTTCCCCCGTATCACATCTATCTGAAAATGGCCTATCACCTTGCGCACGAGGCCCGTGAAGGTCTGCTGCAATTCCGCATCCCCCGCGATTTCGGTGCCAAGCTCTTTGAGTTCCAGACCGCTGCGGTCAAAATCGCCGCCCATCACCTGAATAAACGTGGCGGTGTCCTGATCGGTGACGTCGTTGGTTTGGGTAAGACCTTGATGGCGACAGCGCTGGTGCGAATTTTTGAAGACGATCACGGGCTGGAGACGCTGATCATCTGCCCCAAAAATCTGGTGCCGATGTGGGAAGACTATCGCGCCCAATATCGGATGCGGGCCAAGGTTCTCTCCATTAGTCAGGCCATCAGAGAACTGCCCCAATTACGCCGCTACCGGTTGGTTTTGATCGATGAAAGTCATAACCTGCGTAATCGCGACGGGCAGCGTTATCGGACGATTCAAGAGTACATTCAAGAGAACGAAAGCAAGTGTATCTTCCTCTCCGCAACGCCCTACAACAAAACCTACCTTGACCTTTCCAATCAGTTGCGCCTGTTTGTTCCCGAAGACAAGGACCTGGGCGTCCGCCCGGAACGGCTGTTGCGCGAGGTCGGCGAGCCGGAGTTTATTCGTCGGCATCAGTGCCCGGTGCGTTCGCTGGCGGCTTTTGAAAAGAGTGAATATCCCGACGATTGGCGGGAATTGATGCGCCTTTACATGGTTCGGCGTACGCGCAGCTTCATTCAGAATAATTACGCTGACACCGACCCTGAAACAGGCCGCAAGTTCTTGACCTTCGAGGACGGCTCGCGTTCGTACTTCCCTGTCCGCCAGCCGAGTACGGTCAAGTTCAAGATTGACGACAAGGATACTGCGGATCAGTACGCCCGGCTCTTTTCGCCCGACGTGGTCGATACGATCAATGTCCTGAGTCTGCCGCGTTATGGACTGGGTAACTACGTGGCGCCGTCGCCGCACGAGCCGCCGACCCCGAACGAAGCCAAGCTGCTGCACGACCTCTCGCGTGCGGGCAAGCGCCTGATGGGCTTTTGCCGGACCAATCTCTTCAAGCGGTTGGAAAGCAGCGGCCACGCTTTCATCCTGTCGCTGGAGCGGCATGTCCTGCGAAACTATGTTTTCCTCCACGCCATCGAAAACAGCTTGCCGCTGCCGCTTGGCACTCTCGACGCCGGTTCCCTCGACACCGCCATCTATGACGAAGACAATGATGATGTTTGCGTCACCGGCGAGCTTTTCGAGGATGACGATACCGAAGCCTGTACCCTCAAGTCGATCGTCGCACCACGAAGTGACGCGGAGTTTCGCCAGCGTGCAGCCGAGATTTATGCCGAATACGCCGAGCATTACAAGAAGCGTTTCAAGTGGCTGCGGCCATCGCTTTTCGTCAAGACTCTGGCCAAGGATTTGGCCAACGATGCGACAGCGCTGCTGCTGGTGCTGAACAGGTGTGGGCTCTGGAAGTCGATGCAAGACACCAAGCTGGCCGCCTTGCAGCAGCTCCTCATGCACCGGCACGCCAACGAAAAGGTGCTGATCTTCACCCAGTTTGCCGATACCGTTCACTATCTGGAGCGGGAACTGAAAGCGGGCGGGGTGCAAAGGGTCGCCGGCGCAACCGGAGCATCGACTGATCCGACCCTTCTGTCCTGGCGCTTCAGCCCCGAGAGCAACCACAAACGTGAGCGGATTGCCGCCAGCGAAGAACTACGGGTTTTGATTGCTACCGATGTGTTGAGTGAAGGGCAAAATCTGCAAGATTGTGCGGTGATTGTTAATTATGATCTTCCCTGGGCAATCATTCGCCTGATTCAACGGGCCGGCCGTGTCGATCGAATCGGGCAGAGGTCGGAAACCATTCTCTGTTATTCCTTCCTCCCGGCCGATGGGGTTGAGCGCATCATCAAACTGCGCTCCCGTGTGCGCCAGCGGCTGGAAGAGAACGCCGAAGTTGTCGGCACAGACGAAACCTTCTTCGAGGGGGACGGTGACGACAAGACGGTCATCGACCTTTATCACGAAAAGTCCGGCATTCTCGACGGCGAGGCCGACACCGAGGTCGATCTTTCCTCCTACGCCTGGCAAATCTGGAAGAACGCCATCACCGCCGATCCTTCGCTGCAAAAGACCGTTCCGGGTTTGCCGCCGGTGGTCTATTCGACCAAGCAGGCAACGCCAGGATTGAAGCTTGTCGCTTCCGCAGAAAACCCTCCCGGTGTCCTGGTCTATCTGCGCACGGCCGAAGGGAACGACTCTCTGGCATGGATTGACCAACAAGGGCAGAGTGTCACCGAATCGCAGTATGCCATCCTCAAGGCGGCGGAATGTCCGCCCGGCACCCCGGCCCAGCCCCGGCAGGAAAATCATCACCAACTGGTGCTCAAGGGTGTCGAGCAAATCGTCGCCGAGGAGAAAACCATCGGCGGGCAACTCGGGCGGCCCTCCGGGGCGCGGTTTCGTACCTATGAGCGGCTCAAGCGCTACGCCGAGAGTGTCAAGGGGACACTCTTCGACACACCGGATTTGCACAAAACCATCGATGAAATCTACCGTCATCCGCTGCGGCAGAATGCCACGGATACGCTGAATCGGCAGTTGCGCAGCGGCATCGCCGATCAGGCCCTGGCCGAACTGGCCATCGCCCTGCGCGAGGAAGATCGCTTGTGTATCGTCCATGAAGAAGAACAGACCTTCGAGCCGCGCATCATCTGCTCGCTTGGCTTGGTCCATAAGGAGTCCTAGGGATGGGGAAGCTCGATATTCAACGAACGCGCAAGCTGCTGCAGGACTTCGATTTCTCGACCCTCTTCGTTGAGGAGCTCGGCTGGTCACAACCGGTGGGCCGGCAACCACTGGCGCTGACCGTCGAGGGGGTCAAGTACAGCGGGCGGCAGCTGGCGCAGCTCTCCGGCGTGGTGGTGCTGGAAGTGACGGCCGACGATGGGCAGATGCCGGCGGCCAAGACCCGCGCCGCGCTGCATAAGGAGATTGCCAAGCACCATCACGAAAATTTGCTGATCTTCGTCGATCGTGAGCGCGCCAGCAGTCTCTGGTACTGGGTCAAGCGAGAGGGGGCCAAGCTTCATCCGCGCGAGCATCTCTATGTCAAAGGTCAGCCGGGCGATCTCTTTTTGAGCAAGCTTGGGGCGATGGTGGTCGACATCACCGAACTTGACGCCAGCGGTGCCCTGCCGGTGACCGAGGTTGCCTCGCGCTTGAAGAAGGCCCTCGATATCGAGCGGGTGACCAAGAAGTTTTACCGGGAGTTCTCCGACCAGCATCTGGCATTTCTCGACCTGATCGAGGGGATTGCCGATGACCGGCAGCGGCGCTGGTATGCCTCGATTTTGCTCAATCGCCTGATGTTCGTCTACTTTTTGCAAAAGAAGGGCTTTGTTGACGGTGGCAAGCTCGACTATCTGCAAGCCAAGCTCGCCCACAGCCAGACCAGCTTCGGCAAGGATCGCTACTACCGAGCCTTCCTCTGGCCGCTCTTCTTCGAGGGTTTCGCTAAGCCGGAAAGCGAGCGCAGCCCTGAGACCCGCAAACTCCTCGGTAACATCAAGTACCTCAACGGCGGGCTCTTCCTGCAACATGCCGTCGAGCTGGCCAATCCCGAGATCCGCATCCCCGACCGTGCTTTTGAAAACCTCTTCGGCCTCTTCGAGCGCTATTCGTGGAATCTCAATGACACCCCAGCCGGCAAGGACGACGAGATCAACCCCGACGTTCTCGGCTACATCTTCGAGAAGTACATCAACCAGAAAGCCTTCGGCGCCTATTACACTCGGCCGGAGATCACCGAATACCTCTGCGAGCGCACCATCTACAAGCTGGTCCTCGACAAGATCAATACCCCCGCCATCACCGGCGTGGTGGCGGCGCGGCAGTACGACTCGATGGCCGAACTGCTGCTGGGGCTCGATGCCGAGCTCTGCCGCGAACTGCTGCTCAAGATTCTTCCCGAACTGAGCCTGCTCGACCCGGCCTGCGGTTCAGGGGCTTTTTTGGTCGCGGCGATGAAGACGCTGATCAATCTCTACGCCGCGATCATCGGCAAGATTAAATTCCTCAACGACCGGTCCCTTGATGCGTGGTTGAAAAAGGTCGAGCAAGAACACAAGTCCCTCTCTTACTTCATCAAGAAGCGCATCATCACCGATAACCTTTACGGCGTCGATATCATGGAAGAGGCAACTGAGATCGCCAAGTTGCGTCTCTTTCTTGCCCTGGTGGCGGCGGCGCAGAGTGTCGACGAGCTGGAACCGCTCCCCAATATCGACTTCAATATCCTCGCCGGCAACTCGTTGATCGGTCTGATTCACGTCGACCCGGCCAAGTTCGACACCATTACAGGTGCACCGGCGACAAAACTGGCCGAACCGATGGTGGCCGAACCAGGCGGCTTCGACTTTGGTGCAACCGCTGCCGCGACCCGCAAGGACCTCCAGCGCGAGTACAGAAACCAGAAGTCCACGGAGAAGTTCACTCGCCTGCTCGAAGAGAAGAACCGCCTCATTGATACCTTCCGCCACACCGCCGGTTACGCCGAAGACCTGAGTACCATGCGCGACGCCATCGAGACAATGAAGCGGGAAGCGGTCATTACCCTCAACAAGCTGCTGCTCGATGAATTTAATGCCTTGGAGATCAAGTACGAAGAGGCGACCTGGGACACGGCAAAGAACAAGGAAGGGAAGCCGAAGAAGCGGGCGCTGACGATTCAGGATATCGAAGCGCAGCACCCCTTTCACTGGGGCTACGAGTTCGACGAGATTCTCAATAAGCGTGGCGGCTTCGATGCCATCATCACCAACCCGCCGTGGGAGATTTTCAAGCCGCAGGCGAAGGAGTTTTTTACCGAACATTCCGAGCTAGTCACCAAAAAGACCATGACCATAGAGGATTTTGAGAAGGAACAGTCCAAGCTGATGAAGGATGCCGACATCCGCGTGGCATGGATCGAGTACCAGAGCCGATTTCCTCATATCAGCCGCTACTATCGCGGATCAAGGCAGTACAAGAACCAGATTTCGGTGGTGAACGGCAAGAAGGCCGGTTCGGACATCAATCTCTACAAGCTCTTCACCGAGCAATGCTTCAATCTGCTACGCCCCAGCGGTGAATGCGGTATCGTCATCCCCAGCGGTATCTATACCGACCTCGGCACCAAGCAACTGCGCGAGATGCTCTTTGCCGAAACCGAAGTCACTGGACTCTTCTGTTTTGAAAACCGCAAGGAGATATACATCCTTACCACCTTCCCCCTAGTCAAAGACCCAGTGAAAATTGCCGCGCAGAATGCCTATCGCGATGTCGAGAGAGGGCTGATCAAATGAGCGGAAGCGTCAAGTCATACTTTGCATCATCTGTAATAAAATCAATTCCCTCCCCAGTTATAAATGTTATAAAATCCGCGCATTTTATAGCCATCTCCATAATGTAAAGTTGAGGAGCCGATAACATGAGCAAAATCACCCGCGTTAAACTGGAAAATCTGACCGCCTTTGGCCTGTTGGATCTGACCTTTTCACCCGGCGTAAACATCCTTATTGGCGCGAATGGCACCGGCAAAACTCATTTGCTCAAAGTGCTTTATGCTGCGTGTGCTATTACTGTGGGAGAGGATGCCGAGAAGGGGTTTGGCCTCAAGCTGAGAAACGTATTCAATCCCTATGAAGGCCGTATAGGCCGCATTTCCCGCCGCCAGTCAACAAGTGTAAAGACCAAAATTGCCATTACCCGGCAAGGGGGCAGCAGACTCTCCGCCGAGTTTTCCAACCATACGAACAAAGTTGACGATATTCGCGTCATAGGTGAAAGCGGCTGGCAGAAGGAAGTTCTGGAAAGCGCCTACATTCCGGTTAAGGAAATGCTAGCCCATGCTCCCGGTTTTTTGGCCACTGCCGCCAAGCGGGAAATTGCTTTCGAAGAGGTCTATGTCGATATCATCAAACGGGCTTTTCTTCCTAAACTGATGGGGCCAACAGACAAAGATCGCGCCCGCTTGCTTAATGCCCTGCAACGAGCCCTTGAAGGTAAGGTTATCGCCAAGGGAGAGTACTTCTTTCTCAAGAACAAGCAGGGTGACCTTGAATTCACTCTGCTTGCCGAAGGTATGCGCAAACTGGCTCTGATTTGGCTCTTAATTCAAAATGGCACCTTGCTTTCTGGGTCAGTTCTGTTTTGGGATGAGCCTGAAGCGAATCTTAATCCATCGCTGATGGGAGATGTTGTTGAAGTTATTCTTGAATTACAGCGCCTTGGAGTGCAGGTTTATCTCTCGACCCACAATTATGTTTTGCTCAAGGAATTTGATCTGCGAAGGAAAAAGGGGGATGCGATACGGTACATTTCCTTGTACAGGGATGAAGCCGAAGCTGTTGTCGGCCATGTCAGCGATACGTTCAGAGGCGTTGACCCGAATACCATTGCTGATACATTCACCGACCTCTATCAGAGGGATATTTTCCGCGCGCTGAAAGGTGGTGCGGAATGAAACTTCGGGAAGGGGAGTTGGAGTTTGATTTTTCTGCGGCGAATGGCGTTAAGAAGCTTGACGATCCAGAGAAACCTTTACCGCATGGCATGGCATTGGTGGATTTTGTCATAGAAGAAGACCAGCATCTAGTCATGCTGGAGATAAAAGACCCTTCTTGCAAGGCAAAGGGTGGGAACCCTGCAGCAGAAGCCGCATTGGAAAAAGAGCGAGCGAATTTCGTTAAAAAAGTGCAGAACGATTCCCTGATTGCACAGGAGCTGACTCCCAAAGCTCGAGACAGTTACAGCTACCTTCATCTCATGAAAAGTGACGGTAAGCCTATTATCTATGCTTTTTTGCTCGGCGCGGACAAATTAACTCTTGATCCGGCCCTGTTGTTAGCTTTTAAAGACAGGCTGCTGTCGAGGTTGCGTCAAGAGGCGGATCAGCCTTGGGAACGACACTATGTGACTGATTGCGTTGTGCTTACCGAAAAAACCTGGGCTCTAGCGTTCCCTCAGTATCCATTGCGCAGAGTTTGACTGTGGATATCGACCATTCTCGGCCGGGTTTATTATCAGAGGCGTTGGATAATAAACTTTCAAATCGCTAAAAAGATAAACATAACAGTGACATGAGAAAAGTTTTATTATCTTTTTGGCCTTTTCTGGCGAAAATACGGCTTCGGTAACGCCGACCTGCTCGATCAACCCCTGACCGCTTTCTTCGCCTCCCGCCAATGTCCGGGCAGCGCGATTCGCGCGGCCATGAATTGGCCCGTTGAGCAGGCGCGCGGCCAGCATCCGGTGATCAGCGGTTTTCATTCCCCCCTCGAACAATCAGTCCTCGAAGTGCTGCTCACCGCCAAGGCGCCTTGTGTCATCGTCATTGCCCGCAAGCTGGAAGAGGCGCAACTGCCGTCGCCATGGTTGCAGGCGGCGGAAAACGGAGCCGTCTCCGTGGTCAGCACGGCATCGATAACTCGGCGACTGACGACGGAATTGGCTGCGCGACGCAATGACTGGATCGCGCAACGTGCTGCCCGGATTGTCATCGCTCATGCATCAGTTGGTGGGGGATTGGTGCAGCAGATTGGCCGATGGCAAGGTGGGGGGCGAAGGGTCGATTACTTGGAGTAGGCCACGCATCCTTGCGGGGCGGAAAGTTAACTACGTAATGCGATATTCAACTACATAATAACTAGCCACTCATTACGTAGTTAAAGTTGTCATTACCGAGTTGAACACATCCGATGATTCGTACTGGGAGGCAGCATGACCGCATCCGGTATCTTCGCCAATCCG
>MGTO01000158.1:11718-12071 GCA_001799485.1 Desulfuromonadales bacterium GWC2_61_20 | reverse complement strand
TGGCCATCGGTTCCTCCAGTGGTTACGGGTTGTAACCGACGATGACCATTTACACAATCGTTTTTACACCCTCGAGGGGTCAGCCCCTGACACGAGACAATCAGCGCTAAAACGCCACTCCGTTACTTCTCTTGCCTATATCAACTCGCGCTACTCTCCCTATTAACTGCGAAAGGCGGCCAGACGGCCGCCTTTGCTCTTTCCCACACCATCGGCTCTCAACCCGGCATCGACTTCGGATTCGGCTGCCACAGCGCCAGGGTCGCGCCGGTCGGATCGATCAGCACGCTGAACCAGCCGATCTCGGGGATCTCGGTGACGTCCTTGACGATCGTCGCCCCAAGCTGACGGGC
>MGTO01000158.1:11465-11711 GCA_001799485.1 Desulfuromonadales bacterium GWC2_61_20 | reverse complement strand
GTCGCGGCGGCGGCGTCCGCCACTAGGACGTAGGCGAGCCAGCTTGAGGGCGCTCCCGGCATCGGATTCTGCATCATGCCGCCGCCCGTCCCCTCGCCGACTTTGATCAGGGTGTAGTCCATGTTGGGGATTTCTTCCAGCGTCCAATCGAACAGGCCGGCGTAGAATTTCTTCGCCCGGTCGAGATCGTTGGTCATCAACTCTACGTGCACAAAGGGATTGGCCATGATCCACCTCCGTCGTTTG
>MGTO01000158.1:0-11450 GCA_001799485.1 Desulfuromonadales bacterium GWC2_61_20 | reverse complement strand
CGTTCGTGACAGCGCCGCCCGCGTCTTTTCTCTTGGCCCTCTCTCGCCCCCCCTGCTATCCTCTCGCCCACACCTTCAGCCGTGAGCGTGCAATGCCGATCCGTTTCCTCCACACCGCCGACCTCCACCTCGGCAAAACCTACCGCACCTCTGCCGGCGCCGACGCCCGCTACGAGGACTTCTTCACCGCCCTCGCCGGCATCGTCGCCGACGCGGTGCAGGAAAAGGTCGACTGCGTCCTCATCGCCGGCGACCTCTTTCACGTCGGCCAGATCCTCCCCAAGACCTTCGCCCGCACCATCGGGACGTTGCAGCCCCTCAAGGACAACCGCATCCCCTGCATCGCCGTCGAGGGGAACCACGACTGGATCCATCGCCGCGACAATATCTCGTGGATGGAGGCGCTGGCGCAGATGGGCTACCTCTGCCTGCTGCGCCCGTCACGCACGGAGGAGGGCGGCTACCGCTTCGATCCCTTCGACCCGGAATCCGGCCTCGGCGGCCACCTCCGTATCGGCGACCTCAACATCTACGGCCTCGGCTACATCGGCGCCCAGGCCGGTGCCCACATCGAACGCCTCTGCGCGGCGGTGGCGACGACCAACAACCTGCTTCTCTTCCATGTCGGCATCTGGAGCTACTCCCCCGTCGAGATCGGCAACATCAAGCTGGAGGAAGCCCATCCCCTGGCGGCGACCTTTGGCTATGTCGCCCTCGGCCATGGCCACAAGCCCTACACCGTCACCACCCCCGAAGGGGCACCCTACGCCTTCAACCCCGGCTCCCCCGAGCGGGTCAACTTCGGCGAGGAGAAGTACGCCAAAGGCTACTATCTGGTGACGGCGGAGGGCGGCCGCTTCCGTGCCGAGTTCAAACCGACCAGCCCACGGCCGATGCTGGTGGCGGCCATCGATCTCGATGGCGCGGCCAACGCCGACGCGGCGCTGGAGCGCTGCGTCGCGCAGGTGCGAGCCCGGCTTGCGACCTTCGACGATCCGCGTCCGCCGCTGCTGGAACTGAAGCTGATCGGGCGAGTCGGTTTCCATCCCTTCGAGCTCGGTCGCGAGCGGCTGCGCGCGACCCTGGAAGCCATTGCCCAGCCCCTGCACATCGAGATCAAGAACCAGCTCTCGCTCCTTTCCAGCGGCGCCGATGAGGGGGCGAGCCAGCAGAGCCTCGCCGAGATCGAGCATGCCGTTCTGCGTGACCTGATCGGCAGCGGCAGCGACTATCAGGGACGCGAGGAGGAACTGATGCGACTGGCGCTGCAGTTGCGTGATGCAGTACAGCGGGGGGAAGTCGATGGGGAGGAGTTACTTCACCTCTTGGACTGACGGTCTCCGTGTCTCCGTGCCTCCGTGGTAGATAAGGTTTAAATAGAATGCAGATCCTTTCAATCCAGCTGAAAAACATCAAATCGCACCGCGACCTTGAGCTACACTTCGCTCCCGGCATCAACGTCCTCTCGGGGCCGAACGGGGTTGGCAAGAGCACGGTCTTCGAGGCGATCGGTTATGCCCTCTTCGGCGTCGACGCCAGCAGTTTCGTCGGCAACGTCGAGCGTTTCCTCACCATCGGCGTCAAAAAGGGCGAGGTCGCCGTGGTCTTTCAAGTGAACGGGGGGGAACGCTTCCGCGTCACCCGCACCGTCGGCACCCCGGCCAGGTGGTTGCTGGCCAGGGAGGTCGGTGGCGCCTTCGAAGTCGAGGAGCACAAGGACAATGACGAGACCGAGGCGCGCCTCAAGGAACTCCTCGGCCTCGACAACGGACGGCGCCTGAAAGAGCAATTCACGCTGGTCATCGGCCCCTTCCAGAACGAGTTTCTCGGGCCTTTCGTCATCAAGCAGGCGACCAAACGCCGCGACGAATTCGATGCCATTCTCGGCATCGACTCCTGGCGAAACACCTTCGACCAGACCAAAGGACTGGCCAGCGCCACCAGGAACAAGATCGAAGTGCTGCGCGCCGAGATCGGCCCGCTCCAGGAACAGGCAGCGGCGCTGCCGGAAAGGCGCGAAGCTCACAAGGACGCGAGTAAAGACCTTGCGCAGGCCCAACAGGAGTTCAAAAAGCAGCAGCAGCTCCTCAAGGGACTTGAGGCCCGCCTGGTCGTTATCGACCAACGAGAGGCGACACTCAAGGAGCTCGGGGTCGAGATCGACAAGCTTCAGGAGCGAATTGCCAACGGCAAGGAAATGATTGGCAACCAGCAGAGACTGCTCGGCGAAGCTGAGAAAGCCAAACAGATTGTTACCGAGAATGTCGCTGGCAAGGAAGCCTTCGAAATGGCCGAGAAGCGCCTGGCCGACTTGCGAGAACAGTTGAAGTTGCAGAATCAGCTGGAGAAGGAGGCGGCGGCCCTCGACAAGAAGGTTGAAACGCTGATGGAGCGCCACGCTGCAGAAACGCGAGGGATTGAGCAGTCTTTCGCGGAACTGCACAATGAAGAAAAGGCGCTGTCCGATAAGCGCAGGACGCTGGCCGTTGATGTGGCCCTGCAGCAACTGGCGACACGTCTTCCAGAGATCCGCGCAGCGATTAATGCTGCGCGCACAGAGTTGGGGCAGCTCGAGGGACGTCGCGCCGCATTGGAAGAAGGGAGCGTGAAGCTCGCCGAGGGGATCTGTCCGGTTTTCCAGGAACCTTGCCTGAACATCGCAGCAAAACCGCCGGCGGATGTCTTTTCCGATCAGTTCGCTGCACTCGAAGCGGATCGACAGCGCCTGTGCGGGTCGCTCTTACTCCTTGAAAAGGACGAAGTCGAAGCTGCCCGAGCCAGCGATCAGCTCAAAAAGTACGAGGGACAGATTCAGGAACTGGAAAAGCAGGTTTTGGGATTACAGACGAGGCGCGCCGCCAACGAAAAGCGGGCCGGCGATCTGGCGACCCTGCAGCAGGAGCAGGCGGAGGTGCAGCAGCTGCTAGTCACAAAACAGCAGGCCCTGAAAGCCTACGACTGTCTGCAAGAACACATCGACCGCAACGAGCAAGAGAAGAAGAAGTACCAACCGGCCCGCGACCTGTATGTGGCCCATCAGCAGCAAGCGGCGGAATTGGCGCAGCGTCAAGCCGAACTGAAGAAGTTCGAGGAACTCCTCGCAAAGTTGCAGGAGCAATTGGCGGCCAAGGGTGAAGAACGTGAGGCGGCCGGCAAGGAGTATGACGCCGAGCAGCACCTGACCCTGCGGGAACAGAAGGATGCTCTCGTCCGGGAGGTGGGTGGCCTGGAGCAAAAGGTCGCAAGATATCACGCCGATGTGGGGCGACTGGTCAAAGAGATTGAGAAGCTTGTAGCGATCGAGCGGGAGATCGATACCACGCAGGCCCGGATCAAGACCTATGGCGAGCGGGAAGAACTGATCAAGTTCCTGCGCAACCGCGTCTTCAAACAGGTCTCCGGCTACCTCTCCGAGCGTTTCCGCGAGGAGATCAGTTTCCGCGCCAACCGTATCTACCGCACCATCGCCGAGAGCGACGAGGAGCTGGCCTGGGGCGATGATTACCGCATCGTCCTGCGCGACCTGGTCGATGGCGAGCTGCGCGAGCGCAATGACGACCAGCTCTCCGGCGGCCAGACCATGAGTGCCGTGGTCGCCCTGCGCCTGGCCATGCTACAGACCATCGGCGCACGTATCGCCTTCTTCGACGAACCGACCTCCAACCTCGACGCCGCTCGCCGCGAAAACCTCGCTTCCGCCTTCCGCGCCATCGACATCGGCCAGGAGGAGGTTACCGAACACTGGTACGACCAGCTCTTCCTTATCAGCCACGACGTCGCCTTCACCGAGGTCACCGACCAGACCATCGAGCTCGGTCGTGAAGAACCAAGGACCTAATCCCACCACGGAGACACGGAGAAAAGCAAAAACACTGCATTTGGTTTAACCCAAAAACAGCCTTTGACCTCCTCCGTGTCTCCGTGACTCCGTGGTTAAGGTTTCGCTTTCAACCCCACCTCCCGCAAAAAACCGCCACGCTCACAACCGAGACACCGACCGCCCCCCCCATGCGCCCACCGTCGAATCGCGAAAAACTCTGGTTGACAGACCCCGATTTCGTGCAATGATTAGCTCCAACCAATAAACAACCAGGTCCCGACAATACCTAACCCGTCGCGAGGCGGGGGCGGAAAGCCACGGGTCTTCAAAAAAAAGAAGACAGCCGAGCTGCCGAAGGATGAAAATCCCGCGGTGCGCTCGGTTTTTTTGTTTGCGGGCGGCGGCGGGAAGCGGAAGGGGGTGAAGTAGAAATCGGTTTATGGCGACGACTCCTCCCTGTCAAAGGGGGAGCGGCGTTGGACATAGCTCCGGCAGTCTTGATTCCACTCACAGACACAGAAGGAGACACGATCATGCGCTTAAGCAAATTATCCCTCGCCCCCGTCGCCCTACTGGCGCTTGGATTAATCTCGGCCCTCCCCGCCGCCGCTCAGTTGACGCCGAAACAGGAACTCGGCAAGGCGCTCTATTTCGACCAAAACCTCTCCCTCAACAAGAATCAGGCCTGCGCCAGCTGCCATCTGCCGCCAGGCTGGGCCGATCCGCGCAATGCCGCCGATCCGGCGAATCTGGTCGTCTCCGAAGGCTCGATACTTGGCCTCTTCGGCGGACGCAATGCGCCGAGTTCGGCTTATGCCGCCTTCAGCCCCTTCTTCCAGTGGGATGCGGCCGCGGGGCTCTTTGTCGGCGGACAGTTCTGGGACGGCCGGGCCAATACCCTCAAGGACCAGGCCAAGGGCCCTTTCCTCAATCCCGTCGAGATGGCCATGCCGAGCAAACGGGCGGTGCTCGAAGCCGCCGCCGATCCGTTCAATCCGAATCTGTTGGCCTACCAGACCCTGTTCATGTCGGTTTACCGAGTCGACCTGGCTTCCCTCGACCTGAACAACACCATCGTCGTCGATGCCGTTTACGACCTGCTCGCCGAAGCCATCGGTGATTTCGAGAAGAATCGGGAGCTCAACGCCTTTACCTCCAAGTACGACTACTATCTGGCCGGAAAGGTTCGCTTGAGCGGGAACGAACTCAGAGGGCTCCAGCTCTTCAATGGGAAGGCCAAATGCGCCCTTTGTCACCTCAGCGCCCCGGCCATCGCCGCCGACGGCGTCAGCGTGATGCCACCCCTCTTTACCGACTTCACCTACGACAACCTCGGCATCCCCAAGAGCATCAATCCGCTGCTGGCGGCTAACCCCGTCGATTTCGGCCTCGGTGGCCGCGCCGACATCGCCGCCCTCGATCCGCAGGGGCTGCAGCTCGGCAAGTTCAAGGTGGTGACCCTGCGCAACATCGCCCTGACCGCCCCCTACGGCCACAACGGCTACTTCGCCACCCTGACCGACATCGTCAACTTCTATAACACCGCCGGCATTCCCGGGATGTGGCCGCCACCGGAAGTCCCGCACAACGTCAACCGGGCCGAACTCGGCAACCTCGGGCTCATGCCCATGCAAGTCGCGCATCTGGTGGCTTTTCTGAACACTCTCAGCGACGGTTATCGCCCCGGCCCTTCGCCCCTGGCTTTCCCCTTGCCACCGTTACCGTGAACGATTCGCAGTCCGCTGTAGATAAGCAAAACCCCGGGAAGTTGTTCCGGGGTTTTGCTTGCACCACGCCCTCTCCTCACTTAGCTTCTGTCCCCGACCTCGCGCAGAAACCGTCGCCACGCCTCCCAGTAAGGCGCCCCGCCGACATCGTAGGTGTCGTTGTGGTCGGCGCCGCGGATAAGGTAAAAGCGCTTTGGCGGATTGGCCCGGTCGAAGAGTTGCCGCGCCATCGCTTCCGGGACGATGGTGTCGCGATCCCCCTGGAAGAGCAGCAGCGGGACATGGACCTCGCCGATTTTGGCGAGATTGTCGTAGCGGGCATCGAGGAGCCAGCCGAAAAGGAAATGGAGGAGGGGATAGTGTCTCCGCCCGAGGGCGGCGAGGGAGGTGAAGGGGGTCTCCAGGACCAGTCCCGCCGGCGGCGCCTCGATGGCCAGTTGCAGCGCCACCGCGGCGCCGAGGGAGCGGCCGAAATAGAGCATCCGGCTGCGCGGCAGCCCCCGCCCCTCAAGCCAGGCGAGGGCGCCGCGGGCGTCGGCATAGGTGCCGGCCTCGCTCGCCCGCCCTTCACTGCGGCCGTAGCCGCGATAGTCGAAGATGAAGACGCCGGCGCCGAGGCGGCGGAAATGGGCCAGGTTTTCCAGGTTGTAGGAGACGTTGCCGGCGTTCCCCTGGCAAAAGAGGATCAGCGGCGCGGCGGTGGCGCCGGGGAGGTACCAGCCGTGCAGCCGCACCCCGTCGGCGGCGGCAAAGACGACTTCCTCGTAGGGGAGATCGAAGAGGGCCGGGGTCGCCACCAGATTGCGGTCGGGAAAGTAGACGTACCGATGCTCCATGACAGCCTCCGCCGGGAGCGGGGCCAATGATGCGGCGATCAGAAAGAGATATGGCACGACGCGCAGCACCGATCCTGCCCTTTCCTTTTTGCCCGGGGAGAGCGACAACGCCGCGTCCGGCTCCGCACGGCGCCACAAGAATATTCTAGCATTCCGCACGTATTGTGAGGCGATTTAGCGGGTAACAAAAATTTCCCGGCCGCGGCGGAGACTTGCTTCCCGCGCCCGCCTGTGGCATAGTGCGGACGATTTTCTCCGACGGTAGTTCCGTCCATCCATTCTGCATTTAGGAGGTCTTTGCTTATGAAACGTATCGTCTTTTTAACCCTCTTCTGCATCCTGACCGCCGGCGCCGCCGGGGCGACGTCCCTCGAAATCGGCCTCAACGATTTCAGCGTTCAGGGCCAGTACGCCCAGACCATCACCGAAGACGACTATGGCACCGCGCAATTCGGCGCCCGCTTGCTCTACAACGACAACAAGGAGACGACCCTCGGTTCCGCCGGCTTCGATTTCCTCGGCAAACCCGGCAACGTCCCCGGACTCAACGTCGGCGCCGGCGCCCTCCTCTACGCCGGCCGCAACGAGGATGGTCCGAGAGATAACGACCTCGTCGTCGTCGCTATCGGCGCCCGCGCCGACTATCACCCGCCGATGCTCAACGGGGTCGGCTTTGGCGGCAAATTTAACTTCGGCCCGAGCATCCTCTCCTTTGCCGATGCCGAACGCCTCTACGAATGGGCCCTGCGCCTCGACTACAGCGTCACCCCGAAAATCCGCATCTTCGCCGAATATCAGGAGATCCGTACGCAATTCGAGACGGGCGGCACCCGCTACCTCGACGAAGGCTTGCGGGCCGGCTTCGAAGCCCGCTTCTAGATCCGAACCGTTGCACCGCACAAAAAAAGCGCGCCTCCTTTCTTAGGGGGCGCGCTTTTTTTGTGCCGGGATTGCGGACGGCGGCGGGAGGTTGCTGCCGCCGGATCAGTTTAGAGATAGCCGAATTTTTTCATGCGATAGCGAAAGGCGTCGATGCCGAGGTTGAGCTTTTTCGCCGCCTTCGACTGATTCCCCTCCGAGACTTCCAGGGCCTGGCGGATGAGCTCGCGCTCGACATCCTCGATATCGAGCCCCTCCGGCGGCAGACGGAAGGTCAGCGGCCCGGCACCGGCGCCGCCGGTCCGAGCGACGATCTCCTGCGGCAGGTGTTCGAGGAGGAGGGTATCGTCATTCTCCAGGATAATGGCCCGCTCGATGATGTTTTTCAGTTCGCGGATATTCCCCGGCCAGGAGTACTCGACGAGGAACTTTTCCGCCATTTTCGAGATCCCCTTGACGTTCTTGCCGAATTCACGATTGAAGTGGGCAATGAAGTGCTCGGTCAGGGCGATGATGTCGTCACGGCGCTCGCGCAAAGGCGGCAGGAAGATGGGGATGACCTGCAGGCGGTAGTAGAGGTCGGTGCGGAAGGTTTTCTCCTCCATCCCTTTCTGCAGGTCCTTGTTGGTCGCCGAGACGATGCGGACATCGACCGAAATGTCCTTGACCCCGCCGACCCGGCGGAAGGAACGCTCCTCGAGGACGCGCAGCAATTTGGCCTGCATCCCCAGCTCCATGTCGCCGATTTCGTCGAGGAAGACGGTGCCGCCATCGGCATACTCGAAGAGACCCTTCTTCTGCATCTTGGCGTCGGTAAAAGCCCCCTTCTCATGCCCCATGAGCTCGCTTTCGAGGAGGGTTTCGGGGACGGCGGCACAGTTGATGGCCATGAAGGGCTTGTCGGCACGGGCGCTTTCGTAATGGATCGCCTTGGCGATAAGTTCCTTGCCGGTGCCGCTCTCCCCCTGAATGAGGACGGTACTGGCATCGCTTTTGGCGATCTTTTCGACCATGGCCAGCACGTTCTGCATATGCCGGCTCTTGCCGATGAGGTTGTTGACGCCGTAGCGTTTAGTCTGCTCGCCGCGCAGATGCGCGACTTCGCGCTTGAGCTCGCCGGTCTCCAAGGCCTTCTTGATGATGATGGCGAGTTCGTCGAGATTGAAGGGCTTGTTGATGTAGTCGTAGGCCCCCATGCGCATCGCCTTCACCGCCGTCTCGAGGACGCCGAGAGCGGTGACCATGATGACGATGACCTCTTCTTCGAGTTCCTTGACCTTTTCCAGGACCTGCAGACCGTTGATCCCCGGCAACTGGATATCGAGAAGAATGAGATCGGGACTCTCGTCGCGGACCAGACGCAGGGCATCTTCGCCGGTGCCGGCCGAGATGACTTCATAGCCCTGTTTTTTCAGATTCTGCTCCAGGGACCAGCGGATCAGATGCTCGTCGTCGACAACCAGAATTTTGTGTTTGCGCACGTTATGCCTCTTCCGAAGGAGATTCCGGCCTTTTACTCGCCGGGAGTTCGATGGTGAAGGTCGTCCCTTCGCCGAGACGGCTGGTGACGGAGAGGGTGCCGCCGAGTTGCTCGAGGAGCTGGCGGCAGATGGGGAGGCCGAGGCCCGTCCCCTGCGTCTTGGTGGTAAAGAAGGGGACAAAGATTTTTTCGAGATCGGCCGGGGCGATCCCCTTGCCGGTATCGCCGATCTGCACCCGCACCCGATTGGCGCCGCCGGTGACCAGTTCGGTCTGGATGCTCAGGGTCCCCCCCTCCCGCATCGCCTGGATGGCGTTGATACTGATATTGAAGAGAACCTGCTGCATCTGTTTCTCGTCGACCCAGACGGGGGGGAGATCACGGGTCAACTCCTTGATGCGGTGGATGCTGCGGGCCTCGGGATGCTGGGCGACGAAAAAGAGGGTCTTCTTGATCAGCGCATTGATGTCGACAAAGGTGAATTCGGGCTTGCCCGGCCGGCCGAAGAAGAGGAGGTCGGTAGCGGTCTTGTCGAGACGGCCGATCTGTTCGAGAACCTTGCCGACGATCTCGCGCCGCGGGTCGGATTCATCGAAATCGTCGGCCAGGACCGAGACGGCACTGCTGATACAGGCTAGCGGGTTCTTGATCTCATGGGCAACCCCCGTTGCCATTTCGCCGACGGAGGCGAGGCGATCGGCCCGCTCCATCTGCCGGTAATGATAGCGCTCCAGCTCCTTTTGCGCCGCCTCGAGATTGACCACCATGGAGTTGAAACTGTTCATCAGGCTCCCCATCTCGTCGCCGTAACGCGATTCCAGACGGACCGAGAGATCGCCGGCCTCGACCTGGGCCATGCGTGTCGCCATCTTCTGGATCGGCCGTTTGACGAAACGGAGCAGGACCAGGGAGATCCCCCCCGACAGCAGGAGGATCATCACCACCCCCGACAGCAGGGAAAAGCGGGTCGATTCGTGCAGTTTGGCGACGGTCTCTTCGAGGGAGAGATTGATATTGATGACCCCGACCACCCGCCGCCCCTGTCCGTGGCAGAGATAACAGCGCTCGTCGGTGACGATGGGGCGCACCAGCGAGAGGACTTCGCCGGCGGGGAGGCGGAAGATCCCTTCGCGCAGGTTGTCGCGGAAGAGGACAAAATCGGCCGGATTGACGACACTGCCGATCTCTTCCGGATGGGCCGATTTCAGCACCGTCCCGTCAGGATGAAAGATGCGGACGTTGAGGAGCCGGTGGTTGCGCCCGACCATCACGAGGATCGCCTGGACATCGTCGCTGTTACCGTTGCGCATCGAGGTAAAGACCGACTTCTCGATGGTCGAGAGGAGGAGGTCGGCGCTCTCGCGCGCGGTCGCCACCAGATGCTGCTGCTCACGGCGAATGTGGAGCGCAGTGAATATTCCGATGCCGGTCGCCAGCAGTAGAATATTGAGGATGATAACCCGGCTGATCAGGCTCTTGAAGAGCAAGCGACCTCCCGCGGGTTCCAGCGATGGACGGTCAAATCGAGCCTCATTTGCGTTTCAGGACGCGTTCCGCCGCTTCGACGAGGTGGGCCGGGGTCAGACCATAGTAGGTCAGCAGCTCATCGGCCGTCCCGGACTGGCCGAAGACATCGCGCAGCCCGACCCGTTCCACCGGCACCGGACAGCCTTCGGCGACGGTTTCGCAGACGGCGCCGCCGAGCCCGCCGATGATGGAGTGCTCTTCGGCCGTCACCAGCGCGCCGGTTTCCCGCGCCGCCTGCAGGACCAGTTCGCGATCGAGGGGTTTAATCGTGCCGAGATGAAGGACGCGCGCCGAGATCTTCTCTTCCTGCAGGATCGCCGCCGCCGTCAGGGCCATGGCCGTCATCAGCCCGGTGGTGACAAAGGTGAGATCGCTCCCAAAACGCAGGACCTGGCCGCGGCCGATGGCGTATTCCGCCGTGGCCGGGAAGACCGTCGCCACCTTGTTGCGCCCGAGGCGCACGTAGACCGGGCCCTGGAACTGCGCCACCGCCCGGATGGCGGCAACCGTTTCGGGGCCGTCGGCCGGGCAGAGGACGGTCATCCCCGGCAGCGCGCGCATGATCGCCAGATCTTCCACCGACTGATGCGAACCGCCATCCTCGCCGACGGTGATGCCGCCGTGGGTGGCGACGATCTTGACGTTCATCCGCGGATAGGCGAGAGACTGACGAATCTGCTCAAAGGCCCGGCCGGCGGCAAAGACGGCAAAGGTCGAGGCAAAGGGGATCATCCCCCCGGCCGCCAGTCCGGCCGCCATGCCGACCATGTTGGCCTCGGCGATGCCGGCGTTGAAAAAACGCTCGGGGTAGGCCTTGGCAAAGGCCCCGGTCTTGGTCGAACCGGAGAGATCGGCATCGAGGACGACCACTCGCGCATTCTCGCGTCCGAGTTCGACCAGGGTCTGACCATAGGCATCGCGTGTTGCTATCATTTCCGTCACAAAGATTCTCCCCTTGAATGTTCCGGTAAGGACGTTGCGGATTGTATTCCCCGGCGCCGCGCGCGGCACTGGTCAGGAATGACCGAGATGTTCGAGGGCCCGACCGAGTTCGTCGTCGCTCGGCGGCACGCCATGGTAACTCGCCTTGTGCTCGAAGAAGGGAACCCCCTTCCCCTTGACGGTGCGAGCGACAATGAGGGTCGGCCGACCGGCGAACTTGCCGGCTTCGTCGAGAGCGC
>MGTO01000157.1 GCA_001799485.1 Desulfuromonadales bacterium GWC2_61_20 | reverse complement strand
AGCCCGGAAGAGGCTGCGGGTGGAGATGTCGTACTCCTTGGCCGAAGCATGCAGGGAGCAGCCGGGATAATAGGAGTAGTCGAGGAGGGTTTTGGTCGGGGTCATTCCGCCTCCCCCTTGCGCCGCATCGCTTCGATGCGCGCAAAGATCTGGTCAATCTCGGCGACGTTGTCGTTCTTGCGGTGAAACATCTTCAGTTTCCCCCGGGTGATGAGTTTGGGGCCGAGCATCAGATCCTTGAGCAGCTGTCCGCTCTTGACGTTGAAGACCGCGGCCAGGCGCATCTCGTATTGGCGCCCATAGGTGCGGATATTTTCGATGAAGAGGCGGTTGGCCAGCTGCACCCGGCTCTCCTTCGACGGCCCCTGGGCATCCCAGGCGCACTTGCGCAGGGCATCCATGATGGCGGCGAGATCGACCTTGTTGGGGCAGCGGGTGGAACAGGTTTCACAGGAAGCGCAGTACCAGATGGAGCGGCCGGCGAGGACGCGCTCGTACTGGCCGAGCTGGAGGAGGCGGACGATGCGGTTGGGGGGGTGCTCCATGAAACTGCGCATGGGGCAGCCGGCGGAGCATTTGCCGCACTGGAAACAGCGGCGAACCGAGCTCCCGGAGAGATTCTCGACCTTGCGGACAAAATCGAGATTCATTGTCTCCCGAGAGAGGAGCATCTTGTTGTTTTTCACACCGAACCTCGTGCGCCAGCGGGGGTCATTGAAGCGATTTTTTATTTAAAATAAAAAGATGAAAGCCGGCACATCCGGCGTCAGCGTGGACTCTTTATGATAATATTTATCAATACTAAAACACCGGATTACTATCGCACAGGTCGACTTGAGCTGTCAAGACGAGGGGGGCTCTGGCAAAGTCCGGCCATTTAATTTGTCCGGTTGATGCAGGTCAAGGCGGCGCGGCGGCACTGCGGCTAAGCTTCAGTCAACCACAAACACAGCCAAGGAGGTTTCCCATGTCGCAACCGAACACCCTCGCCGGACAGATTCTCGTGCTCAAGGATCTCGTCACCTACCAGGACGGCGCCGTCGTCAGCCGGACCATCGTCGATCGCAAGATCGGCACCTTGACCGTCTTTTCCTTCGCCGCCGGCGAGGGGCTGAGCGAACACACCGCCCCCTTCGATGCGGTAGTGCAGATCCTCGACGGCACGGCCGAGATCACCATCGCCGGGACCGTGTACCAGGTCGTCGCCGGCGAGTTGCTTATCATGCCGGCCCACCAGCCCCACGCCCTGCGGGCGGTGCAGCCGTTCAAAATGTTGCTGACGATGATTCGCGCCTGAGTCCTTGCATCTGCCGGGCGATGGGGGTAAAAATGAGAAAACCCTCATACCTGGAGACCCGGTGCGTCTTTCCCTGCAATCGAAATTTACCCTCGCCACCAGCGTGTTGGTCCTCGGGGTCATGCTCCTCTTCGCCTTCATCAATATGAGGACCTTGAGGGATCTGTGGATCCACGAGGCGATCAAGGATGTCGATAGCCTCAGCGAAACCATCATCCGCACCACCTATTACCAGATGCTGGAGGATGATCGCGCCCGCGTTTACGAGATGATTCGCGAAGTCGGCGCGCAGGAGGGAATCGACCACATCCGCCTCGTCGACAAAGACGGCATCATCAGTTTTTCCACCGATGCCGCCGAGACCGGACAGCTGCTCGACAAGGAGGCAGCTGCCTGTAACGTCTGCCATCTTCACGACACCCCCCTGGCGCAGGCTCCGAGCATGAGCCGCAGCCGCACCTTTCGCAATCCCGCCGGGGAAGAGATCCTTGGCCTCGCCAAAGGCATCTACAACCAGCCGGAGTGTGTCAACGCCGCCTGTCATGCCCATCCCGCCAGCGCCAAGCTTCTCGGTATCCTCGATGTAACCGTCTCGCTGACACCGGTGCATGAGCGCATCGAATCCTATCGTGACGCTCTGATCCTGCTGACCCTCGGCCTTCTGCTGGTTCTTTTCGCCTCGCTGCGCGGGCTTACCGTCAGCCTGGTGACCCGGCCGCTGCAGCAGCTGCTCGACCATACCCGCCGTCTCGCCCGGGGCGAGCTCGAAGGAAAAGTGGCGGCGATCCGCAAGGATGAAATCGGGGAGTTGGCGGAATCGTTCAACGACATGACCGCGAACCTGAGACAGGCCCGGGACGAATTGCGCAACTGGGGTGAAACGCTGGAGGTCCGCGTCGCCGAGCGCGCCGAGGAAATTCAGGAGATCCAGCACCGGCTCATGCACGCGGAACGCCTTGCCTCCCTCGGCGAACTGGTTGCCGGCATTGCCCATGAAGTGAACAATCCCCTCACCGGCATCCTCATGCTCTCATCCCTGGCCCTGGAACGACATGATCTGCCGCCGCAACTGCGCCATGACCTGGAGACGGTGGTGGGAGAAACCCAGCGTTGCGCCGTGATTGTGCGCGGCTTGCTGGAGTTTTCGCGGCAGCGGGAACCGCGCAAGGATCTGGAATCGGTTAATGTCCTGCTCGACTCGACCCTGGCCCTGGTCGAGCATCAGGCCCTCTTCCTCAATATCCGTGTCGACAGGGATTATGACGCAGCGATACTACAGATTCTTGTCGACACGTCACAAATGCGACAGGTTCTGATGAATCTGCTGATCAATGCCGGGCAGGCAATGCCTCAGGGGGGGGTATTGTCGGTGCGGACGGGAGTGAAGTTGTCGACGCGGCAGATCTTTGTCGCCATTCGCGACAGCGGTTGCGGCATCGCTGCGGAACATCTCTCCAAGATTTTCGATCCCTTTTTCACGACCAAGGACCACGTCGGGACCGGCCTCGGACTGGCGGTTTCCTACGGCATCGTCAAGAGCCACGGCGGCGAGATCGAGGTCGAGAGCCGTCCCGGGGAAGGGGCACTCTTCACCCTTCTGCTCCCTCTGCCCCCGGCCGGCGAAGGAGAAAAACCCGTTTAATTGAGTGGCCGTCCCCGGCTGTGAATTCCCTGTTTCTTCAGTAACGCCTGAAAATTGGGGCGCAGCATGCCGACCGCTTCGGCGGCACGGGTCACATTCCAGCTGTTGCGTTCCAAGGCATCCAGGAGAAAGGCCCGCTCCAGCGGCTCCACCGCCTGCTCACGCAGCTGGCGTTTACGCTCCCGCAACTCCCCGAAATTCTGGGGAATTTCCCCCGCCCCCGCCCCCGCCGCTTCCGGCAGTCCCAATTCGAGATCGTGCGCGCGAATCAGCGCCCCTTCGGCCAGCACCGCCGCCCGTTCGATGAGATTTTCCAGTTCGCGCACATTGCCGGGGAAGGGATAGTGCTGCAGCAGCTCCAGGGCTTCGGGGGCGAGACCGTGCAGCTCCTTGCCCAGTTCGTCGGCATTCTGCTTGAGAAAATGGGCGGCGAGGAGGCGCAAATCCCCCTTGCGTTCGCGCAACGGCGGCAATTCCACGGGAATGATATTGAGACGAAAGAAGAGATCCTCGCGAAAAACTCCTTGCGTGACCAGTCCGCGCAAACCGCGATTGGTTGCCGCCACCAGACGGATGTCGATGGGGAGCGGCTGGGTGCCGCCAATCGGGGTCACCTCGCGCGCCTGCAACACGCGCAGTAACTTGGCCTGAATGGTCAGACTGAGGTTGCCGATCTCGTCGAGGAAGAGCGTCCCGCCGTCGGCGACCTTGAAGAGCCCGGTTTTGGTCTGAATCGCCCCGGTGAACGAGCCCTTGACGTGACCGAAGAGTTCGCTCTCGAGCAGGTTCTCCGCCAGGGACGTACAGTCGACGGCGACAAAAGGCTGTTCCCGTCGCGCGCTGTGATTATGGATCGCCTGCGCCACTAACTCCTTGCCGGTGCCACTTTCACCGGAAATCAGGACCGTGCTGTCAGTCGGAGCCACCTGCATGATGCGCCGGTAAACCCGTTGCATTTCCGCACTCTCCCCGACAAAACGGTCGAATCCGTGGTGTTCGCGCAACGCCTTGTGCAGCAGCAGGTCGTCAAGTTGACCGGGCCTCTGTTCGAGGGCGGCCCCGATCTTCTGGACGATCTCATCGGGGGTGAAGGGCTTGGCCAGATAGTCGACGGCACCGCATTTCATCGCTTCGACGGCGGTGTCGACAGTGGCATAGCCGGTGATGATGATGATCGGCACTTCGGGTTGCAGGGTGCGAATCGCCTTGAGTACCTCCATGCCGCTCATCCCCGGCATCTTCAGGTCGCTGACGACCAGGGTAAACGATTCCTGCTGCAGCCTGGCGACAGCCTGCTGCCCGCTGGCAAAGGTTTCAACCCGGAAATTTCGCCCCTCGAGGGTTCGCTGCAAACCATCGCGAACCACACGATCATCATCCACCACCAGAATTCTGGCCTGCTCCATGTGACCTCCCGTGCCCGCCTCTCCCTACGCCCAGCGAAAAAATTAACTGTCGTTAATCTCGCATCATAGGGGCCACTCTCTTTTGTGTCAATCCCCCTTCTGCGGCGCATAGATTCCCTGACAGTGTATGCCTGTTTCATGCACCCGCAATTTCACTTTATATCCAATTGTTTTCAGATAGTTAGCGACGGAATCCGCAATTCTCCCTCCATTTCACTGCCTGATCCCCACATACAGTCAAGCCTCCCGGGAGCTTTCTCTCGGCATTAGGTATTGCCGGATAAAGACCGCAATATTAGACACTTATATACTTAATTAGATTTTTTTAAATATAGGCACGACATCTGCACTACCTCTGGTCACAATGCAACAAAGAGCTTCGACAGGAAGGAGATGGGCCATGAAAAAAATGATGCGGCATTTATTGGCGGTTTTCTTCGGGAGCGCCACTGCGGCTTTCGCCGCTGAGAGTACGGCAGGGAGCGGGATGAGCCCCCTGACCCTGATCTTCATTGCGTTTTTTGCCCTGGTTCTGGCTTTTCAGTCAATTCCGGCCCTGGTGATGCTGGTTTCGGCCTTGCGAGGGATTTTTACCCATGTCGCGCATCGGGGAGATGCCGTTCGCGTAGGGAAGAAGTCTTCATAAAATGACCGGGAGAGGCCGCGCTCCAGTCCAATCGCTTCACGTCGAGGGAGGCAACAGACCATGTCAGGACTACTTATAGCCGATGGCGACATGGATTCCCGCATCCATATGGCTCAACTCTTTATCGGGGCCGGCTACAACGTCACCGTGACCAATTCGGCCGCCAATGTCCTCTATGACATCCTCAAAAGGACGGCCCAGGTCATTCTCCTGAGCAGCGAATTCGATGAACTCAGCGCCGCCGAATTCATCCCGCTGCTGAAAAAATGCAACCGGGACCTCACCATCATCCTGGTTGCCGACGAAGTCTCGCTGCCGCTGATGCGCAAGGCTCGTCGCGAAGGCATCTTCTATCACGCGTTGCGCCCGGTGCATCCCGGCGACAGCGACGAAATCCGCCAAGCCGTTGCCTGCGCTTTCGAAAATGTCGCGCATGGACAACATGGCAAACCGCCCGGCCGCAACTGAATAGCCGGCCACACCTTGAAAGGAGTCCACCATGAAAACGACCGCAACGCTCACCGGAACCGTCGCCATGCTGCTGCTTGCCGCCCCGGCCTTTGCCGTCAACACCGCCAAGGTTTACAAAAGCGGTCCGTTGGTCCTGATTTTCCTCGGATTCTTTGCCCTGCTGATCATCATGCAGATGATCCCCGCCATCACCACCCTCTTCGCCATGGTCAAAGGGCTCATGTCCGAAAAGACGAAGACCGCAGCAGCCGTGGCGGAAACTGAAAAGTAAATAGTACCCCTGCGTATCCTCGCGAAAGGAGTCTAAAACCGTGAACGGATTACTGGATAAATTGTTCGGCTCAATCGGGGAAGTGACCGAAGTGGTGACGGTGGTCGACTTCTACCAGTACATCAAAGGAGTCGAGTATCTCATCTGTATTGCCTTCTTCATCATTTTCCCGATGTTTTACCGTTACATCCACCAGCGCCCGAACGTCGCCGGGAAGAAGTAAGGTCACGACATTCACCCATTGTCCAAGGAGAGGACAGCTCATGCGACTGCTAGTGACTTCATTATTCGGAATATTTCTGACCCTGGCGGCGGCAGGGCTGGCAAGCGCCGCCGCCCCTCCCGGGATGGTCACCCTCGATACCCTTTCCGAACACTTCGCCGGGGTGTCCTTTGACCACCAGCTGCATCAGGATCTCGCCACCTGCGACAAGTGCCATCACCACACCACTGGGGAAACGGCCGAGCCACAGTGCGCCGGTTGTCATCAGGGCCGGACGACGGCAACCGTGGCCTGCCGCGACTGCCACTCGACCCAGCCCTTCTCCGCCGCTTTCATCCGCGAAAAGGAACGCGATCGCGGCCGCTACCACATCGACAAGCCCGGGTTGAAGGCGGCCTACCACCGCAACTGCTTCAACTGTCACGAAGAGAGCGGCGGGCCGACCGGATGCGAGGATTGCCACGCCAAGACCCCGGCCGGCACAGTCTTCTACAATCCTGGCAGCCAGTCGGCAAAACCGGCGGCAGGCGCCCACTAGGGGCGGCAACAACTACAAGGAGAGCTTGTCATGAGCGGAATGAGCCGTAGAAAATTTTTGGTGACGAGTCTGGCCGGTAGCGCCGCGGTCACCTTGGCCCCTGCCTGCAAGGCCATGGCATCCGGGTCTTTCGAAGGATACCCCGACGGCATGGGGGTACTCGTCGACCTGACCCGCTGCATCGGCTGCCGTAGTTGCGAAGCGGCCTGCAACAAGGAGCAGGGCCTGGCCCCGCCGGCCCAGTCCTTCGAGGACAAATCGGTCTTCGATCAGACCTTCCATGGGGGGCAGAAACGCCGGACCGACGAGAATGCCTATACCGTCGTCAATCGCTATGACCCCGAAGGGGCGACCAAACCGGTCTACCGCAAGTCACAGTGCAACCATTGCAACGAGCCGGCCTGCCTCACCTCGTGCTTTGTCAATGCCTACACCAAGACGCGCGAAGGTGCGGTCATCTACAACTCCAAGGTTTGTGTCGGCTGCCGCAACTGCATGATCGCCTGCCCCTTCCAGGTCCCGGCTTACAGCTATTCGAGCGCCTTCAACCCGATGATCAAGAAGTGCATCTTCTGCTACGAAACCCGGCTGAAAAACGGTCAGCCGCCAGCCTGTGTCGGAATTTGCCCGCAGGAAGCCTTGACCTTCGGCTACCGGGATGAGCTCCTGAAGATCGGACGGGCACGAATCAAGGCCAATCCCGATCGCTATGTCGATCACATCTACGGCGAAAGCGAAGTCGGCGGGACCGCCTGGATGTACCTCTCCAGCGCCCCTTTTGAGCAAGTCGGTTTCGACACCACCATGGGCAAGGAACCGATCATCAACAACGTCAAGGACTTTCTGGGTACCGTACCGATGGTCCTGGCCATCTGGCCGGCGCTCTTCACCGGGTTCCACCTGCTGGCCAAACGCCAGGAGCACGGCACCGAGGGTGACCATTCCAACAACGAGGAGTCATGACCATGAAAACGATGATCGCCCTGGGCATCAAGCCCGTCGACTCGCAGGAAAGGGCTCCGGGCCGACGCTGGAGCCTCCTGGAAAAAGTCCTTCTCGGCCTGACTCCGCGTCAGTACCTGAGCCAAGCCGTGCGTAATCCGATGAACTGGATTCTCGGGCTGGCCATGGTTGTCGGCCTCCCCTTTATCCTCGAACGCTTCATCTTCGGTCTCGGTGCGGTCACCCACTCCTCCAATGATTATCCCTGGGGGCTCTTTCTCGGCTTCGGTCTCTTCTGCATGGTCCCCCTCTCCGCCTCCGGCTTCATGCTCGGGACGACGGTGGAGATCTTCGGCCGCCACGATTTTGAGCCGATCGAGCGACTGGCCTTGTTGAACGGCCTGCTCGGCTATCTGTTTGCCGTTGTTTACCTCCTCGTCGACCTCGGCCAGCCCTGGCGGCTCCCCTATCCGATGACCGTCGCCTTCGGCCCGGCGGCGGTTCTCTTCCTCGTCGGCTGGCATGTCGCCACCTATCTCTCGGTGCAGATTGCCGAGGTTTCGGCCTCCTTCTTCGAGTGGATGAACTGGCTATGGGGCAAGCGCTTCATTCGCCGGATCGCCGTCGGCCTGACCGTCTCCGGCATCATTCTGTCGACCCTGCACCAGGGAGCTCTCGGCGCGCTCTTTACCTATGCTCCGGGGAAGATTCACCCGCTGTGGTATTCTTCCTCCTTTCAATGGATTCACTTCTTCTGCTCGTCCATCCCCGGCGGCCTCTGCATGGTCATTGCCGTCAGCACCATCGTCAGCAAAACCATGGCCTGGCGCTGCGACGAGACCTTCAAAAACAGTCTCGATCGTCTCACCGTCTCCCTCGCCAAAGGCGCCAGCATGGGTCTGATCACCTATCTCACCATTAAACTCATCGCCGTCGCCCACGATAACGAATGGGCTTACCTCGCCACCGGTTGGGGTCAATGGTACCTGTTCGAGATCTTTTTTGGGGTTGTCCTGCCCCTCGTGCTCTTTGCCCGCGGAATCCGTTACAATCAAGTCGGTCTGATTCGCTTCGCCGCCTTCGTCACGATCTTCGGCATCGTCCTCAATCGGCTCAACACGGCGCTCGTCGCCTTCAACTGGAAGCTCTATCAGGAGATTCCGCACTGGAAAGAGATCGTCATCAGCCTGGCGATCTTTGCCCTCTACGTCGCCACCTATCGCTTCATCCTCTATCGTCTGCCGATTCTCTTTGCCATGAAACCACTCCCGCAAGAAGTCCCGGTGGCAGCAGCAGAAACAGTGCGCGCACACAACACTCCAGAACCGGCACCGGTCGCCGCCTATCGTACGGGGCTGGACAAGTAAGCGCATATTCGATCCATAAAACCGGCCAGGCCTCCAGTCGGCAGCGCAGACCGCCGGCTGGAGGCCGCTGCGACAGCGACGGCGAGTATCCGAAAAAGGGAAACGGAGGTGGGTCATGTTGAACAATCTCGGCGCCAAAGCAATCGTTCCCGTGGCAGTGACGGTGACCGGATTCGCCCTTGTTTGCTGCATCCTGCTCTATGCCGGCATCAAGGCCGACATGACCCGCGATGCGGTCGCTCATTCCCTGACCCTGGCCGATACCGTCGTCAAGTCGACGCGCTTTGCCATGCTGCGGGCCGATCGCGAGACTCTCGGCAACATCGTCGACAGCGTCGGCCGGCAACAGGAAGTTGACCACCTGCGCATCTTCGACAAAAAGGGGCTGATCAGTTTCTCCAGCAACCGGGTTGAAACCGGTCGCTTCGTCGACAAGGACGCCGGCGGCTGCCTCGGTTGCCACAACACGCCAACGCCTCGCGCAACCCTCGAACAGATGCAACAGGCCCGCCGCATCGTCGGCACGCGTGGGGGGGACATCCTCGCCGTTACCGCCCCTATCTACAACGAGCCGTCCTGCTCCAACGCCTCTTGCCATGTCCACCCGGAAGGGCAGAAAATTCTCGGCATTCTCGACATCGGCTTTGACCTTGCCCCCCTGCAGGCCAGCCTGGCCTCGCTACGCTGGCGCATGGCCATCTTCACCCTCATGCTCCTGATCCTCACCGGGATCGGGGTGGCGGCGCTACTGCGGCGCAGTGTCATCACCCCAATCCAGCGCCTCATAGACTTTACCGGTCGCGAAATCAATGATAGTTTGAACGACGAAGGACATGGACTGCATGACGAGATCGGCACCGTAGCCGATAACCATCATCGCCTGCGCCGTCGACTGCACGCCGCGCTCGCTGAGCTCGCCGTACTTAGTGCCAAGAGCGGAGTAATAAAAGACTGAGCATATACGATGGCAACTTCATGAAACCGACGTTTTCCGAACTTCGGGCGAGGATCGCGGCATGACGACGCTGCGCGCGCAAACCGAAACGAAGATCCGGCAGCTTGAGGCCAGATCCCTGCGCGGCTTGTGGGCGATGGCGCTCTTTTTACTGGTGAGTTCAGCCGTCTACTACGGACTTGAACGTCTCTTCCCCCTCTCCCCGGAAATCCGCAGTTTTCTCGGACCGGCCCCGCCCCTCAACCTGATCAGCCTGGCCCTGGTAATCTACAGTTTCTCCGCCATCGTCCTCATCCTCTCGCGCATGACCATGGGTCATCCCCCGGGCTCCGGCTTCGCCCACGTCGGCTACCTGACCGGCTTCTATATTTTCTTCCACCTGGCCAGAGCAAGCGTGGAGAACCTCTGGGCTGTTCTTGCCGCCGGAGCAACCATCCTCGTCCTCTCCGCCTATCATCAGCGCACATTCTGCGCTGAAGCGATCAGTGAGGAGCGGGAGACCTTGGCGCGCCTCGAGTTGCGGGAACGGTTCGGTGGCGAGAAGAGGGAGGGCGGACCAGAATAAATGTCGAATGAGTTCGGTTGCAACGAAAACGCGCCGCCCGGGGATATCCCTGGGCGGCGCGATCTTTTCCGGATGTTGTATTTCAGCCCGCCTCTTCCCTCTCGCGCCGGTTGAACTCTTCGTAGCGGGCGATCTGTTCGGCCAGACTCAACTTGCGCTTGCAGCAGGTCGAAGCCTTCAGACACACCCGACAGCGCTCGTCACTGCACCACTGACAGCAGGTGCAATCGGGGCAGGGATGTTTCTTGTCCGTATCGAGGTCCATGGGTTCAGTGTACGGCCGTTGCCCTGCTGCCGGCAAGTCCTCTTCAGTGCGCCAGCAGATAACGGCGCCGGAACACGAGATAGAACGCTTCACCGGCCTCGCTGGCCAGGAGGAGAAAAACTGCGAGGACGATCCCCGGCACGGGAAGGGGGATCACCAGGAGCAGCGCCCAGATACACAGGAGAAAGAGGACCTTGTAGATGGTTGAGCGGCCGAGCTCGGCGGTACGATGCAGTTCGGTAAAATAACCGCGCAGGACGTTGGAAAATCCATAGAGGAGGGGATAGAGGGCACTGGCGGTGAGCGGGAGGGCGATATAGTCGCACATGGCCGGGTCGAGCCCCATCAGGGTGCCGAGAACGGGGCCGCGCAGGGGAAAGGCGATGAGAAGGATGCCGACGGCGAGGGCACTGCCGACCCGGCGGCAGAAACGCATGACCACCCCAAAGTCCTGCGGACCCCGCACCAGGGTCTGGTAAGCCTGCTGCAGGTTGCGCATCGGTCCGGCGAGGAGGAAGAGAAAGCCGCGCAGCACGCCGTAGGCGGCCAGGGCGACAGTCGCATCGGGGAGGCGGCCAAGGAGAGCGCTGATGAGGATGGGGATGGTCTGTTGCAGACAGGAAGCGTAAGCGAGGGGAAAACCGAAACGCAGGATCTCGGTGGTGCCCCGTTCGGGATGACTGCTCGGCAGGTATTGGGGGGGTTGCCGCAGGGCAAAAAAACCGACCAGGAGGGTTTCCACGGCGACACAGCCGACCAGCCCGAAGGCGCCGAGGGCGACGCCGGAAAACCATCGGCGACCGACGACCAGCAAGAGAAAAAGGGCGCCGACCCGGACTCCGGTGGCGGTGGAAACCAGAGCGGTATGGCGCTGCTGCATGAGCAGTCCCTGGAAGAAACCGCGAAAGCCGGTGATGAAGGGGAGAAAGACGCAGAGACCCAGGGCCTCCTTGGCTTGCGTCGCCACCGCCCCGGTGGTGCCGAGGCCGCTGCGCAGGACAAAATCGCCGACCTCGGTGAAGGCGAGGAGGGCGAGGAGGAGGGAGACCCAGAAGGCGACGACGATGACGAAAATCACCGTTCCGCGGTACGATTTGCGCCCGCGCACCATGGCGATGGTGATGGTGTGGTTCTGGTAGGAGGGGGAAGCGAGGAGGAGATGAATCACCATCGCCACCGAAAAACCGGCGAGAGCGGTGATCGCCTCGGCCTCGCGGGCGAGGAAAGCATTGATGACTGAATGAGAGATGCTCATCATCTGCACGTTGAGGAGCATCGGGAAGAAGAAGAGGGCGATCTCCTTCTGCGTCAACGGCTGAGCCAGGTCGAGGGCCGCGGACTTCATGCGAGCAGGGCCGCCAGCTCGGCGACGGTCGCGGCGCGCAGGTCGGGGATGAGGCCGTCGTCATGCCCCAGCCCCCAGGCGCAGAAACAGGTGGCGACCCCGGCCCCATGCCCGGCGCGCAGGTCGGTATGGTGATCGCCAATCATGAGGGCGCCGGCCGTCGGGCGGCCGAGGCGATGCAGGGCGAGGCGGATCGGGACCGGCGACGGTTTCTTGACCGCACAACTGTCGCCACCGATAACGGCGCCGAAGCGATCCCCGAGATCGAGTCGTTCCAGCAGGCGCAGGGTCAGGCCGAGCGGTTTGTTGGTGACAACGGCGAGGGAGGCGGGAGGGAAAATCTGCAGAAGTTCACGGATGCCGGGGTAAACCATGGTCTGGTCGGCAAGATGTTCGCCATAGAGAAGGAGAAATCGCTGCAATCGCGCCTCCGCGAACACCCCTTCCGGGAGGGCCCGGCGCACCAGTTCGCGCGCCCCGTCACCGACGAGTTCCCGCACCGTCACCGGCAGCAGAGGAGGGAGTCCCAGTTCAGCGCGCAACAGGTTGACGGCAGTGGCGAGATCGGCCACCGAATCGACCAGGGTGCCATCGAGATCGAAAAGTAAGGTCGTGTAGGACATCGGCTCTGGATTATGAACTCGGATTGGGACGATTGATTTAATCACCCCGGCGGTTTCGGCGGGCGGGCACCGAAAAGGGCGGTGCCGACGCGAATCAAAGTCGCCCCTTCTTCGATGGCAACCTCGAAATCGTGACTCATCCCCATGGAGAGTTCGGGGAGTTCGATCCCCGGCAAGGCACGGCTCAGCTCCAGCGCCAGCTCGCGCAGACGGCGGAAGTAGGGACGCACCGCTGCCGGATCGTCGAGGAACGGCGGGAGAGCCATCAAACCGCGCAGGCGCAGATGCGGCAGCCGGGCGACGGCGGTCGCCAGGGCCAGCACCTCGGCAGCGCCACTGCCGGCCTTGCTCCCTTCGTCGCCCAGATTGACTTCGAGGAGGATATCGGCGCACAGTCCGAGCTTCCCCCACTGCCGGTCGATCTCCCGGGCCAGGGTCAGGCGGTCGACGGAATGGATGAGAGCGACTTTCCCCGCCAGATATTTAACCTTGTTGCTTTGCAGCGCCCCGATGAAATGCCACTCAAGAGTCGGCGGCAGTTGCGCGGCCTTGGCGACAAACTCCTGCACGTAGTTCTCGCCGAAGAGCTGCTGCCCTGCCGCCACCGCCTCGGCCACCCCTGGCACCGCCACCGTCTTGCTCACCGCCAGCAAGCGTACGGTTGCCGGGTCGCGGCCGCAACGGGCGCAGGCAGCGGCGATACGGGTCTGAATGGCGGCGAGGTTGGCGGCAAAAGACATGATGAATATCCTGTAAGGGTACCCCTTGTGGGTGCCCAGGGCAGGCACGAAGCCTGTCCCTACAAAGGGTCGGCAAAAAGGGTGATGGCGCCAAGACGCTCCAGAACCGTGACGACTTCACAGAGGGGAAGGCCGACGACGTTGGTGTAACTCCCATCGATGGCGCGGACCATGAAGGCGCCGAGCCCCTGGATGGCATAGGCGCCGGCCTTATCGAAAGGTTCGCCGCTGGCGATGTAGCCGGAAATCTCCACCTCGGTCAAATCCTTGAAGAAAACTTTTGTCAGCACCGTCCCAGCGGTCATTTCACCACTGACGCGATCGTAAACGGCGTAGCCCGAGACCACCTGGTGGGCGCGCCCCGACAGGGAGCGGAGCATGGCCGCCGCCGCTGCCGCATCCACCGGCTTGCCGAGAACCACCCCATCGCGTTCGACTTCGGTGTCGCTGCCGAGAAACCAGCGCCCGGCGACCTCCGGCCGGGCCGCCACCTCGCGCGCCTTTTCCTGGCTCAGGCGCAGGACATGGTCAACGACACTTTCGCCGGGGAGAGGCTCTTCGGGAATGGCACTCGGCGCTACGGCAAAACGGATGCCGAGGCGGGCCAATAATTCGCTGCGTCGCGGTGAGGCCGAGGCCAAAACGAGCTGGGGGGGAAATTGCATGGTATGGCTCGCACAATGGATTGATGAGGCATGTGGCAGGGAGCAAGATAGGTCGCGTGTTCATCGCCTGTCAACAGAATTGCCTTTCCGAATTAGCGCGCCGGTCTTTTCCTTTCTTCCCTCCTCCGCCAAGTTAGGTTAGACTCTGCACAGATTCGGGGGGATGAGGAGGCACCCATGTCACAACCTGCATCGTCGATCTTCCGCCTCTTGTACGCTGTGCTGCTGGTCGCGTCTCTCCCCGGCTGCTCGCCGGAGGAGAAGCCGCTGCCGGTCAGCCTCGACAAGCGGCAAACGGTCCCGACAGAGCAAACGGATAGCCGGGCGGAGCTGACCGTCTGTGTCGGCGCCATGATTACGCCGCAGGAGGGCTACGGTTATTACCGCGAGCTCCTCGACTACCTGGAAACACGCCTCAATGTCACCATCCATCCCCTTGACCCCGGCAACTATGCCGAGACCAATAAACTCCTGCAAAGTGGCAAAGCCGATTTCGCCTTTGTCTGCGGTGGCCCCTACGTCTCCGGTCACGACGAGTTCGGTCTGACCCTGCTGGTGGCACCGGTGGTCAAGGGGGAGGCCGTCTATTACTCCTACCTCATCGTCCCTGCCGACAGCCCGGCCCGCTCCCTCGCCGACCTGCGCGGCAAGAACTTTGCCTTTACCGATCCGCAGTCCAACTCCGGCAAACTGGTGCCGACGGCGATGCTGGCCCGCCTCGGCGAGACCCCGGAACAGTTTTTCCGCTCCACCTCCTTCACCTACGGTCATGACCGCTCCATTCGCGCCGTCGCCGAGCATCTGGTCGACGGCGCCGCCGTCGACAGCCTGATCTGGGAATACGCGGCCAAGCTTCATCCCGAGCTCACCGCCAAAACCCGCATCATCGCCCGCAGCGATCCCTACGGCATACCGCCGGTCGTCGTCGCCCCGCACCTCGATGCAGGTCGCCGCGACCAGTTGCGCCAAGCGCTCCTGGGCATGCACGAAAATGCCGAAGGCGCCAAGATTCTCAAAGGGATGAACATCGACCGCTTTGCCCTGATCGACGACAGCGCCTACGACAGCATCCGCCAGATGCTCCCCCCCGTACAGCGCCAGCCTGCCCAGCGTAAACAACCATGACCCTGTCGCTGGGCCTGCGCCAGAAAATTCTCTTGACCCTGGGCGGACTGATCCTTTTCATCGGCCTCGCCAGCGCCATTGTTGTCAAATACAACTTTTCACGACAGCTGCGCCAGGAGCTGGAAAAGCGCGGCGTCTCCATCGCCTGCAACCTGGCACGGCAGGCAGCAGACCCGGTCCTGGCCCGTGATCGGCTTGGCTTGAAGTTGCTGGCCATCGAACAAGCGCAAACCGAAGAAGACATCGTCTACATCTTTTTCGTACGTCCCCGTGGCAACGAAGTTCTGGCTCACACTTTCGGCCGCACCTTCCCCGGCGAACTGCTGACCGCCAACACTCTTGCCGCCGGCGAACGTTTTCACTTGCGCTACCTGTCGACAGAGCAGGGACCGATTTACGATATCGCCGCGCCGATCGGTGCAGGGGGAGGGCTGGGGCAGGTCAGGGTCGGCATTTCAACTGAGCCGATCAGCCGCGCCGTCAACGCGCTGAGCGGGGAAATTCTCATCATCACCTTGACCTTCGGGGCCATCGCCTTTCTCTTGAGCATTCCTCTCTCGACCGCCATCGTCCTTTCGTTACAGCAGTTGACCACAGCCACCGCTGCCGTCGCCGAAGGCGATTACACTACGCCGATCGCCATCGGCGGCAGCGATGAGATCGGTCGGCTCGCCGCCAGCTTCAACCGCATGATTACGAGACTGGAAGCCGCGCGACTCGATCTGCAGACACGCAACAGCGAACTCGCCGGCGAAGTCGAACGGCGCCGCACGGCCGAAGATGAGCTGGCGGCACAGCTGACCCTCATCTCCACCCTGGTCGATGAAATCCCCACCCCGGTCTTTTTCAAGGACATCCAGGGTCGTTATCGCGGCTGCAACCGCGCTTTCGAGGAACTCATCGGCATTCACCGGGCCGAGCTGCTCGGCCATACGGTCAGCGATGTCCTGACCGCTGAAGAGGCTGCGGTGCACCTGGCCTCCGACCGCGACCTCCTGGCCCACCCCGGCAGCTGCTATTATGAACTCCCCTTTACCGGTCGTGACCAAAAGAAGCGCGAGGTCGCCTGTCGCAAAGCGACCTACAACGATCACAGCGGCCGTGTCGCCGGCATCGTCGGCATTCTTGTCGACGTCACCAGGGAGCGGGAAACCGACCGGTTGCGCACTGACTTCGTCTCCACCGCCGCCCATGAATTCCAGACGCCGCTGACGGCGATCATCGGCTTCAGTGAAGTTTTGCAGCTGGAGAAAGACCTCGACCCGGTGACGCGGGACGAATACCTCGCCATTATCCACGAACGGGGCGTGTTCCTCTCCCGCCTGGTCGATCGTTTTCTCGATGTCAGCCGCATCGAAGCCGGGCGCGCGGTCCCCCTCGACCCCTCTCCCTGCCGCCCCAAACCGGTTCTCGATGCTCTTCTCGCCAGCTACCGCGCCCGCAACAGCGGCCACCGCTTTGAGGTCCGCCTCCCCGGCCGCTGCCCCCTGCTCCTGGTCGACAAGGACCGCTTCACCCAGATTCTCGAGAACCTCCTCAGCAACGCGGTCAAGTACGCACCTTCCGGCAGCCGCATCCAGATCAGTGGCGAAACGGTTCCTGCCGGTTTTCGCCTGCGTCTCCACAACGAAGGTCCGGGGCTCTCTCCGGAGACCCTGGCAAGAATCTTCGAAAAATTCTACCGGGCCGACGCTTCCGATCACGCCCCCTCTGGCACCGGTCTCGGCCTCTATATCACCCGGGCTATCGTCGAAGCTCATGGCGGCCAGATCGACGCGACCAGCAGCCCCGGCGCAGGGGTCACCTTCACCGTTATCCTCCCTCTCGCCCCGGACACTTCTTCTCCAGCGCAACCCCCCAGCTGAAAGCGCCAGCTGAAAGCGTTTGACACGATCCAACCTTTCCGGTAGAGTCCTGCCTCACAACCGCATAGCATCGTCTTTATCAAGAGTGGTGGAGGGATAAGGCCCTGTGAAACCACAGCAACCGGTCCCCTTCGCCAAGGCTGCGGCGGACGTCAGGTGCTAATTCCTTCCTGCTTTCGGCTTTGCGCCGCGGCGGGAAAGATGGGGACGGAGCCCGACCGATACTTTTTGCCCCTACCGTATCCGTGAAGGCCCCTTCTCATCTTTTCGAGAAGGGGCCTTTTTACGTTTTAGGATTAGGAGTCAGTCTTTGTCCGCTTCGGTCGGGATCGTCACCACCCAATACGCCGACTTCGAGGTCGAGTTGCAGCTGGAGAGCGGCCGCCTCCTCGGACCGTTGCGCCTCGCCTATGAAACCTACGGCACCCTCAACGCCGACCGCTCCAACGCCATCCTCGTCTGCCACGCCTGGACCGGGGACGCCCACGCCGCCGGCCGCCACAGCGAAGAGGACCGCAAGGCCGGCTGGTGGGACGACATGATCGGCCCGGGCAAAGTCCTCGACACCGAGCGCTACTTCGTCCTTTGCTCCAACGTCATTGGCTCGTGCAAGGGTTCGACCGGCCCCACCAGCATCAACCCGCGCACCGGCAAGGCCTACAACCTCACCTTTCCCGTGGTCATGGCCCGGGACATGGTGCGGGCGCAGAAACTCCTCCTCGACCGCCTCGACATCCCCTCCCTCCTCACCGTCATCGGCGGCAGCATGGGGGCGATGCAGGCGCTGGAGTGGGGGATCCATTATCCGGAAGTGGTCCGCTCCATCATCCCCATCGCCGGCACCGGCCGCACCTCGCCCATGGCCATCGCCCTCAATGCCCTCGCCCGCCAGGCGGTCTTCAACGACCCCCTGTGGAAAAAAGGCAACTACAAACCGGAGCACCCCCCCGCCGACGGTCTCGCCCTGGCCCGTGCCGTCGGCCATATCTCTTTTTTGTCCGACACCTCGATGCACCTCAAGTTCGGCCGCAAGTTCACCGCCACCGACGGTCTCTTCGATTTCTTCGGCCGCTTCGAGATCGAACGCTACCTCGCCTACAACGGCGCCAGCTTCGTCGAGCGCTTCGACACCAACGCGTTTCTCTATCTGGCCAAGACCCTCGATCTCTACGATGTCGCCTGGAACTTCGACGGCCTCGACGACGCCTTGTCACACCTGAGCTGTCCCTCCCTCTGGTTCGCCTTCACCTCCGACTGGCTCTACCCGCCGGGGCAGACCGAAGAGGTCGTCACCGTCCTGCGCCGCCTCGGCAAGCCGGTGGAGTATCACCTCATCGACTCGGATTACGGCCACGATTCGTTTCTCGTCGAACCGGAGAAGTTCACCCCGAAAGTGGTGGCATTTTTGAATAGGTTGGGATAATCGCCAGGCAGCACAAGAATATACATCGGGGCAGGCTGATATCAGCCTGCCCCTTTTCTGTTTCACTTCCTTCCGGCATTCACGGGTGGATCACAAAATCGTTGCGGCTTTTTGTTCCATTTCCAGATCGAACGTTATCAACTCGGCTTTGTACTCCTTCGCCACCTGGACCACCAGTGCATCCATGCCGCGCAATCCGGTGCTGGCGGCAATCCGTGCGGCCTTGGCGGAAGAACGCCCATCGAGGATGACAAACGAAACCGTATCAAGCGTTTCCAGCGCCTTGAGAACTTCAAGCGCCAGATCTTGCGACCCGGTGCGCCGACGGACAGCGGCGACGACTTCCACCAATATCGAATAAGGCATGACTGCCGGGGTTTCGCCGCTCAGCACTTTGTTCCATAGGGCAATTGCTTCAACGTGGCGTTTTTCGGACGGCAAAAGCGACGAGATGATGACTGAACTATCGACAGTGACCGACTTCACCATTGTTTTTCTCGCTGCGCGGCAATTTCATCGACCGCCGGCACGTTATCCCAGGCAGCCGCGACCTTTTGCGCCAGCGCGTCCCACGAACCCCGGCGGCGATGGAGATGCCTAACCTTGCTCATCTTGGCAAGGATCAGCTCCTTTTGCATCGCCTGCACATCGCTGACCAATGCGTCAAAACATTTTTCCAGCGCCATCGGCATAGCATCCTCCCTGGTGATTAAGTTATCTTTTTCCGTCTGTCATTGTGCCCTTGACTGCGGCAAATTACAAGAGAGGAGGAATTTGGGGGTTCTTCGCTGAAGGGGAATTCCGATCATTGGGCGCTGAGGGGAAGATAGTTCCTTTTGTACCTTTCTCTGCGCTATTCTGGCGCTGTCGCGAATGAAGGAGATCGATCATGGGTAAAAAGATGGCGGTGGTAAAACAGGAACTCTTGCAGGATGAGGAATTCCATGCGGCGTTTGTGCAGCTCGAAGATGAGTTCGCCCTGGCGGCCCAGCTCATCGAGGCGAGGAAGAAAGCTCATTTGACCCAGGAAGAAGTCGCCCGACGGATGGGAACCACCCAATCGGTTGTTGCGCGCCTTGAATCCGGGCATCCGCTGCCCAGCCTGAGGTCGCTGAAACGCTACGCCCAGGCGGTCAATGGGAAGGTTGAGATCAGGGTCGTGTAACAAGGTTGGCAACACCCAGACGAGGGAAGCATTAGAGGGGGGCGGCACTTTAGAGAAAGTATCCGCCCTCCTTATTTTATTCTTGATTGGCGAAAAATAATTTACAGCGGTTCAAAAATTCAGGCCCTGATTACCTCCTCAAACGGGTGATACCGAAACCCATTGAGGAGACACGCATGGAAGCAATCTGCAAACCTGACTACATGGCCCGGCTCAAAGCCAAGGCCGATGCCGAGACGGCATTAAGGCGGCGCAAACAGAAACTGGAGCGCGCCCAGCAGCGACAACAACTGGCGGAGAAACGCGGCTGGAAGATCAAGCTGAACGAACACATCGAGGAAGAGGCGAAGGGCGGAGAGGTATCCGTACCGGAGATAGACTTTTACGACATCTATGAGGTTTGGTTTCACGGGCGCCTGGTCGAGGAGTTACAATTTATCAGCCGAACGCGGTTCGGAGCACCCATAGGAGATCAAGTTCATGTCTACTTAAGCATTGAACCGAAGAAGATCGCCGACGGTACCCACGATTTGACCGTTTACGGTCTTGCATGTCGCCTTTACAAGTGGACGGCGCAAGGTTATCATCGCGGCGTGGTTGTACTGGCTCATGACGTGCTGGGGAATGAGGAATCGCAGGTTTATCTGGAAAGTCGTACGTGGTCTTGGATGATATCTTTACGCTAGCAACACCTCTAACGAAGGAGAAGGATTATATGCAACACAACCTTGACCAGAGCATGTGTGATGTAAATTTTTTACCGTGGATAGGTGATGCTTATTTTGAAAATAAATGGAATGGAAACCTATTGATCCTGGGAGAATCCCATTATTCTGTTGACGATGACGACAAATACGCCACTAGGCAGTTGACAAAGGATTATATTGACAATAAATGGAGCCACCCATTTTGGACAAATATCATGCAAGTCGTTACAGGTGCACATCACTCTCAACAAAGCAGAGAGAATTTTTGGCAAACCGTATCATTTTACAACTACATTCAGGCTTCGCTTGACGAAGCCAGAATGGCTCCTGACAACCAGATGTGGGAGGCCGCAAAGATACCTTTTATGCAGGTGGTCAATGCACTTTCCCCAGACAAGATTCTTGTCCTTGGTTACCGACTTTGGGACGGGCTCAATATCGGAGGAAAAAGCACTGGCACTATTACTGAAAACGGAACTGAGCTTGACCTTTGGGCCATCACGCGACCTGACGGCAGTGAGATCATTTTAGGATGCATCAAACATCCAAGCTCTGGATTCTCAAGTGAGACGTGGGCTCCCCTTGTAAAAAAATTCATAGAGCATACATAGTCAACTCATTGGCAATAAAGTCATATTAACTACGCCCCGGCCCAACCGCCGGGGCTTTTTTGTGTGCAGAGTGACCGCTTCTGACACGGCCCAGGTTTATCCTTGGGACAAACACAAACTGGAGACCGATATGGGCTGAGAGATCAAATGCACGGACAACTGCTGCGGCAAGGTGACGTGGGCGGTGAACATAGTCGATCTGCTGTCAGATCATCGCAATGCGGCTGGGTGGTACCTGCGTGGCGCCATAACACTGGGTGAACCGCACGAAACTTACCAACCCCTTGTCTTTCTGGTCAGCTACGCCCCGGCGGCCCGCCTGTCCTTGGCCGCGACGAACTTCTCGCGGTGGTGCGGCAGATTCTCGCCAATGACTGCCTCGCCATTACATGGTGGCCACTATTTCGGACCAATCTCATTCAAGTAGAAAACATCTCGTAAGGAGCAACCATGGATTCCACGCCAGAACAAGTTGATCCACTTGAAATTTTCTTTGCAGAAGAACGTATTCAACTCAAAACTATCGTTATCATTGACTCTATTCGCTCCTATTGGCGCAAAGAGGGTGTTGCTGATCCGAATGACAAAATCATTGATCTCGATATAGGGAAATTTGAGATTCAGGCCAATTGTCGCGGTTTGGATTGTTTTTTGAGGCCGTTCGAGATCAATATTTATGCCTGCGCAGATTTAGTCGAAGAAGAAAAATGGTTGAGTTTTATGCAGTCCGGGGCCATTTATTGCGCAACCTGCAATAACTACGGAATTATCAAGCACGAATGGGGGATTACTCTCACTCTCTATGAACCAGAACTGACATCTGTTACAGAGAGGGAGCATGCAAGTTTATTGGAACTATTTGGACAAGAAATCACAGACAGCACCAAACACTACACACCTTGCACAACCATCGACTTCATTCATATGGTGTGCGGCGCTCGCGCCTCACTGGTTGGGAAGCTCTGTAAACTTAGAGTGTTGCCAACCAACGATGGGCGGCGTTTGGGGTATGGTTTGTTTCGCGACGATCACGGCGAGGTTGAACTTGTCATCTTTCCGGAGCACATTGACTATTTTGTGCAGCTTGGGCCTGCTGTAGAAATTCAGCTAGATGGCGCCCTGGGTGACTTTTCGGAAAAGGCACAACTCTTCCATTTTTTGGTTGAGGGTGTGAGATGACCCCTGTTGTTAACAAGTGCTGTGGCGGCAAGGTGCCGCTCTGCAGATTTCCGCCCCGGCCCAACCGCCGGGGCTTTTTTGTGCGCGGAGTGTCCGCTTCTGACACGGATCAGGATTATTCCCAGCACAAACTCGTACTGGGGGCAATGCGCATGAAATCACAACTATCACGCCTGCCAAAGGAGGTAAATGTGCCGACGTTATCCAATGCTGAAATGTTGCTGCTTCGCAATCTGGAGAGAAAAGGGCGATTTTCCATAAGCACCGTCCTGTTGATCGAGAACGTAGAGTATGACTTAAGCCTCCGCATTGGAACCATCTTTGGCTTTTGTACGCATGGTTCCGGTTTTGGAGATTTAGTTTCATGCGAACTGAACGTCCATCTTCCGAGCAAAGATCAGTTCGACGCATTCCTTTCGGACAATAGCTATGAAATCGGCTCTGTTCATTTCGTGACGACAACCTGCTACGGCTTTGCAAAGGGATGTTATATATTTGAAAAATTCTCTACCACCATGGCATCGGCGTCCGATTCGCTTCTGTTGGCTAGGCTCCTGGATTATAAGCGTTTAAGTTATGATTATGACCCGGAAGCACCCCCCCTTGAAACGGGACTCGATCCACAATTAACCTTCGATAAACTTCATACCTACCATCCCATGAGTTTTGCTTACGCGGTGGGACGTGCCGTAGCAGAAAATCCAGGACAGGCATATAATCCCGTGCTCTTATTTGGTGCTACCGGTCACGGGAAAAGCACCCTGCTACATGCCATCGGCAATGCCATCCTGATATCACGACCGGATGCCCGCGTTGTTCTGACAAGCGGACGGCACTTGATCCAGGATACCCGTTCCGGATTCGTATCGACCAGAAACAGATACATTGAACGACTGAGTGAGGTGGATGTCCTGCTGTTCGACAATCTTCCTGATCTTGCCGGAAAGGAGGAAGCGGAGCACGCATTCTCCTTCGTGTTGTCGTCACTCCTCGAAGAGGGTAAACAGGTCGTTATTACCTCGGATCTCCTGCCGGAAAAAATCTTCGGTCTGGATTCGCGCATTCGCAGATGTCTTGAATCATGCGAAATTGCAGACTTCGATCAATATAATAGTCTGCGGTTTCGAGAAATGGATTTGGCCAAGATTGCCAACGCCATGGGCCTCAATCCGCACGAGGATATCATCTGGCTATTGGCACAAAACCTACATACCAAAACCGAAATGGAACGATGTTGCCGGTGGCTGGCCGCCCGCGCCAGACTGGTCGATGCCAAGGTCGGCATGGACCTCGCCAGGGATTACATTGCCAGATTCGTGACATCAGGTCGACAGGACGACTGACGTACCGACAAACATCGGCTCAATTTCACAAGTGACATATTCCGACACACATTTCGATTAACCTTTTCGTACCCATCAACACAGGAGTTCTGCATGCTCAGTAAATCCCAGTTCATCCGCGGCCGGCAGTGCCACAAATCCCTCTGGCTGCATCGCCATCGCCCCGAACTGCGCGACGAGACCACCGACGCGCAGGAGGCCATCTTCGCGAGCGGCACCGATGTCGGCCAACTGGCCCAGCAACTCTTCCCCGGCGGCATCGAGTTCGCCTATGACGACGGGACGCTGAGCGAGCAGTTGAAACGCACCGCCGAAGCGATTGTATCCGGGGTAACGACTCTCTACGAGGCGACCTTCGAGTATGGAGGCGTGCTGGTCAAGACCGACATCCTCCACCGGGGAGCGAACGGCTGGGAACTGTACGAAGTCAAATCATCGACCAAACTCAAGGAGGTCTACCTCGATGACATCGCCGTGCAGCTCTATGTCTTGCGCGGTTGCGGGCTGACGGTAGCGCAGGCCAGCCTGATACACATCAATACGGAATACGTGCGCCAGGGGGAGATCGACGTGCAGTCCCTCTTCACCCGGCTCGACGTCACCACCGAGGCCGAAGCCCGGCAAACCGATGTTGTTGCCGCTATTGCCGAACAGATGCAACTCCTCGCCGGGCCCGAGCCGGTGATCGACATCGGCCCGCACTGTGACGATCCCTATACCTGCGACTTTTCCGGCCACTGCTGGGCACACATCCCGAGTCCGTCGGTCTTCGACCTGCGCGATCACGGCAAGCCCGATGCCTTTGCCCTCTATCGTCAGGGGATCGTGCGTCTTGAGGATGTGCCGGCTGACCAGCTCGGCTGGCGCCAGAAACTGCAGGTCGCCGGCACCTTGCGGCAGGAGAACCGGATCGACACCGGGGCGATACGCGATTTCCTCGGCGAACTGACCTATCCGATCAGCTATCTCGATTTCGAATCGACCTACATGGTCCCGGTCCCCCTTTACGACCGCTCGCACCCTTATCAGCAAATCGTCTTCCAATATTCCCTGCACATTCAAGATGTGCCGGACGGGCCAGTGCGCCATCACGCCTTCCTCGCCGAAGCCGACCAGAGCGATCCGCGCCCGGCCTTTATTGCCACCCTGTTGCAGCACCTGCCGGAGAGCGGCAGCATCGTCGCCTTCAACCAGGTCTTCGAAATCGGCCGCCTCAACGAACTGATCGCCGACTTCCCCGAACTCGCCGCCGGACTCGCTGCCCTTCCCGAGCGTTTCGTCGATCTCATGGCCCCGTTCCGGCGCAAGGAGATTTATCTCTGGCCGCTGCACGGTTCCTACTCCATCAAGAGCGTATTGCCGGCGCTGGTGCCGGAGCTTTCCTACGCCACCCTGGCCATCGGCAACGGCAGCGACGCCGCGCAGGGATGGCTGGAACTCCTCGCCGGCACCGACAGCGCAGCCGCCGCGCGCTTGCGTCAGGACATGCTCGACTATTGCCATCTCGACACCTGGGGGATGGTGCGTATCGTCGACAAGCTGCGGGAGATGACCAACCATGTCGCTGCCGACGGTTGACCAACTCATCGCACAGATTCAACAACGTATCGGCGAATTACCCGCACACGGGCGCAACTCGGCCCGACTCTGCTTTGCCCGCCGCCTCGCCAGCGGCGGCCGCACCGAACTGGCCAGACAGACACTGACCGCCATTGATCGCGGTCCGGCGCTGCGGCTTGCTCAAGAAGAACTGCGCAAACTAACGGTTAAACCCGAGTCAGCGCCGGACTCTGCTTCCCCTTTTTCACACCTTGAAGCCCTGCTGCAGCAGGGCGACATGCTCGCGGCCGAACGCCTGGTTCTGGCTCTGCCGCCGGAGTTCGAGCGCATCGCCGCGCTGACAATGTTGGCCCGCGCCTATCACACCCGGAACGAACAGGAACATGTCGCGAGTTGCCTTCGCCGTGCCGACACCCTGTGGCGCTTGCATCGCGGCGAATGGTGGTTTTATCCTTGGCTTGGTGATCAATTGAAGGTCTTGGTCGAGTGCGGGGAAAATGCGCGAGCCGAAGAGTTGCTGGCGGAGATGGAAGCAGCGGTGACGGCGGAGACCGAACCATGGTTGCAACTACATGGCTGGTGCGGACTAGCGCAAGGGGCAGCGGCACTGGGCCGAACCGCGCAGGTCGATAACTACTGTGCGGCGGCGTTGGCGGCGAGCGAAAGGCGCAAGACCCGCCGGGAACGCTATGCGGCGCGGCAACTGATGATATCAGCACTCTTTAGCATTGGACGGATAGATCAAGCACTGGCCATCGCCACTCAAGGCGGACGGCGACAGGAATTGGAGGGATTGTTATCGGCGCTGCGAGTGGCGAGCAGGGCAAGCGCAGTGCCGTCTTCGCACTACACAGAACGACCCTCTGTGGTCTAGGATTCATCCCCGAAGAGGTCGATCTGCTCGTAGCGGTGCTTGGCGATTTTGAAGGGATAGGGGAGGAAGCGGGGGCAGTCGACGAGAAGGGCCCCGGCTGGCTGGCGACAGGTGCGGCGGCACTTGGCGCAGAGGGGATTACAATCGAGGGGGATGGGGGCGGGTTTGGCGACCATGGCGTGATTATCCTGCGGCCGGGGGTGAAAGTAAAGCCCCCGGCGGCGCGGCGAGGAGCCGGGCGATAGCGGCCTTGAGCCGCACCAACCCTTCTCCTTCCGGCTCGATGGCAATATCGATCCGATTATCCGGACAGGTATGGTCGTACAGGGGGTCGTAGTAGAGCACCATCAATTCGCGGGCCAGCTCGGCCCAGCGCCCGGCTTGCAGGTGACCGACGAGACGGTCGTGGGCCTCGCCGCCGAGACGCGGGCGGATCAGCTGCAACGGCCGCAGAAAAGCCTCCTGCAACTCCTCGCAGGCTGGGTAATCGTCGAGAACGACGGCGACCCGGTAGTCGAGGGAGGCCTCGATCCACAGGGAGGTCTCGACCTGCAGGGCCTGGTGGACCCGCTGCGGCAGGATGAGCCGGCCGATGTGGCGGCTTTCCCCTTCGGCCAGGGCGTAGCCGGCCGCCGGGACGCGGCGCAGGGCATCCCAGAGCCGCGCCTCGAAGGCTTTCTGGCTCGGCTGTGCCGGCAGGCCGAGGTAACCGAAGGCACTGCCGCGATGGTGCGCCAACCCTTCCAGGTCGATGACCGGATAGCCTTCCTGTTGCAGGCGCAGGAGCAGGCGGGTCTTGCCGACCCCGGTCAGGCCGCGCAACACCAGCAACCGCCCCCACTCCCCGCGTTCGAAGAAATCCCGCACCAGGGCGCGGAATGCCTTGTGCCCCCCTTCGATCTGGCGCGCGGTGATCCCGGCCAGCTCGAGAAAGGTGGTCAGCGCCCGGCTGCGCATGCCGCCGCGCCAGCAAAAGACCAGCACCGGCCCGCGGCGCTCGCCGCTGGCCGCCTCGACCATGGCGATCAGGGCCGGGATCTTCGGCGCCACCAGCTCCATGCCGCGCTTGAGGGCAACCTTTTTCCCGGCCTCCTTGTAGAGGGTGCCGACCTCGGCGCGCTCAAGGTCGTCGAAGAGGGGAACGTTGACGGCACCGGGAATGGTCGTTTCGGCAAACTCCGCCGGCGAACGCGCATCGATGAGGAGTGCCCCCTTATCCCGCAGGGCGAGGGCCTGCTCCAGGGTGATGATTGCTGTTGTCATGGAAAACCGTGGCAAATATTGACAGATTCGAGCCACGCCCCTTATACCTTAAAATCCCTCGCCGGCACAAGGAGCGACCCGGCCGTCCCCGCATAAAAACCCTTTACACACCGGGGACCTTTGTGTATTGTAACGCCCCTGCGGAGAGGTGACCGAGAGGCCGAAGGTGCACGATTGGAAATCGTGTGTACCGCAAGGTACCGAGGGTTCGAATCCCTCCCTCTCCGCCAGACAACAATGAGACAAGGGCTGCCGGCGACGGTAGCCCTTTATTTTTGCCCTGACCGGGCATTAATCTCTCCTGGGCATTGGGAGGAAACAGCGGCAAAGTGCCATATTCGCGCGCAATTGCTCTTGCCAGTCCCGGTTAGAAAATGCTATTTTCCGACGCGGGGCTCTCCCCTTCGGCGCGAGGCATCGACCGACGATGAAAAATTTCCATCCAGTCAATTATTTCCGGGACCTTCTGGCCGTTGCCCTCCTCGGCCTCTTCCTCCCCGCCTCGGCCGCTGCCGAGGCGCCTCTGCGCTATGCCGGCGCCACCACGCTGCAACGCGACTTCATGCCGGAAGCGACGACTGTCTTTAGCAAAACCGCCAACATCACCTTCTCCATCTCCGGCGGCAATTCCGACGCCGGGATACAGACACTCCAGGCGGGCATGGTTGATATCGCCGGAGCCGGCCGCTTTTTGAACGCTGCCGAAAAAGCGGCCGGACTCAAGGAGTACCAGATCGGCTGGGACCCCCTGGTTTTCGTGATCCACCGCTCCAATCCGATCAGCAGCCTCTCCCAAGACCAGCTACGCGGCATCTTCAGCGGCGCCATCGTCAGCTGGAAAGAGCTGGGCGGACGGGACCAGCCGGTCGTTGTCGTCCTCGGCCCCGCCGGCTCGGGCCTCTATGCCGCCGTGCAACAGCTGATTCTGCACGGGAGAAAGCCGACGACGACGGCCCTGATCACCCCCCTGGTCACTGATGGCGACCAGCAGGTGGCGCAATTGCCAACGGCGATTTGCGCCCTGAGCATGAGCATGATCGATCATCCTGCCGTCAAGCGGGTGCGGGTCGACGGAATCGAGCCGTCGCTGGCCGAGGTCACCGCTCATCGTTACCCGTTACTGCGACCGTTGACCCTGGTCACCGGTCCCTCCCCGCGACCGGTGGCGCTGCGCTTCATCGACTTTGCCCGCAGCCCGGAGGGACAAAAGCTCATGGCCAAGAAATTCTTCCCGCTGGCCGTCCACTAAACGACGCACCAACCTGCTTGTCGCAGCCATCGGTCCGGGCGCTCGGATCAACCATAAAAGATTGGGAAATTTTATGCTGAAGAACCTGACCCTGCGATGGAAAATCCTCATCGCCCTCCTCTCTCTCTCGGTTATCCCTCTGGTCGTTTCCCTGGTCATCATGAACGGGCTCATCGAGCGCCAGCTCGACCGCGACATGCAGCAGCGAGCCAAGGGCGTGGTCAACTTTGCCCTCAAGAATGTCGAAACCTCGCAGCGGGAACTGGCCAACTATATCCAGTTTCTTGCCGGCAACACCGACATGGTCAACTCCATCTATTACGCCTCCCTCACCGGCGATAATGAACAGATCAAACGGGTCGTCGAGGGGATGCAGAAGAATATCAACCTCAATACCACTCTGGTCGTCGACAAGACCGGCAAGGTTCTTCTCCAGTCCGGCGGCGACAGCGGCAAGGAGGGAGAGCTCAACCTCGCCGACATGCCGACGATCAAGGAAGGACTGGCCGGTAATGCCAAGAGCAGCATCGAGCGCTTCAACAATCGTCTCTGCCTGATCACCGTCGCCCCGGTCAAACTGCAGGCCGAACAGATCGGCGCTCTCGCCGCGGTCGTCTTCCTGGACGACGCCTATGCCACCCCCCTCAAGAACCTGAGTGGTGCCGATGTCGCCTTTTATGACAATGGCAAAGTCGAAGCCGCCTCCCTCCCCGAACTGCGCAGCGTCAATCTCCCCCCGCTTTTAGCCGACGGCCAAGGTGTCGCGACTCTCGGCAGTGCCGATTATGTCCTCTATATCTCCAAGCTCGAGGGTAAAGACCGCGGCATTCTCCTCGCCATCGACAACACGGAAAACATCTCGGCGCGGCGTCATTTCCGTCTGCTCATCTTCGTCATCGTCGCCGTCGCCGCCGCCCTCTCCCTGCTGGTCGGTCTCACGATCTCCCATGGCATCGTCCGCCCCCTCTTTGCGGTCGTGGCCAATCTCAAGGAAATCGCCGAGGGCGAGGGGGACCTGACCCGCACCCTTGAGGTCTCCTCCCATGACGAAGTCGGCGTCCTCGCCGAGAACTTCAACCGTTTCGTCGCCCGCCTGCGCGAGATGGTGCAGCGCACCCGTACCGCCTCGGGCGACCTCACCCTCGCCACCGAGCGTCTGCGCCGCTCCTCGCGCGAGGTCAGCGAGGGGGCACAGCAGCAGAGCCAGTCGCTGGAGGAATCGTACCGGGCAATGCAGGGGATCGAGGGCTCGGTCTCGGGGATCGCCGAGAGT
>MGTO01000156.1 GCA_001799485.1 Desulfuromonadales bacterium GWC2_61_20 | reverse complement strand
GAGAAAGGCGCGCTCCCCCGACTCCAGTTCCTTCAGGGTCTGCATGACCTCAGCGCGGAAGCGCTTGTGCTTGAGGGGGGCCGGGTCGATCACCGTGCCGCCGCCGATGGTCGTCATCGGCGAGTAGGAGCGAACGATGAAGCGGTCCTGGCGGTGGGCCACCAGGGGCCGGTCGAGGTGGATCTGCACCAGGGCACTCTCCCCCGGCTTGAGTTGGTCGCGATCAAGCAGGGCGATCACGCCGACGGCGCGGGCGGTGCCGAGATAGAGGTGGACCGGATCGCGGAATTGCAGCGGCCGCGGCGCCTCGGCCAGGAGGGTCAGGCGGGCGTCGAAACGCTCGGTCTGCTCGAAGCGACCGGGGGTGCCGATGACCGCCCCGCGCTGCAAGCGCTCGCGCTCGACCCCGGCCAGATTGAGGGCGACGCGCTGGCCGGCGCTGGCGACCTCGACCTTTTTGCCGTGGACCTGGACTTCGCGCACCCGTACCGTCTCCCCCGGCGGCAGCAGTTCGACGTTGTCGCCGACCGTGACGCGACCGGAGAGGAGGGTGCCGGTAACGACGGTGCCGAAGCCGGCGACGCTGAAGTGGCGGTCGATGGGGAGGCGCAGAGGACCGGCGGCATCCTTGCCCGTGACCGTAACGGCAACCGCCTCGATGGCGGCCGCCAGCTCGGGCAGGCCGGCGCCAGTCAGGGCCGAGACTCGGCAGAAGGGGGCCGACGCCAGGAAGGTACCGGCGACCTCCTCGCGGATCTCCTCCTCGACCAGATCGATCCAGTCCTCTTCGGCCAGGTCGCATTTGGTCAGCACGACGATGCCGCGGGGGATGTCGAGGAGCTTGAGGATGGCGAGGTGCTCGCGGGTCTGCGGTTTAACCCCTTCCATGACGTCAACGACCAGCAGGACCAGATCGAGGCCACCGACCCCGGCCAGCATGTTGTGGATGAAACGCTCGTGGCCGGGGACATCGACGATGCCGGCGACCCCGCCATGGGGGAGACGGAAAGGAGCGAAGCCGAGGTCGATGGAGATGCCGCGCTCCTGCTCCTCCTTGAGGCGGTCGGTCTCGATCCCGGTGAGGGCGCGAATCAGCGCAGTCTTGCCGTGGTCGACATGGCCGGCGGTGCCGATGATGAGGTGGCGCTCGGAAGGTTTGCTCATGGCTGGGGGATCAGATCAGGGCGGCGGCGAGGGCGGCGACCAGGTCGGTCTCCTCGCTGGGGAAGAGGGAGCGCGGATTGAGGAGCAGCCGATCGTCGCGGATGCGGCCGATGACCGGCAGGGGGCGCTGGCGTAAGCGCGCGGCGAGGTCGTCGACGCTCATGGCGTGCGGCTGGAGGGCGAGGGCGAAGCCCGGCAGCTCCACCGTCGGCAGGGCACCGCCGCCAACGGTGGCGGGCTCAGGGACGATGGTGAGAGCGGCCCGGTCTTTGATCTGGGGGGCGAGCTTGCGCCTGAGGCGCTGACAGCGCTGCTTGAGTTCGGTCGGGGTGGCGGCGAGCATGCGCAGGGTGGGAATTTCCCGCAATGCCTCAAGCGGGTCGAGATAGTGGCGCAAGGTCGCTTCGAGAGCCGCCAGGGTTTGCTTGTCGCAGCGCAGGGCGCGCATGAGGGGGTGGCGGCGCAGTCTTTCGATGGCGGCGCGTTTGCCGACAATGAGTCCGGCCTGGGGGCCGCCGAGGAGCTTGTCACCGGAGAAGGTGACGACATCGACGCCGGCGGCAACGGTCGCGGCGACGGTCGGTTCTTGCGGCAGGCCGAAGGGGGTGAGGTCGAGGAGCATGCCGCTCCCCAGGTCTTCCAGCACCGGCAAGCCATGAGCGGCGCCGAGCTCAACGAGTTCTGCCGCCGGGACGCTGGCGGTGAAGCCGACGATGCGGTAGTTGCTGGTGTGAACCTTGAGCAGAAGTGCGGTCTCCGGGCCGATGGCCTGGGCATAGTCGGCGGGGTGGGTCTTGTTGGTGGCGCCGACCTCGACCAGGCGCACCCCGCCGCTGGCCATGATCTCGGGGATGCGGAAGGAGCCACCGACTTCGACCAGTTCACCGCGAGAGACGATGGCTTCGCGGCCGTGGGCGAGGGCGGTGAGGGCGAGGAGGACCGCACCGGCGTTGTTGTTGACGACCGTCGCGGCTTCGGCGCCGGTGAGGTGGCAGAGGAGGGCTTCGACATGGCTGTCGCGGTGGCCGCGTGTGCCATTGGTCAAATCGAGTTCGAGGCTGGAGTAGCCGCGGCCGACGGCGGCGACGGCGGCCAGGGCCGCCTTGCTCAAGGGAGCACGGCCGAGATTGGTGTGGAGGAGGGTGCCGCTGGCGTTGAGGACAGGGCGCAGGGACGGCAGCAGGCTGGCGGCGGCAGCGAGGGCGGTCTGCCGGGCGAGGGCGTCGATGCCGAGGTCGGGGTGGCCGCCGGCGCGAAGCTCTTCCCGGGCCGCGGCCAGGGTCGCTTGCGCGGCCTCGCGCAGCAGGACATGCGGGGTAGTCTTGGCCAGGGCGGTCAGAGAGTCGGCATGCAGCAGACGGTCGATAGCGGGGAGCTGGCGCAGGCGAGACTGGGTGTCATTCATGGCGACCCGCGGAGGTGACCGCAGGGGCGGCGGGCACTGGTAAGGGGTGGATATCAGGGGTAGCGGGAAAATTAGCACAGGGGTGCGGGGATGACAAGGGAAAGCCGGAGCTGCGGACGACCCAAGTACAGGAATGTCCCGGTTTTCAGTTGAATTTTTCGGTCTTTTGGTGTAGATATCCATGACAAAAAATTGCTGCGAAGATCAGCAACGTAAGTCCTTGGGCAGTCGGCCCGGCCAGGGCCAGGGCGTCGCGTGCGGCAACTGTTACTTTGACGGTTGTCGTCTTTTTTCTACCTTGGGCGGAGGTGTGGCGATGAACAGACGATTTGGCTCGGTTCTCCTGATGGTTTTCGCTTGCGCCCTGCTGGCGCCGCCGGTCTTCGCGGAGGGGACACTTTACCTGAAATACAATGTCCATGTCCAAGATCAGGTCGGCCGCAATGGCGAGCACGTCTACAAGGCGAGCTACTCCGGATGGGTCGATGCCCTCCCCCCGGTTTTTCTCCTTCCGGCCGGCAGTGAAGTCACCGTCGGTCCCTTGCGCCGCGGCTTTGTCCCTGCTTTCACCATCCAGGGCAAGGACGATGGTCGCCTGATCGCCTTCGAGTACCAGGAAAAATACATGGGGATCAGCGTCGACGAGTATATCGCCAAGATCACTTCTCCCACCCCGGTCTCCCTGGCGGCCCTGTCCAAGATCGATCGCGAAGGGGTCAAGGCCGGCAAGGCCCTGGTCGGGATGAGCAAGCAGGGGGTGGTGACGGCCCTCGGTCTCCCCCCGACGCACAAGACTCCGTCCCTGGACGACAACAGCTGGACCTACTGGAAGGACAAGTACCGCACCCTGGTGGTCGAATTCGACGGCACCGGGACCGTGCGCAACATCCGGGAGTAACTTCCGCCGGGACAGCTTATTCCCGAACCTCATTTCACCGGCAATTCGAAGGTCAGAACCCTTATGGAAGAACGCAGAATCGCCCTCGTCACCGGGGCCAGCAAGGGGATCGGCGCGGCGATTGCCGTCGAACTGGCCCGTGCCGGTTTCGATATCTGGCTCAATTATCGCGGTGATCACGCGGCCGCTGGTGAAATAGTCACTGCTGTCGCTGCCGCTGGTGGCGCCTGTCGCAAGGTCCCCTTTGATGTCGCTGATCCTTTGGCGGCGCGGGCAGCCCTCGAACCGCTGCTGGCGGAAGTGACCCCCTTTGTTCTCGTCAACAATGCCGGTTTCGCCAAGGACACGATCATGGCGCTGATGGCGCAGGAGGAGTGGCAGGGGGTCCTCGATGTCCACCTCGGCGGCTTCTTTGCCGTGACCAAGCTTGTCCTCCCCGGCATGTTGAAAAAACGCCGGGGGCGCATCGTCAACATCGTCTCGACCTCGGGGCAAAGCGGCATGGCCGGGCAGGTCAACTATTCAGCCGCCAAGGCCGGGCTCATCGGCGCCACCAAGGCCCTGGCGGCCGAGGTGGCGCGCCGCAATATCCTCGTCAACGCCGTTTCCCCCGGCTTCATCGAAACCGATATGGTCAAGGATCTCCCCAAGGAACGCATCCTGCCGATGATCCCCCTCGGCCGCGTCGGCCGTCCCGATGAAGTCTCCGGACTCGTCGCCTTTCTCTGCTCGGAGCGGGCGACCTATATCACCGGGCAGGTGTTGGCCGTCAATGGCGGCAGCTACATGTAGCCAGACGGCTGATGAAAAACGCCCATCTGCGGCGTTGCCCTTATCCCGCTTCAACGACGTACCTTGTGGTACGCCTTACTCCGCGGGATTTCGGGCGCCTTGCACCTGGGCATTTTTGCTCAGCCTCAACATGCTCGATAAACTGTTAAGTTCAAATACGTTTTCGACCCCTTTTCTCCTGATTGAGGTTGCCTGTGCTGCATCGTGTCGCCATTACCGGTTTCGGTATTGTTTCCTGCCTCGGTACCACTCCGGCAGAGGTCGGCGCTGGCTTGCGCCAGGGGCGCTCGGGGATCGGTATCGATGCGGAGCGCGTGCGCCTCGGCTTCCGCAGCCCTCTCACCGGGGTGATCCGTGATTTCGACGTCGCGGCGACCCTGCCGAAGAAGGCGCGCAAGTCGATGCCCGATTTTGCCGTGCAGGCCTATGCCGCAGCGCGGGACGCCATCGCCATGGCCGACCTCGGCGAGGAGCTACTGGCAAACGACGACACCGGGCTCATCTTCGGGGTCGATTCGAGCTGTCTCGCCGCCATCGAGCAGGTCGACGCCCTGCGCCGTCTCGGCGAAACGGTCTCCCTGGGAAGCGGGTTGATCTTCCGCTCCATGACCTCGACTGTGACGATGAACCTCAATACCCTCTTCAAGACCCGCGGCGCCTGCTGGTCCATCAGCTCGGCTTGTTCCAGCGGCGGCCACGCCATCGGCCAGGCGGCCGACCTCATCGCTCTGGGGCGGCAGGAGCGGGTCATCTGCGGCGGCGCCCAGGAGATCAACTGGGAATCGATGTGCAGTTTCGACGGCCTCGGCGCCTTTTCCACCCGCATCGCCCAGCCCGCAGCCGCCAGCCGTCCCTTCGACAAGGACCGCGACGGCCTCGTCCCCGGCGGCGGCGCGGCGGCGGTCGTGCTCGAACGCTACGATCTGGCCCAGGCGCGGGGCGCAACCATCCTCGGTGAAGTCTGTGGCTATGCCTTCTCCTCCGACGGCAACCACCTGTCGGTGCCGAGCGTCGGCGGCCTGCAGCGGGCGATGCGCGGGGCGCTGAAGGCGGCGGCGCTGGCCCCCGGCGACATCGATTACCTCTGCGCCCATGCGACTTCGACCCCGGCCGGCGATGCCGCCGAGGCCGAAAACATTGCCGCCGTCTTCGGGCCGCAGGGGGTGCCGGTCTCGGCGCTCAAGGCGTTGACCGGGCACGAACTGTGGATGTCGGGGGCATCGCAGGTCGTCTACACCGCGATCATGGCGCAGCAGGGCTTTGTCGCCCGCTCCGTCAATTTTGAGACGCCGGATGCAGCATCGGCCCAGCTCAACATCATTACCGCCACCCTGGAACGACCGCCGCGCCATGTTCTGTGCAATTCGGCCGGCTTTGGCGGAACCAATGCCTGTCTCGCCCTGAGGTTTGGCGGATGACCCTCCCCTATGTGGTCATCGGCGCCGGCGCGGCGGGGATGACCACGGCCCTGATCCTGGCGCGGCGCGGCGAACGGGTGGTGCTGGTCGAAGGTGCACCGTCCCTGGCGCCGCTGCTGCGCGGCTTTGTCCGCGAGGGAGTGCGTTTCGATACCGGCTTCCACTATGCCGGCGGCCTCGACGCGGATGGGGCGTTGACGCGTTTTTTTCGTTATCTCGGTCTCGCCGGAGCGTTGCAGCCCGTTCCCTTTGCCGCCGACGGCTTCGATCTCTGCCGTTTCGCCGACGGCGGCGAGTTCCGTTTCCCGATCGGTGAGGTCGCCCTTGCCGAGGCTCTCGGCGCCGACTTTCCCGGCGAGCGTGGTGCCATCGGCCGTTACCTTGAGGCACTGCGGCAGGCATGGGAAGCTTTTCCCTATATGAATCTGGATGCTCCCGTTGCCGCCGTCGCAGACGCTGGCCTCCTCGACGGGCCATCGTTGCAGCAGGTGCTGGACGAGCATTTTACCGCGCCGCGCCTCAAGGAGCTCCTTTCCCTGCATTGTCTCCTCCATGGGGCGGCTGCGGACGAGATTTCCTTCGCCCTGCATGCCTGTATCGTCGGTCCCTACTATCGCTCGGTGCACGGCATTGCCGGCGGCGGCGGGGCGCTGGCGAAGGTATTCGCCGACGCCCTGCAAGCGGCCGGAGTCGAAGTATGCTGCGGGGTGGCGGTCACGAGCATCCTTTGCTCGGAGGCCGGGGCCGTGACCGGGGTCCGGCTGGCCGACGGGGAGGAGATTGACTGTTGCGGCTGCGTCGCCACCCTCCACCCCCGCCTCCTCCCCGAGCTGTTGCCGGCCGGCGTCCTGCGCCCGGCCTACTGTCATCGGCTGGAGCGTCTGGAGGAATCGGCCGGAGGGCTGGTTCTTTTTGCCAACTGTGCAGCAACGCCCGCGCCGCTGCGCCGGCGCAACCTCTTCCTCTCCGGCGGCGGTGAGCAGTTTGTCGCCGGCCCGGTCGATGGCCGGCCTCTTTATCTCAGCGGTTGCGAAGCGGGCGACACGGGTGGAGGTTTTCTCGCCATTCTGCCCCTCTCGGTTGACGATTTTGCGCCGTGGCGCTCTTCGCGCCGGCAGGAGCGCCCACCTGCTTACCGCCAGCGCAAAGAGGACTTAACGGCTGCGGTCCTTGCCCGCTTGCGGCGCGAAGTGCCGGAACTGGCCGGCGCGATTCGCGCGGTCGCGGCGGCGACGCCCTTGACCTATCGCGACTATGTGGCCTCGCCTTACGGCAGCCTCTATGGGGTCAAACACCGCGTCGGCCAGCTCAATCCCCAGGCGCAGACGCGGGCGCGGGGCCTCTATCTGGCCGGACAGGCGACGGCGGCACCCGGGGTTCTCGGGGCGATGCTCTCGGGTTTTCTCGCCTGTGGTACCATCTTGGGACATGAGTCTTTGCGACAGGAGTTGAAACGATGCGGGTAAGACGCGTGGTCATCACCGGCATGGGGGCGATTTCCCCCTTCGGCCGCGGTGCCGAGGCCCTGGTGGCGGCCCTTTACGCCGGACGCAGTGGGGTGGTGACATTCCCCGATCTCGGCCAGGTCGGCGGCATGCGTTGCCGCGTCGCCGCCCTGGTGCCACAGATCGACCCCCTGGAGATTCCGCGCAAGTTCCGCCGTTCCATGTCGGCGCTGTCGATTTATGCCACCCTCGCCGCCAGCGATGCCCTGACCCAGGCCGGGCTGGGGGAAGCCGCCCGCGCCTCCGGCGACATGGGGGTGGTGCTCGGCTCGACCATCGGCAGCCCGGGGACGATTCAGGAATTCTTCGAGGATTACCTGACCGACCGCAGTCTGGAGCGGATGCGTTCGACCCTTTTCTTCCAGATCATGAATCACTCCGGTGCGGCCAATGTCGCCCAGGCCCTCGGTATCACCGGACGCATTCTCGCCCCCTCGGCCGCCTGTTCCACCGGTTGTCAGGCGGTCGGCTACGGTTATGAAATGATCGCCCTCGGCAAGCAGGAAACCATGCTCTGCGGCGGTGCCGATGAGTTTCATCCATTGACGGCCGCGACGTTTGATGTTATGAACGCCGTTTCGACTGGTTACAATGACCGGCCGAGCGCAACCCCGCGCCCCTTCGATCGCGACCGCGACGGGGTCGTCTGCGCCGAGGGGTGCGGCATCCTGTTGTTGGAATCCCTCGATTCGGCCCTGCGCCGCGGGGCGATGATTCTGGCGGAAATCGTCGGTTTCGCCTGCGTCACCGATACCAGCAACATCGCCAATCCCAATGCCGAATCGATGGAGCGCTGCATGCGCCTGGCTCTGCATGATGCCGGGGTCGCCGCGGCGGATGTCGCCTATGTCAATGCCCATGCCACCGCGACCGCCCAGGGCGATGTCGCCGAGGCCGAGGCGATCCATGCCGTCTTCGGCGGAGACGTTCCGGTGAGCAGCCTGAAAGGTCACATCGGCCATACCATGGCGGCCAGCGGCGCCATCGAGCTCATCGGCACCATCGCCATGATGGAAAGGGGCGAACTCATCGCCACCCACAACCTCGACCACGTCGACCCGGCCTGCGCCATGATCCGCCACGCCCGGCCGCGGGAGCGGCGGGAAATTGGTGCCGCCGTCAAGAACAATTTCGCCCTGGGCGGCGTCAATGCCTCCCTGGTATTAAGGAGATACCGCGCATGACCGATCAGGAAATCATCGGGCTTATCGACAGCTCGCTGCAGGAAGAGTTCGAACTCGAGGCCAAAATCATGACCCCCGAAGCCTCCTTCTACGACGACCTCGGCCTCGACAGCCTCGATGTCGTCGACATGGTCATCGTCCTCGAAGCTGCCTTCGGCTTCAAGATCCGCGAGGAGGAGGCGATCCGCTCTATCCGCACTCTCGGGGATCTGCATGCTTTTGTCATCGCCAAAAAGCGCAAGCTCGAAGGGACGGCCTGATTGAGCGAGTCCGGCGTCAGCCGCGAGCCACGCCAAGGGTGGGTCGGCCGTACTCTGCACGGAGTCGCTGCCGTGCTCATGAATGCCACGGTCTACCCCCTGCTGCTTCTCTGGAGTCTGCTCTGCGGGCTCCTTTTCCCGCTTTACTTTGGCCTTGCCCGGCTTCTTACCAGGTGGGATGCAGGGCGGATCATGCGCCTCTACATCTGGCTCTACGGCCGCGGCTGGCTCGGCTTGACCGCCCCTTTCGTCCCCTTTCGCCGGGAGAATTTCGACCGCGATCCCCTGCCGACGCCCTGCATCCTGGTGGTCAATCACTATTCCTTTTTCGATACCTATTTCATGGGCGGGCTGCCGGTCTTCGACGTTGCCTTCGCCGTACGCTCGTGGCCCTTCCGCATGTTCTGGTACGCCTATTTCATGCGCCTGGCCGGATACCTCGATGTCGAGGGGGACGAGTGGGAGGACTGTCTCGCCTCCTGCCGCAAAACCATCGCCGCCGGGGGGAGTATCCTCTTTTTTCCCGAAGGGCACCGCAGCCGCGACGGGCGTCTGCAACGCTTCTACTCCGGCGCCTTTCGCGTCTCCATCGAATTGGGGGTGCCGCTGGTCCCCCTCTGCCTGACCGGCACCGACCGGTTGCTGCCGCCGGGACGGGCCTGGTTGCGTCCGGCGCGGGTGCGCCTGCGGACGCTGTCGGCCTATGCTCCGAGCGATTATCCCGGCGCCCTCGGTTATGTCAGGTACCGCCGTGAGGTGCGCGATGCCATGACCCGCGAACTTGCCACCATGCGCGCGGGGCGCAAATGACCGGGTGTGCCGCCGATCACGAATTTGGCCAGGTTGAACGCTGGCAAGCTTTTCAGGATGCCCTGCTGCGCCGGCACATCGCCTATCTCGGCGAGTACTCTCCCTTCTACCGCCGGCGTTTCGCCGAGGGCGGCCTGACCACGGCGGTCGGTGCCGGTCGCGCGGACCTGACACACTATCCCCTGACCACCAAAGACGATCTGGCGCGCTGCGGCGCAGAATTTCTCTGTGTTCCGGCGGAGCAGGTCGCCGATATCTGTCTCACCTCGGGAACGACCGGGGAGCCGGTGGCGATGCTGCAGACCGTGGCCGACCTGGAGCGGTTGGCACGTAACGAAGCGATGTCGTTTCGCGCCGCCGGCATTGCCCCGGGGGACCGGGTCCTCATCGCCACCACCCTCGATCGCTGTTTCATGGCTGGACTCGCCTATTGCCTCGGCTTGAACCGCCTCGGCGCCACCGTCATCCGCGGCGGCTCCAACAGCTTGCCCTATCTCGCCGAACTGGTGCGCCGTCAGCAGCCGCGCGCCATCATCGGGGTGCCGACCCTCCTGCTTGCCCTGGCTTGCCGGCTGCAAGCGGCCGGGGGGGCGGGGCTAGATGGCGTCACCACCCTGATCGGCATCGGTGAGCCGCTGCGGCGCGACGACCTCACCCTCTCCCCCCTCGGCGAGCGGCTGCGCCAGGCCTGGGGCGGGGCAAAAATTCTGAGTACCTACGCCAGCACCGAGATGGCTACCGCCTTTACCGATTGCCGCGAGGGGTGTGGCGGGCACCTCCTCCCCGAACTGATGGTCGTCGAGATTCTCGACGCAAAGGGGCAGGCTGTGCCGCCAGGTGTGGTCGGCGAAGTGGTGGCGACGCCGCTGCAGGTTACCGGCATGCCGTTGTTGCGTTTCTGTACCGGCGACCTTGCCGCCCTCCACGTCGCCCCCTGCTCCTGCGGCCGGACGACGCCACGCCTCGGACCGGTGGTCGGGCGCAAGGCACAGATGCTCAAGGTGCGGGGCACCACCCTCTATCCCCCGGCCATTGCTGCCGCCCTGCAAGAGCTGCCGGCAGTGCGCGGTCACTACCTTGAGGTCCATGCCGAGTTCGATCTCTCCGACCGGCTTCTGGTCGTGGTCGGCAGCGATGATCCGCAGCTGTCCGTCGCCGAGGTCGCCGAAGCCATTGCCGTCCGCATCCGGGTCAAGCCCGAGGTCAAAATCCTTCCCGTGGCTGAAGTGCTGCGGCGCACGGTTCAGGAAGACCAGCGCAAGCCGGTGACATTCTTCGACTACCGGGAAAAACAGGGCTAGCCACAGAGAGCACAGAGAACACAGAGGATAGGCCAGCCCCCTGGTTTGTTCTGAGCATCTTTTCGAATTCCGAAGTGGGTCAAAAACAAAATAGATTTTGAATTTCTCAGTGACCTCTGTGTCCTCTGTGGCAAAAGGTCTTCAGGAAGGAACAAAACCATGTCCACCCGTCCCAGCGTCGTCCTCAACGGCCATGATCTGACCATTGCCGACATCATCGCCATCGGCATCGGCGACAAGCAGGTGGCTTTCGATCCGGCGGCCTTGGAGCGTTGCCGCGCCAGCCGCCTCTTTCTCGAAGAAGAAGTCGCCGCCCGGCGAGTGATCTACGGCGTCAACACCTCCTTCGGGCCGATGTGCAACAAGATCATCGACGACAACGAGATCGAGGCGCTGCAGGTCAACCTCATTCGCAGTCACGCCGCCGGTCTCGGCGACCCCCTCGAAGCGTACATCGCCCAGGCGATTCTGGCGGTGCGTCTCAATACCCTGGTCAAGGGCTACAGCGGCGTGCGCCTCGAACTCCTCGAATTGATGCAGGCGATGATCAACCGCGGCGTCGCCCCCTATGTCCCCGAATGCGGCAGCGTCGGCGCTTCCGGCGACCTCATCCATCTCGCCCATGTCGCCCTCGCCATCATCGGCGAAGGCAAGGCCTACCATCAGGGGGTGCTCAAGAGTGCCGCCGAGGCCCTGGCCGCCGAGGGCCTGAAGCCGCTGCGCCTCTCCTTCAAGGAGGGGATCGCCCTGATGAACGGCACCAGCGCCATGACCGCCATCGCCGCCTTCGCCCTCTACGGCGCCAACAAGCTGCTGCGTCTCTCCTGTGTCACCGCCGCCTTTGCCATCGAGATCTTCGGCGGTATCGACGACGCCTTCGACGAGGATCTGCACCGGGTCAAGCCCCACCCCGGCCAGCTCGAGATCGCCGCGACCATTCGCCACCTCTATCACGGGTCGCGCAACATCACCTTGCGCTCCGAGATGCATGAGCTTATCCGCAAACAGAAGACCGAAGGGCGGGTTTACGAAACCAGCATCAATGTGCAGGATGTCTACTCCATCCGCTGTACCCCCCAGGTTCTCGCCCCGGTCATCGAGGCGATCGAGGCGGCGGTGCGCACGGTGGAGATCGAGGCGAACAGCTCCAACGACAACCCCATCATCATCCCCGAGAAGCAGAAGGTCATCCATGGCGGCAACTTCCACGGGCAGAGCATCGGCTTTGCCATGGATATGCTCTGCATGGCGATCTCGACCCTGTGCAACCTCTCCGAGCGGCGTCTCAACAAGCTCCTCGACAAGAACCTCAACGAAGGGCTGCCGGAGTTCCTCATCCCCGGCACCTTGGGGCTGACCATGGGCTTCATGGGCGCCCAGTATCTGGCGACCTCGACCACGGCCGAGAACCGCCAGTTGGCCGGGCCGGTCTCGACCAACACCATCTCCTGCAACGCTTCCAATCAGGATGTCGTCAGCATGGGGACGGTGGCGGCGCGCAAGGCCTTCCGTTCGGTCAGCAATGCCAAGCATGTCCTGACCCTGGAAGTCCTGGCCGACATGCAGTCCCTTTCCTTCCGCAACGCCGAGCGCCTCGGTGGCGGTACGCGACGGGTCTACGACCTCCTCCTGCGCGATTTCACCGTCTATGACAACGAGCGGGTCTTCCATGACGATCTCGTCAAGTTCCGCAAGCTCCTCTTCTCCAGCCAGTATTTCGACGATCTCGCCGTCTACTGGAGCTAAAGGGCCATGCGTGATTTCGACCTGCCGCAGCCAGCGGTCAATTTCCTCCCCCATCGGCCGCCCCTCTGCCTGCTCGACGAGCTCCTCGTCTGTGACGACAGCGGCAGCCGCAGCGCGACCCAGGTTACGGCGACAGGGATCATGGTCGATGCCGCCGGGGCTCTGGAGCCGGTGGCGCTGGTCGAGATGATCGCACAAAGTTTTGCCGCCATGCGCGGCTATGACGACCAGCGCGGCGGGCGCCCGGTGCGCGAGGGTTTTCTCGTCGGAATCCGGCACATGGAGCTGCACGCAACGGTCTCTGTCGGCGACCGCCTGGAGATTGCCGTTCAGACCAGCGCCCTGATCGGGGCTTTTGCCGTCGCCGAGGGCGAGGTGCGGCGCGGGGCCGAGGTCGTGGCGAGGGGCTCCCTCAAGTTGTGGATTCCCGATCCCGCATAAAGGAAAGTGCTGCCGTGATGAAACGATGTCCGTGGCTCGTCCCCCTGCTTCTGCTCCTTCCCTTCACGGCCGGCGCCGCCGAAAGTGCCGCGGTTGACGCCGTCCTGGCGCGGCTGGAGCGCGAAGCGGCGAAGGTAACCACCCTGTCGAGCGATTTTGTCCAGGAAAAGCATCTGGCCATGTTCGCTGAGGTCATGACCTCCAAGGGGCGCTTCGCCTATGCCCGGCCCGATCGCCTGCGCTGGGAGCTGCTGGAGCCGGTGGCAACCGGTTTCGTGCTCAAGGGGAAAGAGGGGCGGCGCTGGAACGATCGCTCCGGCCGCAGCGAAGCCTTCGACCTCCAGCGCGAACCGATGCTGAAGGTCATCGCCGAGCAGCTGCTGGCCTGGACCCGGGCCGACTTTCCCAAGCTGCGCCAGGAGTATCGCATCAGCGTCGTCACCGAGGCCCCGGTCGTCCTGCGCCTGCAACCGCTGGCCGAAGGCGGCCCCATCGGCCATCTCCTCATCGCTTTCGCCGCCGACGCCAGCCACGTGACCCGGGTCGAGATCCACGACCGCGACGGTGATTTTACCCGCCTGACCTTCGTCAATACCGTGGTCAATCCCGAACTCCCCGCCGCCACGTTCTGACCGGATCAAACGCGTGCCGTTCTTTTCCCGTATCTACCGCTTTTTCGCTCCCCGCCGCCGCCTCCTCTACGGGCTGACCCTGACCCTCCTTCTTGGTGGTGCCATCGCCTTGACTTCGGTGCACCTGACCGAGGATATCGGCGCGATGTTGCCGGATGACGGCTCCCAGGCGGCGACCGACTTCCACCTGTTGCAGCAGGCGCCCTTCGTCAGTCGCATCGTCATCCAGCTGCAGGGGGAGGCGGGAAGCGATCTGTCGGCGGCCGCCGACCAGCTGGCGGCGCAACTGACGCCGCCCCTCTTCAGTCGGGTCTTAAGCGGGCCGGGGAGCCAGGCGGGACAGGCCCTCCTCCCCGTCCTTGAAGGAGCGCAGCCAGCGCTCTTTACCTCGGCCGATGCGGCGTCTCTTGCCAAGCTCGATGCTGCGGCAGTGCGCCAGCGCCTGGAGTCCGGTTATGCGCGGTTGCTGACGCCGGAAGGTCTGGCCTTCAAGGATCTGCTGCGTAGCGACCCCCTCGATCTGCGCCAGTTCGGGCTGGCGAAGTTGCGTCAGGTCAGTCTCGTCCCCAATGCCCGCCTGCGCGACGGCCACTTTGCCAGCGCCGATGGCAGCAGTCTGCTGCTGGTGGCGGAGACGCCCATTCCCCTCACCGACTCCCGCGGCGGCGCGGCGCTGCTGCGGCACTTCGCGACGGCGGCGGCGACCCTGCCGGCGGGGGTGACAGCGACGTTGGTCAGCGGTCACCGCTATACCCTGGCCAACGCCGATGCCATCAAACGCGATCTCGCCGTCGTCCTGAGTTTGTCGTCCCTGGCGGTCCTCGCCATCTATCTCGTTTTTCTGCGCAGCTGGCAGGGGCTCTTCGTCTTTCTCGTCCCGGCGGCCATCCTCCTTGTCGCCTCCGGTGCCGTCGCCCTCCTCTATGCCGAAGTCTTTGCCGTCACCCTCGGCTTTGGCGGGGTTCTTCTCGGCATCGCCGACGAATACGCCATGCACGTCTATTTCGCCTGTCGGCAAAGCCCGCGTGACCGCGGCGAGATATTGGGTGAAGTGGCGGGCCCGGTGATTTTCGGCGCCTGCGCCACCCTCGCCTCCTTTGCCGTCATGCTCGTCTCGGTTTTGCCGGGGCAGCGGCAACTGGCGATCTACGCCATGATCGGCATCGCCGCCGCCCTGCTCCTCTCTCTGGTGGTTCTCCCGCACTTGGTGCGTCCGGCCCCGACAGTTGCCGGTGAGGCCCCGGCCTCCGTGCCCCTCGGTTACGGTGGCCGCTGGCCGCGGCGCTGGGTCATCGGGGTCTGGGCGGCGATCCTGATGGTTTCAGCTGTCTTCGCGGTGGACCTGCGCTTCAACGGCGAATTGCGCGCCATGAGTCTGGTGCCGGACGAATTGCGGCGCGACGAGGCGCGTTTGTCGCAAGTCTGGGGGGATATACGCGGCAAGGCGATGATTGTCTGTGAAGGAGCCGATCTCGACAGCGCCCTGGCGGCCAACGAACGTCTCTATGCCACCCTCGTCGCCCAACTGCCGGCGACCGAGGTCGTCAGCCTCGCTCCCCTTCTGCCGGCGGCGGCGACCCAGGCCGCCAACCAGCAGCGTTGGGTCGCCTTCTGGCAGGGGGAGGCGGGACGGACTACCCTGGCGCAGCTCGCTGGCGAAGGGCGCCGCCTCGGTTTTGCCCCGGCCGCCTTTGCCCCCTTCCGGGAGCGCCTGCTGGCTCCCGCGGTGGTGACACCGGAGACCCTGCACCAGGGCGGCTTGGGCGCAGTTCTCGACGCCCTGCTGGTGCCGACCCCAAAGGGGATCCGCCTCCTCACCCTGGTTCCCGATACGGCGGCGGTGCGGGCACTGTTCAGCGGGGCCGGGGCGCCGACGGATGGTCATCTCGTGTCCCAGGCCCGCTTCGGCGAAATTGTCGGCGCCGCCATCAAAAAGGATTTCAGCCGTTATCTGGTCCTGACAATGGTGGTTGTATTGGTTCTGGTGATCGCCGTGTTTCGCGATATGAAGAAGATTCTCCTGACCCTGGTGCCGGTGGTGACGGGACTCCTCGTCATGTTCGGGGTCATGGGGCTCTGCGGCATCCCCTTCAACCTCTTCAATATTGTCGCCACCGTCCTCATCATCGGTCTCTGTGTCGACTACGGCATCTTCATGGTCTGCAAGGTCAGCGGGGAGAGCGACGGCACTGCCGACCGTTCGGTGCTGGTGTCCGGCCTCACTACCCTCGCCGGCTTCGGGGTGCTGATTCTCGCCCGCCATCCGGCCATGCACTCCATCGGCGTCACCGTCATGCTCGGTATCGGCGCCGCCATTCCGGCCGCCCTGTTGGTGATTCCGGCACTCTATCGTGGAGAGGAGCCATGATGCGGAGCATTCGTCTCGGTGCGGTTCTCGGATTACTGCTCCTTGCGGCCTGCGCTCCGGTCAAGCCTCCCTTCGCTCCGACCGTGCTGGCGACGACGCCCCTTCCCGAGCTCGACGCGGCGACCCTGGCCGCCCACGACTGGAGTACGGTGCAGGGCCCGCTGCTGTTGCGACTGACGGCGCAGTTCGACATTGCCGGCCGGGTTTTCCCCTTCAGCGCCATGCTGCGGCTCGATCCGGAGAAAGGGAGTGCCCGCTTCGTCGGCCTCGACGACACCGGCATCAAACTCTTCGATCTCGGCGTCACCTGCACCGGCATCGAAGAACACTTCCTCCTCCCCCCTCTGGCGCGTTTCCCCGGCCTGACGCAGATTCTCGGGGGGAGTGTGAAAAGGATTTATGTTGACCCCGCGCCGAGCCCGTATGATACCCTGAAGAGCGCGGCTGGACGATACCTGCTGACCCGCTTGCCAGGGGAGGGAGAGACCCTTTTTGCCTTTGGCGGTGAACCGCTGCAATTGCTCAGCAAATCGGCTAGCGGCGCCGGAGAGAATTGGCGCGTCGACTACTATGAGTACACCCTGGCCGATGGCTTGGCCTGGCCGCGGGGAATTGTCCTGATTGATGACGAAGGCGGTTACCGATTGACCCTGTGGACCGAAAGCGTCAAGGGGGTGCCATGAGTCCGTTGCGTCGTGCCATTGCCGACTCTGCCCGCGGTCCCGTCGCGGTCCACGAGACTGAACAGTGGAGTCAGGAGTTCGCCTTTGCTCCCGATTTTCTTGGGTTCTCCGGGCACTTCCCCGGTTATCCGGTGGTCCCGGCCGTGGTCCAGGTCCTGACTGCCCAGATGCTGGTCGAGGCGGTGACCGGCCGGCCGTTGCGATTGACGGCCCTGGACAATGCCAAGTTTCTCATCCAGTTGCATCCGGAGGATGTTATTACCGTGCGCTGCCGGCAAAAAAAAGTGACCGCTGCGGCGATCCTCTACGAGGGGACGTTGAGCGTCGCTGCCGGCGTTGCGGCTTCCTTCCAGCTTGCCTTGGCGGAGAAAGACGCAGGATGTTGAAGCCCTATTTCCCGGTTCAGCCGGAAGCTCCGGCGCCATTGCGACTGACGGTTCGCCGCAGTGTGCGTTTTGAAGAGGTCGATCCTTTGGGCATTGTCTGGCACGGGCGCTATCCGAGCTTTTTCGAGGACGCCCGGGTTGCTCTGGGGGAGCGTTACGGTATCGGCTACATGGATTTTTTCCACCGCGGCATCCTCGCCCCGATCAAGAAGATGCACCTCGATTACCACCGGCCCCTGCGCTTTCAGGACGAGGTGACGATCGAAGGAATCCTCTACTGGTCGGCCGCCGCGCGCCTGAATCATGCATTTTTCATCCGTAACGCCGCCGGCGAGCTGGCGACAAGCGGCTATACCGTGCAGATGCTCCTCGACGGGGAGCAGAATGTTTTCCTCGTCCACCCCCCGTTCTATCAGGAGTTTTGCGCCCGCTGGGCGGCCGGAGAGTTGTCATGAAGAGTGTTTGTATCGTCGATGCGCATGTCGTCACCGCCTACGGCGGCGGCCTCGATCCCCTCTGGGATGGCCTCGTCTCCGGGCGCAGTGCCATCGCGCCGGTGACCCGCTTCAGAGTCGATGGCTATAATCCGAAAATCGCCGCCTGCGTCGATCTTGCCCCGGCCCCACCCGGCGAAAGTCTGCTGCCGCAGCTCCTGGAACGTCTCCTCTCCGGTCTCGGCCCGGTCCCCCCCGACAGCCGCCTGCTAACGGCCACCACCAAGGCCGGCATTGACCTCATCGAGGGTGAGCGTCGCGGCTTGCCGGCCGATCTTGGCGCCATCCTTCCCGACCAGCTGCTGGCCTGGGTGCGCGGGCGCTACGGTCTCCGCGATGGCGGCTACAACGTCAATGCCGCCTGTGCCTCCTCGACCCTGGCCCTGGCCCGGGGCGCCAGTCTCATCGCCAGCGGCGCCGCCGACGCCGTTCTCGTCTGTAGTCTCGATCTGGTGAGTGAATTTGTCTTTTCCGGATTTGCCGCCCTGCAGGCGCTGTCAAGCGAACCGAGTCGCCCCTTTGACCGGCGCCGCAATGGTCTCTCCCTCGGCGAAGGGGGCGCGGCTCTGCTGCTGATGAGTGAGGAACGTGCCCGCCGCGACGGTCGCCAGTCCCTGGCGACTCTCCTTGGTTGGGGGGTGGCCAACGACGCCAATCATGTCACCGCCCCGGCCCGCGATGGCTGTGGCCTCATTCAGGCGGTGCGGCAGGCCCTTGGTCGGGCCGCCGTTCCCCCGGCGGCGGTGGTCGGCATCAGTGCCCACGGCACCGGCACCGTCTACAACGACCTGATGGAACTGACCGCTTTTGCCGCCGTCTTCGGAGAGCGCAAGTTGCCGCTCCATTCGGTCAAGGGCGCCATCGGCCACACCCTTGGGGCTGCCGGCGGCATCGAAGCGGCCCTGGTCACGCGGATGCTGGCGCAGGGAGTCATGCCCCCCACCGTCGGTTGTGATGAACCTGAAGCCGGCGCCGATGGCCAGGTCAGTGCCACCGTCACCTCTCTTCCAGGGGGGCTGCTGCTGTCGACCAACAGTGGCTTTGGCGGCATCAATGCAGCACTGGTTCTGGGAAAGGGGGAGCGATGACCGCAGTTCTCTTGGGCCTCGGCTGGGTCACCCCCGGCGGCATGGGGGCGGCGCGCAATGCCGGAGGTTTTGCCCTCGGCGGCGGCGAGTTGCCGGAGATCGAACGCCGCGACATCTTCAACGACGCCTATCAGCGCTTCGGTCGTCTCGACCGTTTTTCCCGCCTCGGTCTGGCCGCCATCACCTTCGCCCTGCGCGATGCCCGGTTGGAAGAATGGCAGGAGAAACGGGCCATCGGCATTATCGCTTCGACCCGTCTCGGCTGCCTGGTGACCGATATCGACTACTTCGACGGAGTCATCCCGGAGCAGGGCAGGCTCGCCAGTCCCAACCTCTTTGCCTATACCCTGCCCAACTGCTTTCTCGGCGAGGCGGCGATCCGTTTCGGCCTGACCGGGAGCAATTTTATCGTTTCGGGGCGGGCCGGCGACCCGCTGCTGTCCCTGCGCCTCGGCCTTGAGAGCCTGGCCTGGGGGGAGGAGGAGATCGTCGTGGTCGGCTGCTGCGATCTCGACGCCCCCCCGGCTCTCGCCGATTTTGCCGGTGAGGACCCGGGGGCGGTCTTTGCCGTGCTGGCGCGGAGTTCCGCCGACGGCTACGGCACGATTTCCACCGATGGTGCCGATGGGGTGCGGTTCAATGACATTCCCCTTGAGGGCTGGAGCGAACTGGTCTGGACGGCGCTGTCAAGCTGCAGCTGAAGAAAACACCGACGTATTGAACCCGGACCCCGGTGTCGAAAAAGACCCGCGGACCGTTACCCGCGACAAAGGATACAAAAAATGAAGATGCTGCTGATTTATCCTCGCTGGCCCAAGCTCGACCGCCAGACCGAATTCCATCTCCCCCCGCACGGCCCGGTCGTTTTTGCCGCCACCCTGCCGACGACCGTCGACCTCACCTTTGTCGACGAAAACCTGCAGAGTATCGACTTCGACGCCGACTGCGACGTCGTCGCCCTCTCGACCATGCTCACCGCCCAGCTCCCGCGTGCCTTCGAGATCGCCGCCCGCTTTCGCGCCAAAGGGATCAAGGTCATCTTCGGCGGCATCTCGACCATGCTCCACTCCGAGGAAGTCAGGCAGCATGCCGACGCCATCTTCCTCGGTGAGGCCGAGGGGCGCATGGCGGCGGTCATTGACGATCTGCAGGCCGGGCGGCTCAAGCCGGTCTACGACTACATGAACAACCCCCCCGACATCAACCTCATCGGCACCGCCCGGCGGGAGATTCTCGATCGCCCCCTCTACAACTACCGGGGCGTGCAGATGCTCGATCTGGTCCATGCCTCGCGCGGCTGCAAGTTCGACTGCTTTCCCTGCTGCACCGGTTTCCTGGGCGGCAAGAAGTTCCGGCCGCGCCCCATCGACAAAGTCATCGCCGAGATGGAGGCGATCCAGAACAACCGTCTCTTCATCGTCGACAACTCCCTGGCCCAGGACCGGCAGTGGCTGAAGGATCTCTTCACCGCCATGATCCCGCTCAAGAAGAAGTGGGTCTCCCACCCCATCCTCGACGACGACGAGATCCTCAAGCTCGCCGCCGAGGCCGGCGCCTGGTACGTCTACCAGGCGGTCTTCGACACCTCGGAGGTCATCCGCAAGCGCATCAAGCGCCTCAAGGAGCACGGCATCGGCATCGAAGGGACGATCATTCTCGGTACCGACGACCAGAGCGAGGACGACATCAAGCGGCTGGTCGACTTCCTTCTCGAGGTGCAGCTCGACGTCGCCGAGTTCACCATTCTCACCCCCTTCCCCCATTCGCCGATCCGCCGCCAGCTGGAGCAGGAAGGACGCATCCTCTCCAGCAACTGGCTCGACTACACCGCCGACAAGGTCGTCTTCCAGCCGAAGAAGATGACGCCGGAGAAGCTGCAGGAGATGTATCACTACGCCTGGGATACCTTCCACGCCGAAGGCGGCCATGCCCTGCGCATGGGCAAGCTCTTCAAGGATGTCATGCTGCGCGAGATGAACGACGGCACCTACCGCCGCTACGATCCCAAGGTGGCCCGTTCCTTCAAGAAGGGGCTGCCCGCGGCATGAGCCGGATCTTTTGCCTCTCCAGCAATATCACCACCGAGCCGTATCCGGTCTACCCCCTGGGGATGGCGATCATCGCCGGGGCCCTTTCCCGGGCCGGGCATGAGGTGCGGCAATTCGATTTCCTCGCCGCCGGCAAGTCGGAGGAGGCTCTCGTCGCCGCTGTCGCCGACTTCGCCCCCGACGGTATCTGTCTGTCGTTGCGCAACATCGACAACGTCGATTCCTTCAGCGCCGAGAGTGCCTGG
>MGTO01000155.1:14368-14795 GCA_001799485.1 Desulfuromonadales bacterium GWC2_61_20 | reverse complement strand
AGGAGGGCGCAGAGGCCGAGGAGGGTCAGGTTGAGATTCATCCGTTCGAGAAAAAAGCGCACCCGCGGCGTCGCATTGCGCCAGGTGTGCAGACGCCAGCCGGCGTCGGGAAAGGTCGCCTGCAACGTTTCCCTGACGCCATCGACCTGGTCTTTGTCGGGGAGTTGCAGACGGTAGGCGTAGGCGACCAGACTCCCCGGTTGCACCAGGCCGGTCGCCGCCAGGCCGTCGAGACCGATCAGCACCCGCGGCCCGAGGGTGAAGGCGCGCACGCTGCGGTCGGGTTCGGCGGTGAGGACCCCGCGAATCGCGAAGTCGGCGGCGCCGAGGCGGATGGTCTGGCCGACGGTCGCGCCGATCCGTTCGAGAAAAGCCGCCTCGACCAGCGCGCCGTGGCGGTTGAGGGCCGCGGCCAGCGGTTGCGCCG
>MGTO01000155.1:0-14351 GCA_001799485.1 Desulfuromonadales bacterium GWC2_61_20 | reverse complement strand
CCGTAGAGGGGGTAGCGGCCATCGACCGCCTTGAGCTCGACCAGAGTATGCTGCGTGCCACCAAGATCGCTGGCCATGGTGCGCAGGCTGCGCACCTGCGACACCGGACCGTATCGCCGCAAAAAGTCCAGCTGGTCGTCGCTCAGCGGCCGGTGCTGGAGCTCGACTTCGAGATCGCCGCCGAGCAGGGCGCTGGCGTCGCTCAGCAGGCCGGTGCGCGCTGCTGCGGTGAAGGAGCCGATGGCGCTGATGGCGAAGACGCCGAGAAAGAGACAGGCGAGAAAGACCCCGAAACCGCGCAGGCCGCTGCGCAGTTCGCGCCGCACCAGACGCAGGGCGACAGGCAGCGTGGCGGGGCCGGTCATCGCCCGCCACCGGCGTCAAGCAAGCGGCCGTCGGCCATGTGCAGGGTGCGGTGGCAGCGCCCGGCCAGGGTGACGTCGTGGGTGATGAGGATGAGGGTGGTGCCGTGTTCCCGTTGCAGATCGAAGAGGAGCTGCATGACCATGGCGCCGGTCTCCAGATCGAGGTTGCCGGTCGGTTCGTCGGCGAGGATCAGGGCCGGCTGGGCGACAAAGGCCCGGGCCAGGGCGACGCGCTGCTGTTCGCCGCCGGAGAGTTCGCCGGGGAAATGGTCGAGGCGCGGCCCCAGGCCGGTGGCGACCAGGGCGGCGCGGGCGCGTTTGAGGGCGTCCTCGGCGCCGGCGAATTCCAGCGGCAGGGCGACGTTCTCCAGGGCGGTCATGGTCGGCACCAGGTGGAACGACTGGAAGACGATGCCGACGTGCTGCCGGCGGAAACGGGCGAGGTCGTTCTCGTTCAATCCCTGCAGCTCGGTGCCGTTGACCCGGACCCGGCCGCGGCTCGGTTGCTCGAGCCCGGCCAGGACCATGAGGAGGGTGGTCTTGCCGGCGCCGGACGGCCCGACGATGCTCACCGTCTCGCCGGCGGCGACGGTCAGGTCGATGCCGCGCAAGATGTTGACCGGACCGGCGCCACCGACTAGACTCAGGTGCACATCCGCTATCTCGACGAGGTCATGGCTCATGAAAGTATTCCTGCTCCGGGTTGGGTTGTTGTGGTTGCTGTTGGGGTCGGGACTCGGCGCGGTCACGGCCGCGGCCGGGGAACCGCTGCGGATTCTGGTCTTGGGCGACAGTCTCGTCGCCGGCTACGGTCTCGCCCCGGAAGAAGCCTTTCCGCCGCAACTGGAGTCGGCGCTCAAGGATCTTGGCCACAACGTGCGCGTCATCAATGCCGGCGTCTCCGGCGATACCAGCGCCGGCGGCCTCGCCCGCCTCGACTGGGCCCTGGCCGACCAACCGCACCTGGTGATTCTCGAACTTGGCGCCAACGACGCCCTGCGCGCCCTGCCACCGGAAGAGACCCGGCAGAATCTCGACGCCATCATCCGCCGGCTCAAGGCGGCCAAAATCGCCGTCCTCCTCACCGGCATGCGCGCCCCGCGCAATCTCGGCCGCGCCTATTATAGCAAGTTCGATGGACTTTATCCCGAACTCGCCGCCCGCCATCGGGTGGCATTCTATCCCTTTTTCCTCCAGGATGTCGCCACCGTCCCCGCCTACAACCAGGCCGACGGCCTCCATCCCAATGCCGCCGGCGTCCGCGTCATCGTCCAGCGCCTGCTGCCGACCCTGCGCCCCCTGCTGCCCGAGCCCTGATCCGGATTGCGCAACAAGCCAACACAATCAAGGGGCCAGGTCACTGCGACCTGACCCCTTTGCCATCCTCGACTCGCCGGCCCTACTTGCCGCAACATTTCTTGTACTTCTGCCCACTGCCGCACGCGCAGGGATCGTTGCGCCCGACCTTGCTGACGCTGAGGGGCTGCGGCTTGACCATTTTCCCGTCGGTAAAGTACCACTTCTTCCCCTTGCGCTTGAACTGGCCGCGCTCGTGGTGACTGCGCACCCCGCTCTCATCGCGGAAACGGGCGACAAAATGCACCTCTCCGGTCTCGTCCTTGGGCCCGCCAGCCGTCGTCGCGAGAATCTCCAGGCCATGCCATGCGGATTTCTCCGCCCAGGCTTTCGTCCCCTTGTGATCGTAGCCTTCGCGATGGTCGGGATGGGTGCTGTCGAAGAGAAAATCGACGTTGACCTTGACATGGGCGCTGTAGCGCGCCCGCATCAGCTGCTCGGCGGTCTCGGCCGCCTTTTTGCCGCTGATGATCGGTTCGCAGCAGGCGGCATAGTCGCGGCCGCTGCCGCAGGGACAACTGTTCATGGTGGCTTCTCCTTGAGGGTGGATAACAGTCGAAGGGAGGGGAGATTATAGTCCCCTCTCCCCACGGTGGGAGGGGGTTAGGGAGAGGGGGACACTCAGCGGCGCTTCCGCCCCTGCGGCGGGGGCAATTTGGCGGCCGTCTTGAACTCCGCCTCGTAGCCGACCGTAAAACTTTCGCTGCGGCGGTTGCGCAGACTGAGGAAATGCGCGTTGTCCTTGTCGTAGGGGCAGATCGGAGCGGTACACGGTTCAAAGCCGAAGCGGCGGTAATAGGCCGGCGCGCCAAGGACAAAGAGGGTCTCGCTCTTGATCACTTCCTGGCGCAAGGCAAAGCGCAGCAGCTCGGAGCCGACCCCCTGCTTGTGGAATTCCGGCGTCACCGCCATCGGCGCCAGGTGCCAGCCACAGACGGCGTTTCCCTGAAAGGCGCGGGAAAAAGCGACGTAAGCAATGACCTTGTTGGTGTGCAGGGCCACCCATTCCTGCAGCGGCTTGGCATGGGCGTGGAGCAGTTGCACCAGGGTCGCTTCGTAGTCGCTGCCGCGAAAAGCGGCACGGAGCAGGGCGTAGACCCTGGCATGGTGCTCGGCGGTGACTTGCTGGATTTTCATCGTGAACATCCCTGGAAGTCGGTTGGTTTGGGGCAACCCCTCAAAAAGTCGGTTTCACGCGACGGCGCAACGACGCAACGTAAGACCAAAGCATGAAGCCAATCTGCCTGCGGAAATAATTTCAATCGGGGAAATCACGAATGATGCCCTCAAGATTCCCAAGATTTATGCACTTGACTCACGTTGCGTCGTTGCGCCGTCGCGTGAGAAATTGCCGTAAAGGTTTATCGATCACTTCAACAAAGCCGCAGCTGACCATCATCCTCGGACTCGAAGTCCGCATCGACCCGGTGCGGCACCGGCGCCAGCGTGACCGGGACAACGGGCTCGACGTTGGCGGCCTCTGCCCGGACCGCCTCGGACTGGAGTAGCGCCGCCGCCTGCAATCCCGTCTCCACCGCCCGCTTGGCCAGCTGGTCGCAGCGCTCGTTGAAGGGATGGCCGGCATGGCCGCGCACCCATTCCCAGCTCACCGCATGCTGGCGCGACAGGGCGGCGAGCTGCTGCCACAGGTCCTGGTTGGCGAGGGCCTCGGGGGTCTCCAGGCGACCGTTGCGGATCCAGCCGGGGAGCCATTCGCGCATCCCCCGCACCAGATACTGGGAATCGCTGAAGAGGCGCACGGTGCGCCGCTTGTTGAGGGCCTCAAGCCCGCGGATCGCCGCCAGCAGCTCCATGCGCTGCGAGGTGGCGACCGGCTCGAAGCCGCACAGCTCCTTCTCGTTCTCGCCGTGGCGCAGGATCACCCCGTAACCGCCGGGACCGGAATCGCGCCCCGAGCCATCGCTGTAGATCTCCACCACCCCCGGCGGCGGCGGGGTGAAGGCGAGGGCGAGAGCGGCCAGTTCGAGCTGCTGCAACAGCGGCAGCAAGGCGGCAAGGTTGGGCGATTGGCGCCGCAATGCGGCCAGCTCCGGCGCCAGCGGCACATCGTAGCGGACGGTGGCGAGGACTTTGGAGAGCCGCGCCTGTTCGGCATAGGTCTCCAGATTCGCCCGCCGCTGCTTGCCGTTGACCAGACTGCGCCATTTGAGCACCCCGTCGAGGGAGCCGAAGCGGCGCACCAGTTCGGCCGCGGTCTTCTCGCCGATGCCGGGGACACCGGGGATATTGTCCGCGGTGTCCCCGGCCAGCCCCAGCACATCGGCCACCAGCTCGGGCGGGACGCCGAAACGGGCGACGACCTCCGCCGGTCCCGAGCGCTGCCCCTTCATGGTGTCGAGGAGGGTGATGCCGTCGCCGACAATCTGCAGCAAGTCCTTGTCCCCGCTGACGACGGTAACGGCACACCCTTGGGCGGCGTAGCGACGGGCGAGGGTGGCGATGACATCGTCGGCCTCGAAGCCGGGGACTTCCAACGCCGGGATGTTGAGGGCGGCGACGAGCTGGCGAATGTAGGGGAGCTGCAGCGTGAGCTCGGCCGGCACCGCCTCGCGCTGCGCCTTGTAGCCGGGGTAGAGTTCGCGGCGGAAGGTCGCCTCCCGCGGCGGCTCGAAGACGACGGCGAGATGGTCGGGGCGCTGCCCCTGCAGCAGGTCGAGGAGCATTTTGGTGAAACCGTAGACGGCATTGGTCGGCAGACCGCCGGCGGTGGCGAGGTCGCGGACACCGTAATAGGCACGGTAGATATAGCTCGACCCGTCGAGGAGGTAGAGCTGCGGCGCTGTTTGCACCTCTGTTTCCGACGTCGGCATGGTTCCTCGCAATTCGGCTTACTCTTGGACGGCGCTAGAATGGCACAAACGCGAGCCGGCGCAAAATCTTTTCCGCGCCGGCGCAGGGGAAAGATGCGGCGGCCGAAACCACTTGACGACATTGCATCCGCCACGACCGGCGTTATCATCTTACTGGACGAGGCTGCCGCACTGTCCCTCCCGCAAGCCGCACAAGGAGAAACCATGATCGAGCCTCCCGACACAACCTACCATGCGCTCGAAGCGGAGTTGGCCGAATGCCGGCGGGCGGATGCGCAGATCCAGCGCAAGATCGCGCTGCTGACGGCGATCATCCGCATCTTTCGCGAGACGATGGTCTGCGCCAGCGAGGAGGATGTGGCGCGCATCGGCCTGCAGGTGGCCGAGGAACTGACCGGCAGCGCCTTCGGTTTCATCGGCGAGCTCAATCCCCAGGGACACTTCGACACGACCACCCTCAGCGAGGCGGGGTGGCGCGCCTGCCGGGTGCCGCGGGCGGAGGCGTTCGAAATGCTGCGCAACATGCCGAACCGCGGGATCAACCGGATTGGGCTCCGGGAAGGGAAGTCCTGGATCATCAACGATCCGGCCGCCCATGCCGAGTCGATCGACAAGCCGGCAGGCCATCCGCCCCTCAGCGCATTTCTCGGCGTGCCGCTGCGCTACGTGGGGGGGATCACCGGCATGATCGCCCTGGCCAACAAGGACGGGGGCTACACTCCGGACGACCAGCAGGACGTCGAAGCCCTCGCGGTGGCCTTCGTCGAGGCGCTCAACCGGCGCCGGGCGGAGAAGATGATCGGTGAGCTGAACGCCGAGCTTGGTCGCCATGTGCTGCAGGCCGAGGCCGCCAACAAGGAGCTGGAGGCCTTCAGCTACTCGGTCTCCCACGACCTGCGGGCGCCGCTGCGCCACATCGCCGGTTTCGTGGAGTTGCTGCACAAGCGGGACCTCGCCCCGCTCGACGAGAAGAGCCGCCACTACCTGCAGGTGATCTCGGAATCGGCCCAGAAGATGGGGGTCCTGATCGACGACCTCCTCGCCTTCTCCCGCATGGGCCGGGCCGAGATGTTGCACACCAAGGTCGACCTCGGTCGCCTGGTCCCCGACATCGTCGCCGAACTGGCGGCGCAGGAAGCACCGGAGCGGAACATCGCCTGGGAGATCGCCCCCCTTCCCGTGGTCGGGGGGGATGCCGCGATGCTGCGCCTGGTGCTGATCAATCTCCTGGCCAATGCCCTGAAGTTCACCCGACCGCGAGCCGTGACGCGGATTGCGGTCGGCACGGTCGACGCGAGCTCGGGCGAGATCAGCTTCTATGTGCGGGACAACGGCGTCGGCTTCGACCCGCAATATGGCGACAAGCTCTTCACCCTGTTCCAGCGCCTGCACGGGCAGGAGGAGTTCGAAGGGACCGGCGTCGGACTGGCCAACGTCCGGCGCATCATCCACCGCCACGGCGGCCGCACCTGGGCGGAAGGGTTGCCGGGGACGGGTGCCACCTTCTGGTTTGCGCTGCCGAAACAGGCGGAGGAGTGACCATGCTTGCCTTGCGCCGTATCCTGCTGGTGGAAGACAATCCCAACGACGCCGAGTTGACCCTGGAAGCACTGGCCGAACACAACCTGGCCAACGGTGTCGAATGGGTCAAGGACGGCGCGGAAGCCCTCGACTACCTCTTCCGGCGAAATAAATACGCGGGGCGCGACGCCATCGATCCGGCGGTGATCCTGCTCGATCTCAAACTCCCCAAGGTCGACGGCCTGGAGGTGCTCCGCGTCATCAAATCGGATACCGCCCTCAAGACCCTGCCGGTGGTGATCCTCACCTCGTCCCGCGAGGAACGGGACATGATCGCCAGCTACCGGCTGGGGGTGAATGCCTACGTGGTCAAGCCGGTGATTTTTTGCGATTTCATCAATGCGGTCAAAGAGCTCGGCGCCTTCTGGGCCATTGTCAACGAGCCGCCGCCGGGGCGCAAAGGGGGGGGCGAGACATGAGCAAGCGATTGCACATTCTCCACCTCGAGGACGACCCCGCGGATGCCGAGCTGGTGGAGGTCGCCCTGGCCGGCGAAGGGATCGGCTGCGAGATGCGGGTCGTCGCCACCCACGCCGCCTTTGTCGCCGCACTCCAGGAGGGGGAAATCGATCTGGTCCTGGCCGACTTCGCCCTCCCCGCCTTCGACGGTATGTCCGCGCTGGCTATCGTCCGGAGCAGCCACCCCGACCTGCCGTTCGTCTTCGTCTCCGGCCGCCTGGGGGAAGAGGCGGCGATCGAATCGCTCAAAAGCGGCGCGACCGATTACGTGCTGAAGAACCGCCTCGCGCGTTTGGGTCCGGCGGTGAAACGGGCTCTGGCCGAGGCCGCCGAGCGCGCCGAGCTGCGCCAGACGGAAGAGGCGCTGGCGCGGGCCAACCGCGAGATTCAAGAGCGGGCGGAGGGCTACCAGAACCTCTTCAACAGTATCCGCGACGTCATCGTCGTGACCGATCACGAACGCACGATTCTGCACGTCAACCAGCCTGCCCTGCGGGAGTTGTTCGGCTACGAGCTGGACGAGGTGACGGGGCGCGACGTGCGCATCCTCTACGCCGCCGAAGACGACTACCGGCGGACCGCCCGGGAAATCTTCGACCTGCGCGAACCGATCAAGGGGAAGATTCTGGAAATCGATTGCCGCCGCAAAAACGGCGAGGTCTTCAACGGCGAGCTTTACGCGCTCAAGCGTCTGGACAGCCGCGGGGTGGCGACCGGCAATATCGGCATCGTCCGCGACATCAGCGAACGAAAAAAGACCCAGGCGGCCCTGCGCGAAAGCGAGTTGCACCGCTACCAGCTGCAACTTGAGCTGGTTTACGCCGCGGAGGTGCAGGCAAAGCTGTTGCCGCGCAGCTATCCGCACATTCCCGGCTTCGACGTCGCCGCCCAGTGTCTGCCGGCACGACAGGTTGGCGGCGATTTTTTCGACTGGCAGGAGGTATGCCCCGGCGTCTGGAGCTTCACCCTCGGCGACGTCATGGGCAAGGGGATGGCGGCAGCGATGCTGATGGCGACGGTCCGCGCCGCCCTGCGCTCGGTGGCGCACAACCGTCCGGAGACGGCGGTACGCCTGGCCGAGCAGGCGCTGCTGCCCGACCTGGAGAACTCCGAAAGCTTTGTGACCCTGTTCCACGCCCAGCTCGACACGGCGGCCCGACGCCTCACCTTCGTCGACTGCGGCCATGGCTACGCCTTCCTGCGGCGCAACGACGGGCGCGTCGAGGACTTCGCGCCGCGCGGGCTGCCCCTCGGGGTGACGAGTACAGATTCCCTCCTCGAAGGGACCGCCCTCCTGGAAACGGGGGACGTCCTGCTTCTCTACAGCGATGGCCTGGTCGATGCGAGGCCGGAGCTGGCGCTGGGCAACCATTCCCTGGCGGCATGCCTGAGCGGTGCGGCGAGCGCCCAGGAAATGGTCGGACGACTGATCGGTCTGACCGAGCAACAGGGACCGGTGCCGGACGACATAACCATTCTCGTGGTGCGTTGCACCACATAAGGGGCGTCCGCGCCCTCCACCGAAAACGCGGGGGTGCTGGTGCCGCGAATCCGAAAATCCGCTTGAGGCCATGCATGCCGATCGCCCTGAAACCATTAGCGCCGCGCACGATTCTGACGGGGGTCTTTGTCGCGTTTTTGCTCCCCTTGCTGCTGATGCTCTGCTTTCCCGCCCAACTCGACCGGGTCATCGACAAAAGTTCCTACCTGGTCTTCCATAACATCGCCGAGTTCTTCAGCATCATGGTCTCCCTCTCGGTCTTCGGCATCGGCTGGTTCGCCTATGACCAGTCGAAGAACCGGCATGCGCTCTTTCTCAGCGCGGCCTTTCTGGCCGTCGGCCTGCTCGACTTGATGCATACCATGAGCAACGTGGCGATGCCGGCTTTCATCACCCCCAATTCCACCAACAAGTCGACCCAGTTCTGGATCGCCGCGCGGCTCTGCGCTGCCTCGGCCTGCGTGCTCAGCGCCTACCTCTATCCTGCCGGCAACAGCCGCTGGCTGTCCAAAAAAGTCCTGCTCGGCGCGGCCCTGCTGGTCACGGGGTTGGTCTTTACCGGGGTCGTCTTCTGCCCCGAGCATCTCCCCGCCACGGCTCTGCCGGGGGTCGGGCTGACCCCGCTCAAACGCTACCTCGAATTTATCGTCATCCTGTTGCTGGCCGCAGCGACGGTCGCGTACTGGCGGCGGATGCAGCTGAGCGGGGACCGGTCGCTGATCTACTATCCGGCCGCGTTCATCATCGGCATCTTCGGCGAAGGGGCCTTTGCTTTCTATTCGACCGGCTTCGACAGCTATAACGTGCTGGGACATCTCTATAAAGTCGCGGCGTTTTATCTGATCTACCGGGGCGTCTTCGTCGCGGCGGTGCAGGAACCCTACGAAAAACTCGCCAACGCCGAGCGAATCAGGCATCTCGCCTCCTTTCCGCAGTTCAACCCGAGACCGATCCTGGAAATTTCCTCCAGCGGCGAGGTGACCTTCGTCAACCCCGCCGCGGAAAGGCTTTTGGCCAGCCTCGGCAAGGACACCGGCGACGTCGCCGTGTTATTGCCCGACGATTTCGCTGCTATCTTGCTGGATCTCGAAACGAAACGCGAGACCACGCTGCAACGCGAGGTCGCCATCGGCGAGCGGGTCTTCCGCGAGGACATTTATCTGGCGCCGCAGTTCGATACGGCGCGTATCTATGCCTTCGAAGTCACCGAACAAAAACGGGCGGAGGAGTCGCTCAGGGAAAGCGAACAGCGGGTCAGGCATAAGCTGGAGAGCATCCTCGCGCCGGCGGGGAACATCGGCGATCTGGAACTGGCCGATCTCATCGATGCCCGCTCGATGCAGTCGCTCATGGATAATTTTTACAAGCTGACGCAAATACCGATGGCGATGATCGATATCCAGGGGAAGATCCTGGTCGGCGTCGGCTGGCAGGACGCCTGCACGAAGTTTCACCGGGCCCATCCCGCAACCTGCCGCAACTGCATCGAAAGCGATACCTCGTTGACGAAAGATGTCCTCCATGGGGAATTCTCGCTGTACAAATGCAAGAATCACATGTGGGAGGCCGCAACCCCGATCATGGTCGGGGACCAGCACTTCGGCAACTTCTTTATCGGCCAATTCTTCTTTAAGGACGAAACGGTCGACTCCGAACTCTTCCGCGCACAGGCGCGAGCCTACGGCTTCGATGAAGATGCCTATCTGGCCGCCATCGAAAGCGTGCCGCGGCTGAACGGTGAGACACTGAACACCGGCATGGCTTATTTCATGGAGCTGGCCGACCTGATTTCGCGGACGAGCTACAGCAATCTCAAGTTGGCCCGTTCCCTGACGGAGCGCGAGCAGGTCGAGGCCAGGCTCTTTGTCCAGGCGCGCACCCTCAAGGCCCTCAGCAGCAGCAGCCAGGCGCTGCTGCACGCCACGGACGAGTTGTCGCTGTTGCAGGCGGTCTGTAAAACCGTGGTCGACGATTGCGGCCATGCCATGGTCTGGATCGGCTATGCCGAGGACGATGCCGCCAAACGAGTCCGCCCGGTCGCCTCCGCCGGTTTCGCGGCGGGGTATCTGGAAAGTTTGTCCATCACCTGGGCCGACAGCGAGCGCGGGCGCGGCCCCACCGGCACCGCCATCCGTACCGGCAAGCCGGGGGGGTGCGCCGACATGCGCAGCGATCCCGCGTTCGAACCCTGGCGGGAAGAGGCCTTGAAGTGTGGCTTTGCCTCCTCCCAGGTTCTTCCCCTCATGGACGACGGCCGGGCCTTTGGCGCGCTGACCATCTATTCCGCCAAGGCGCAGGCCTTCGCTGCGGAAGAAGTCGCTCTGCTGATGCAACTGGCCGAAGAGCTGGCATACGGCATTCGCATGGTCCGCTTGCGCGTGGCGCACGATCTGGCCTACGCCGAGTTGCAGCTGGCCAAGGAGGCCGCCGAATCCGCCACTCAGGCCAAGAGCCAGTTCCTCGCCAACATGAGCCATGAGCTGCGCACCCCGATGACCGGCGTTCTCGGCATGCTCGATCTTATCCTGCTCGACAAGCTGGAAGCACAGCAGAAAAAACATATCGAGATCGCCCAGACCTCGGCCCGGTCCCTGGTCCGCATCCTCAACGACATCCTCGATCTGACCAAAATCGAGATGGGCAAATTAACCCTCGAAGAAATCCCCTTTTCCCTCCGCGACTGCCTCGAAACCACGTACAACATCCTCCTCCCCGTCGCCAAGAGCAAGGGGCTGGGTCTCCACTTCACCGTGGCTGACGAGGTGCCGGGGTCTCTGATCGGCGACCCGACCCGGCTCAATCAGGTTCTGACCAATCTGGCCGGCAATGCGGTCAAGTTCACGACCAAGGGGCAGGTGGAGATCCGCGTTGTCACGGGTGGCCGGGCGGCCGGGGGCAAACGGAGCATCGCCTTCAGCGTGACCGATACCGGCATCGGCATCCCCGTCGACAAACAGGACAGACTATTCCGCCTCTTCAGCCAGGTGGACGAATCGCATTCCCGCAGCTACGGCGGCACCGGCCTCGGTCTGGCCATCAGCAAGGAGATTGTCGAGCGTATGGGTGGCACGATCGCCTTCGCCAGTGCCGAGGGGAAAGGAAGCACCTTTGCGTTTACCGTCCCCCTCGGCGAAGCCGTCCCGAGCCACCAAGACGCCGGCGCGCCGGGGCGAAGGGAGACCGGCGCCGACCTTCCCGGCGCCGCCGCGCCAAGCGGGCCGCGTCTGCTCGTCGCCGAGGACGACGCCACCATCCGGCAAGTTCTTGGCATCTTGCTGCTGCGGTCCAACCATGCCATCGACTTCGCCGAGAGCGGACGGCAAGCCGTCGCGATGTGGGAAACCGGGGATTACGACCTGATTCTGATGGACGTGCAGATGCCGCTGATGAACGGCTTTGAGGCGACCGCCGCGATTCGGACGAAGGAGCGAGCCCGCGGCGGCCGGATTCCCATCATCGCCATGACGGCCCATGCCCTCAAGGAGGACGAGGAACGCTGTCTCGATGCCGGCATGGATGCCTACATTTCCAAACCGATCGACTTCAAGAAGTGCATACAACTTATCAAGGACATCCTGCAGCAAAAAAGCCGGCGCGGAAGGAAGAATTAATCCAGCGGGTCAGGGCGCCTCGACCCGGCCGCCGTTTACTCCCCCCCTGAACGCTTGCCGGGACGACCTATTGCTGCCTCTCCATTCCCGCCTGCCCGCGCAACCGCCCCACCCGCTCCACGACGGTGGGATGCGTGTAGTAAAACCACGCATAGAGCGGATGCGGATGAAGGTTGGCGAGGTTCTCCCGGGAGGCCGGCCTTTGCCAGCATGACGCGGATCGCCTCCTCCAGCCCTTCGCCCTGCAGCGGTTGAAACTTGAAGAAGAGCGGTTCGATGACATAGGGGGCGATGACCATCAGCAGCAGGCCGAAACCGACCAGCAGCGCCCAGACCCACAGCCACCAGCTCTGCGGCGCCGCCTGGATCAGCCAGAAGGCCGCCGTGCCGAGAAGGGCGAAGAAGAGGAGGGAGAGGAGCAGCCCCTTCGCCTGATCAGCGCACCACAACTTGAAACTCATGCGGTTGAAGCCGAAGCGGCTCTCGATCTTGAAATGGCTGTAGAGGTCGAAGGGGAGGCCGAGGAGGGTCTGCACTAGCGACAGGAGCAGGAAGAAGACCAGTCCGGCGCCGATGAAGCTGAGCTGGTAACCGGCGAGCCAGCCGTCGTACCAGGCCAGCAAGCCGCCGAAGACGAAGAGCAGGGTCAGGGCGCTGTCAAAGAGGCTGCGCCCCAGCGCCAGCTGTCCCTTGGCCAGGGTGTAGGCGGAGGATTGCGCCAACGTCGCGGCATCGACCGCCCCCACGAAGCCGGGCGGGACTTCATCCCCATGGCGTTGCAGGTGACGGTTGTTGAGGAAGTGCAGCCCGCTGGAGGCGGCGAGGACGGCGAGATAGAGGACGATGATGAGAGTGGTCATGGGGCGGGATTATACACGTTTACGCGCGGTTGTTGATGAAATGCTGTGCGCGGCGATGCTATGATGCCGCTCTACCGTTTGTCCGATTCAAGGTTCCCCTTTGGCAAAGGACCCAGAGAACGGGCCTAAAGGGGAGGCAGGGGGATTTCTCAACTCTAACATGAACAAAATCGGCAACTTGCCATCTTGAGGTCACAAATTGTGACCTCAAGATGAACCAAACAGAGACAGGAGGAGGGAGATGACCACCGATTTAATTCGGGTCGAGCGTTCGATTCGTCTCATTCGCGGCGACAAGGTGATTTTCGACGAGGACTTGGCCGAGCTGTACGGCATTGAAACCAAGAAGTTGATCCAGGCGGTCACGAGAAACCTCGACCGCTTCCCGGCCGACTTCATGTTCCAGCTGACAAATCAGGAGTTTAAAGACTTGAAGTCGCAATTTGCGACCGCAAGTTTGTGGGGCGGGCGGCGCACGCCGCCTTATGCCTTCTCGGAGCAGGGGGTGGCGATGCTCTCGAGCGTGCTGCACAGTCCGCGGGCGGTGCAGGTCAATATCGAGATCATGCGCACCTTCGTGCGCTTGCGCCGCCTTCTCGCCTCCCATGCCGAGCTGGCCGCGCGGCTCGAGGAGCTGGAGCAGAAGTACGACGTCCAGTTCCGGGCGGTCTTCGATGCGATTCGGCAGCTGATGCAGCCGGAGGGGGCGGAGAAGGGGGCGATCGGGTTTAAGGTGAAGGAGAAGGCGGGGGTGTACCAGTAAACAGGTTGTTCTGTACTCAACTTTGCGATTCAAGAGGCTGAAAGGGTCGCTTGCTGGTGCGGAAATGAGTATAGTGTTCAACTTCCCCTTGAGATGATATGAGCACACAAACCTCAATCGAATGGACCGAACGCACCTGGAACCCCGCCGTCGGCTGCAGCAAGGTCTCTCCCGGCTGCGCTCACTGCTATGCCGAGGTGATGGCGCGGCGGCTGAAGGCGATGCAGGTTGCTGGGTATGAGAAGGGCTTCGAACTGACCCTGTTGCCGAAGCGACTGCAAGAACCGCTGCTGCGCAAGACGCCGACCGTTTATTTCGTCAACTCCATGAGCGACATGTTTCACGAGGAGATTCCCGACGACTACATACGGCAGGTCTTCGACGTGATCCGGCGGGCGCCGCAGCATACCTTTCAGGTCCTGACCAAGCGGGCCGAACGGATGGCTGCGTTCTTCCAAGACTACAAACCCTCCAAAAATGCCTGGCTCGGGGTGACGGTCGAGGATCGTCGCTACGGCGTGCCGCGCATCGATGCCCTGCGCCGCGTCCCGGCGGCGATCCGCTTTCTCTCCGTCGAGCCGCTGCTGGAGGATTTGGGGGAGATCGATCTGACCGGCATTCACTGGGTGATCGTCGGCGGCGAGTCCGGTCCGAAGGCGCGGCCGATGCAGCAGGAATGGGTGCTGAACATCAAGCGTCAGTGCGAGGCGCAGGGGGCGGCCTTCTTCTTCAAGCAGTGGGGGGGCTGGGGGATCGATGGGAAGAAGAGAGGGAAGAAGGAGAATGGGCGGTTGTTGATGGGGCGGACGTGGGATGAAGTGCCTGCATCTGTCGTAAGTACCGAGATGCATAGCCTGACGCGATAGGATTATTCAGTATTTGAGGCACCAATGTTTATGCTCAGAGAGGGAGAAGCAGAGGGGTCGGGCCTGTAAATCATTTTGTGTAAATGGACTGTCGGTCAAAGTGCAGGCATCCGGTCTTCGAAGATGATAGTAAATTGATTCAGCGCCGATTTCCAGTT
>MGTO01000154.1 GCA_001799485.1 Desulfuromonadales bacterium GWC2_61_20 | reverse complement strand
TCGATTTAGTTGGAGTCAGGGGGCGCTGCCGTAAAAACTGCCATTTCACCCCCAAGCAGAGCTATCAGCAAAATCTCGTCACGGATTCAGGCTTTACTCTCCCAGGGGATTCGGCTACACTGCCAAGGCATTTCAATCCTCTGGAGGCAGTACTCATGTCGGTCAATAAGGTTATTCTGGTGGGGAATCTCGGCAAGGATCCGGAGCTGCGCTATACCCCCGCTGGCGCGGCGGTGGCGACGTTCTCTCTGGCGACGACCGAACGTTTCAAAGGTAAAGATGGCCAAATGCAGGAGAAGACCGAGTGGCACAATGTCGTCGCTTGGCGGCAACTGGCCGAGATCTGCGGCAAGTACTTGCACAAGGGAAAACAGATTTACATCGAGGGGCGTATCCAGACCCGCTCCTATGATGATCGGGACGGAAACAAAAAATATATTACCGAGATTGTCGCTGACCAGATGCAGATGCTCGGCCGTGCCGGTGACGAAGGGGGCGGAAGCGGACGTGCCAGCGGAGGGCAGCGCTCAGGTGCAGCGCCAAGTGCTCAGGTTGCCGCAGCTGCAACCGGCGGTGGTATGCCCGAGTACGAAAACTTCAGCGATCCCCCCTTCAACCCTGATGATGATATTCCGTTCTGAGCGTTACCTTCGGTGGGTGGGTGCGGGACCGATGTTGACGGCGGAGTACCGCCATCCCCCTTTCGCTCTTGTCGTCTGGAGGTGACCGCATGCGCCTGATCAGCGCTGATGTCGGGACGCCTGGTTGAGCTTGTCGTTGTCCTTGTCTGTTTTATTGATGACCTTGACCGGCGGCATTGGCTGTGGCTGCCAGTGGCCGGAGGGGAAAGTGCTTTTGATGCTCGCTGAGCGCAAGGAAAAACTGAAAACCGCACTTCGCGATGCCGATCCCGGTGTCAGAGTTGCTGCTGCCGAGGCCCTTGATCGCCTGGAAGCAACTCAGGAAATGGGTCAGATTCTGGCTGCACTCAAGGGTGAATCGCGCGGTGATCGGGTCAAGGCACTCTATGCCCTTGAACGGATCAATAGGCAAGAGGTGTACCCCCCTCTTCTGGCCACACTGAACGATCCCGACCCCGATCTGCGGGGTGTGGCTCTCCAAGTGCTGGGGAAAAAGGCCAACCCCAAAACTCTCGGTAATGTCGTGCGTCACCTCAAGGATCCCCATCCGGCGGTACGTGTTCATGCCGTCGATGCCCTGGGGAACTTCTTCGAACCGAAACTGGTGCCTTATCTAGTAGCTCTCTTCACGGAGGGTGACGATGCTTTGGTGAGCAGTGCAGCTCAATCTTTGGGTCGACTCGGCTTCGTTGAGGCTGAAGCGCCGCTTCTCGGGTTGTTGCAGGATTCTCGGGCTGGGGTGCGCAGGGCTGCCGTCGAGGCTTTGGGGCGATTGGGCGGATAGGGTTCCCGGTCAGGGGCAGAGGGTTAATATGATTGGAACGGCGCGGGCCGGAGCTGCAAAAGCTCCGGCCCGTTGTTTTTGAATCAATCGAGAAAATCTGTGATTTCGATCCCTTTGCGAAAGGGGTCTACTTCAGCAATGATGCGTTTGGCGTCAACGCCATCGAGATCGAGCCTGGTCGGGGATGTAAGTTTTGCCCCCGCCGCATCAAAGAGGATTTTTAACTGAACCGAGTCCGGGTCACGGGTGTTGACACGAACGACGAGCCCCAGCTCGTTACTGTCGAGACGCACCAGGGTGCCGACGGGGTAGGTGCCGAGAGAGGTAATGAAGCGTTCGGTAAAGTCCGGGTGGAGGGAGGTGCCGGCAAGCTCACGCAGGCGTTCGATGGCTTTGCGCGGGGTGCTTGGGCGTTGGTAGGAACGGAGGGTCGTGAGGGCATCATAGGTATCGGCTATGGCTGCCATGTCGGTCATTGGGCTGAAATTGTGCCCCTTGGCGTCGGCCGGGTAGCCGGTGCGGTCGTAACGCAGATGGTGGCCGAGAACGATATCAACGACATCGGAGGTGACACCCTCCATCTGCTCCACGAGTTCGGCACCGGTACCGGGATGCTTGCGAATTTCGGCGAATTCATAGTCGTTAAGTTTCCCCGGCTTGGTGATGATGGCTACATCGACCTTGAGCTTGCCGAGATCGTGGAGCAGCCCGCCGAGGCCGATGGTCCGCAATTGCTCTTCGTTAAGACCACAGGCGCGGCCTACAGTGAGGGAGATGACGGAGACGTTTACGGAATGGGTAAAGGTATAATTGTCGTAATCCTTCAACATCGATAAAGCAAAGAGGGCGTGGGGGTCGGCGATGGTCAGTTCGGCCATTTCCTTGACCACGGCCATGGCCTCGCGGGAGGAGGGAATCTTGCCGAGTCGAACATCATGGAATACATTTTCCATGACTTTGATCGCCCGCCCGAAGACTTCGCGCGGTTTTGATTCTTCCTCCCCATCCTCGATGAGAAGGAGTCGAATATGGGGCATGTTCAAGTTGCTGGCATTTGTTGCCAGCGCGTCCCCTGCCGCGCCACCCCCGTACAACAACCCGAGAAATTCAAGGAGCTCCGCGTCGGTTACCCCGGGCGCAAAGATCACACCGTGCAGCTCCAGTTGTTGAAACAGTGCGGCGATCTCTTCGGCGGCAGTCTGGTCCGGGGTGAAGAGAAAGTCTTCAAGGAAGAGGGATCCGTCGACAACCCCGAGGCGAACTTCAGTTCGTCCCTGGGAAATATTCATCAGGGAAGAGAGAAAACTCTGCACTTGCCGGCCAATGGCTGGGTGTTTCAGCGGATAGAGTCGCAGGCCTTTGAGGGCTCCGGCAAATCCCTGTAGCAGTTGTTTGGCTAATTCGGGGTTCATTTGCTCTCGACTTTGGGTAGTTGCTTCAGAGCCTGAATGGCGGCGCGGGCAACGGCGTCTGAGCGGTCGTTGGTTGCCCATTGCAGAATTTCACTGGCGGCGGGATGGCCGATGTCGCCGAGGGCTGCAACGGCCGCCGCCCGCAGTTCGTCGAAACGAGCTCGAAACCAGAATTTTCGTTTCACGGCCAGGCGCGCAAGGGGTGCTACCGCCTCGGCAGAAGCGATCTCGCCCAAGGCCCTGATCGCCTCGCGCTTGATTTCTACCTGCCGCACTCGTGGATCGCTGGCGGCAACAATGCGCAACAGGGCGGGAACCGCTGCCGGATGCTTCATGGCGCCGAGAGAGACCAGGGCTTGCCGCCGCAGATCCGGATCATCTTCTTCGAGGGTGCGCAGGAGGATATTCACGGCCTCGGCCCCGCCGATGCGGGTCAAAGCCCGGACCGTCTCACGTCTGACCCGCACGTCGGCGTGGTAGAGCAGGGTCTGTAACGGGGCAACGGCAGACGCCTCGCGGATTTCGCCAAGGATGGCGACACTGTTGCGGACGACATACCAGCGTTCATCGGATAAATAACCAGCGACGACGCTTACGGCGCTTTTTCCCTGGCGGACCAGGCCATCGCTCAGAATCTTGCGCGCCCAGCTGTCCGATTCGCTGGTAAGTCGAGTCATCAGTCGCAGGGCCAGCGGGGAACCGAGTATGGGGAGGAGAGCGAGGGTCTGCTCGCGCTGGTCATCGGCCAGACCCTTGGTGCAAAGCATAGCAATGACAAAATCGAGGATGTCGTCGTTGGTCAGCTGGGTCAGGGCGGACGCTGCCGCCGCTGCCCGGACCGGCGATAAGTTCTGATCACGCGACCAGATACCGAGAAAAGTCAGGGCCTGCAGGGTCGGAAAACGGCCGGCTTCGCTAAGACAAAGGCGGATGAGGGGCGGTACCTGCAGAACCATCCGGCGAAAGGGTTCATCGGCGGTCTCCTGACGCAATTGCCGTAGGAGATCTTCCAGCCGTTCTTCGGGAGCTGCCTCCTCCGGGGTTGTCTCGGGCAGTTCTTTCTCTTCACCCTGCTGGCTTTCATCGAGAAGCGTGTTGATGTCGGGGGCAAACATCGACTCGTCGGAGCTCTCCTCTGGCAGGGCGGCGATTTCCTCGACAAGCAATTCCTTGCGGGCGAGGACCGCATGCAGATCGAGCTCATTGGCCCAGATGGTCGTGATGCGCAGGCGTTCGCAGATTTTCTGGATGCCCCCGCGGGTATGAATCTCATTGGGGTCGAGAGTCATGGCCTGAGCAAAGTTCCAGAGATCGCGAGGCAAGAGCCCGGGGAGGAAAAGGAGCTGCTGGACGCGACGCATGAAAAGCTGGGTGGCAAGTTTGCCGAGAAGGGGGTTGTCGGCGCCGATTTTGTCCTCGCCGAGGACGAAATGATCCCGTCGTACGGCCAGAGAGAAGGAGTCCCGGCCCCGTAGTAAAAGGAGAAACCCCTTGACGGCTTCCTGGTTGGTTTCCACCAGGCTCGGGTGCCCGGGGGGATAGAAGCGAATAGCACTCAAGAGTTTGATCAGATTCTTGAGGGCATTGTCCAGAGTCTTGGCGACCGGTTCAGCTCCCCCCTGGGGCACAGGTTTTTTTTCAGTGTTCGGCTGCGGTTCATTCATGGGCATAAGATAATGACTATCCGGCGCAAAGTAAATCCCTTTCTCCGGCGGGATTTCCCCAAGGGATCGATATCTCCGGCTATTGCGGCGGTCTCTCCATGGCACAGAAGCCGCTGTCGTGTATGCCGTGGCTGTGAGGTTGATACATCTCTTCCAGGACCTGATGGAAGTGCTCGTTGACCAATTTGCGGCGCAGTTTGAGGGTTGGCGTAATCTCGTCGGCACTGAAGTCGCGGGAGATAAGGGTGAAACGACGGATTTGCTGGAATGGCGGCTGTCCGTGCTGCAGCTGGTCGATCTGCTGGCGGACAAGTTCAAGGACGAGGGGGTGATTGACCAGATCACAATGGTTGAGAAAGGAGATCTGCCGGCTGCGGGCAAACTTTTCGATATTTTCGAAATTGGGGACGATCAGGGCGGTCAGAAATGGTTTGCGGTCGCCATAGACCATGGCGTTGGAAACGAACTTGTTGGTTTTGAAGAGGCTTTCAATGTTTTGCGGGGCGACGTTTTCGCCCCCGGCGGTGACGATCAGATCCTTTTTGCGATCGGTAATGACGAGAAAACCGTCGGCATCGAATTTGCCGATATCCCCGGTTCGAAACCAGCCGTCGTCAAAGGCCGCGGCACTTGTCGCGGCGTCATTCCAGTAGCCGCTGAAAACACCGGGACCACGGGCCAGGATCTCCTCATCCTCGGCGATACGAATTTCGGTCCCGCCCAAGGGGGGGCCAACCGTGCCCGGGCGGTGATGCCCAGGGTAGTTGGCGGCCAGGACCGGCGAGGTTTCAGTCAGTCCGTACCCCTCATAAATGGGGAGATCGGCCGCCAAGAAGAACTCGGCAATATCCCTGGCCAGAGGAGCTCCCCCCGAAACAAAGAAGCGCAAACTCCCTCCGAGGGGAGCCCGGAGTTTATTGAAAACCAGATGTCTGGCCACGGCAATGGCCAGACGCAAGTGCAGCCCGGCTCTTTTCCCCGCAATCTGCCGGTGGACAAAGGCCCGCCCGGCATGGACGGCGGCAAAGAAAATCTGCCGCCGCAACCAGGAACTCGCCAGTGCCCGTTCCAGTATGCGGGCGTACATTTTTTCGTAAAGTCGGGGAACACTGATGAGGATGGTGGGGTGAACCTCCTGCAGGTTGGTGGGGACCGAGTCGGAATTTTCGGCGTAGGCAATGACGGCGCCGCGACTGAGCATGAAATAATATCCCGCCATGCGCTCAAAGACGTGGGAGAGGGGCAGGAAGGAGAGGCAGCAGTCACCCGGGCCGACTGGGAAAATATGGCTGCAGGCTTCGACGTTGCTCAGCAGGTTGCGATGGGACAGCATGGCACCCTTGGGCATGCCGGTCGTGCCCGAGGTATAGATGATTGTCGCCAGATCTTCTGCTGCTCCTGCCGCCAGTCTCTGTTCCAGAGCCGTTACCGCAATCCCCTCACCCCGAAGCAGCAAAGCAGCCAGCGTCAGGAAGGCCGGATGGGCAATCTCGCCGTTCAGCAGAATAATCAGTTCCAGATTCGGGACTTCACCTAGATGTGGTAAGAGATCCTCGCCAAGGACCGGCGAGTGGAGAACCAGGAAGCGGCTCCCCGAATCGCGAAGGATATGCAGGGCCGTGGGAATCCCCTCGGTGTGATAAACGGGAACACTCACCGCGCCGACCGCCATGATGCCGAGGTCGGCGTAGGCCCATGTCGGACAGTTGGGGGACATGATGGCCACACGCTCCCCCGGGTGGAGGCCGAGGGCAAGAAGTCCGCGAGCGAATCCTGAAATCTCGGCGGCGACGGTGTCCCAGAGGATGTCACGATAATGACCCGACTCCTTGCTTTGCAGGGCAGGTCTCCCCTGTAGCCGGCGGGCCTGTTGCAAAACCATGCTTGGGATAGTATCTTGCACGAGGCCTCCGATCCTGAATCGATCTAATCATCCGGCGGTTGCTGACTTCATTCTAGCGCATTGGTGGATTCGATGAAAAGACTAGACCACTTACATGCGGGAGCGGCTTGATGATTCTGGGTGTTACCGGCGGTATCGCTTGCGGCAAGAGCGCCGTCACTGAGCTCCTGCGCGCCGAAGGCGCAATAGTCGTCAGCGCCGATGAGCTGGCGCGCGAGGCCGTGTCGCCGGGGAGCCCGGTGCTGGCAGAATTGGTCGCGTATTTTGGTGCGGAGATTCTGCGGACCGACGGTGAACTCGATCGCCCGCGGCTGGCCGCACGGATTTTTGCCGACCCGGCAAAGCGCCTCGAACTCAACCGCATCACTCATCCGGCGATCGCCGCACTTGCCGATGAGCGGCTGAATGTGTTGCGTCGGCAAGGGGTATCGCTGATTGTTTATGAAGCCCCATTGCTCTTTGAGGCCGGCGCCGAACAGAGGGTTGATGCGGTATTGGTGGTCTCGGCTTCGGAAGGGGAGCAGTTAGCGCGGCTGATGGCACGCGACAATATTTCCGCCGCAGATGCCCATGCCCGCATCGCCGCACAGCTTCCCCTGGCGGCCAAGATCGCGCGGGCCGATTATGTCATTGACAACTCGGGGACGCTGGCGTCCACCGCCGCTCAGGTCAAGGCCCTTTGCCGGGAATTGCGGGGGGACATGCCGCCGGGAAGCGATCACCGATGAAGCTGCGGGCCAGCTCCAGGACCGTGTCCCGATACGGGTTTTCTTCGGTTGTCAGGACATGGGGAACTTCCACGCCGAGAAGATGGAATACTTTGGAGCGACTGCCGAGACGTTCGTAAAGGGCTTGGGCACTCCCCGCCGGCACGGTCTGATCTCCCCTCGCGCCGACAACCAAGGCCGGCTGTCGGATGGTGGGGAGATGTGGACCGATCGCGTCAAGCAAGCGAACCAGTTCACGCACTCCGAGCAAAGGCCGGCGTCGATAGTAATGGCGCTCCGCTCCCGCCGCCAGGGGGCGCTCTTCAAAAGGATAGACCCAGGCGATGGGGCCGGCGAACCGGACCAGTGGATGCTTGAGTTTGACGAAGGGAGAGAGGAGCACCAGGCCCGCCAGCGGGCTCTCGGTCGCCAAGGCAAGTAGGAGCAGCCCCCCGGTACTCATGCCAAGGCCGAAGACGTTATCGCAGCCCTCCGCCAGAATGGCATACCCCTGTCTCACCGTCGCCAGCCACTCCTCTCTAGAGTGTTTCGCCAGATCTTCCGCCGTTGTGCCGTGTCCAGGGAGGCGCACACCGAGGCTGTGAACGCCGTTTCTGGCAAGACCCGCGCCGAGCCAGCGCATTTCCCAAGGGGTGGCGGTAAATCCGTGGACGAGGAGAACGCCGGTTCGGGACTGGATATGGGGGGGAGGGTCGAAGAGGAAAGGGAGGTTGTCGGCATCGCTGACGCCGTCGGTGAGGGCTTGGCGGAGCATGGCGTCCAGTTTCATGACGATGCCTCTGCCCCAGAATGACAAAGTCCCCCGAGGGAGAAGGGGACTTTGCGAGGTCGGGCGGGTGGTTGCGTATTACTTGTGGTAGCCGAGGCGGGTTGAAAGCTCATCGGCGGCGCTGATGACCAGGGATATCAATTCTTTCTGAATGCGCTCGTCGCTGAAACGCATGGACGGCCCAGAGATGCTCACTGCTCCGACGATACGGCGGGTATAGTCGCGAATCGGCCCGGCCAGGCAGCGGACACCGAGATCGAGTTCTTCATTGTCGATGGCGTATCCCTGCTCGGCGATGAGCCGCAACTCCTTCTTGAGGGCGTCGCGGTTGGCAATGGTCGTGGGAGAGTAAACCTTGAAGTCTCGCTGTGGGTAAAGAGCATCGACCTCCTCCTCGGACATGAAGGCGAGATGGATCTTGCCCGAGGCGGTGCAGTAACCGGGGAGGCGGGAACCGACCCGGGAGACGACGCGTACGGTCAGGTCGGTTTCGACGACATCGAGATAAACGACGTAGCCTTCCTTGAAGATGGCGACATAGGCGGTTTCGTTGCACGCCTTGACCAAGCGTTCAAGGATCGGTTTGGCCTGACGGAGCAGGCCCATCTGCTTGATGAAGGTCTGTCCAAGTTCCAGGGATTTCAGCCCGAGGCGGTAGTTCTCCGTGGCCTTGTTTTGCTCGATATAGCCGCGTGATTCCAAGGTCGCGAGGAGGCGGAAGACGTTGTTCTTGTGCAGTTTCAACCGTTTGGAAAGCTCGGTAACACCCAGTTCATCGACGTCTCCGTGAAATTGCTCAAGGAGATCTAGGGCGTGAGAAACTGCCTGGATTATGTACTCAGCTTTTTCTTTTTTGGCCATTTTGCTCAGTTCCTCATGGATGAATTTCAATTCAATAGCCACCCCGTCCATCTTATGAATTCCTCATCATAAGTCAAGCAGGAATGGTAGTGTCAACGCAAGTGGGTCAGGCATCAAACAACGGCCGGAGAAATTACCTGGTGGCGAATAATAGAATAATGTTTTAAAACTGTCAAGGCCCCCTCCAAAAAAAGGTAAAAACTGGTTGCCGCCACAGCGTTGACAGACCCGGACCTTTCCGCTACATTGATTTCGGTGCAGATCTGGAGGTGGTAATGCTGAATCTCAGCAAGAAAATTCTGGTGGCAATCGACGGCTCCCCGCAGTCAGACAAAGCCGCGGAGGAAGCGGTGCGCATGGCCGGCGCATCGGGGAATCGCCTCAAGAGCAAACTCTACGCGCTCATGGTTCTGCCGAACATGCGTGCGCCGTCCTTTACCGATTTCTTCCCGGCCACTCCGATCACCGAACGGCCCGACTGGGAAGAAACGCGCAAGCGGATCTTCTATGTCGTTGAGAAATGTGCAGCCGAGGCTGATATCCCTCTGGAAAGCCTCGTCCTTTACGGAGATGCCGCCGAGGAAATCCTCGCCTTCGCCGAACGTGAAGAGATTGATGTCATTACCATCGGTTCTTCCGGTTCGGGGCGGATGAAGCGGGCTCTCCTCGGCAGCGTATCGACCAAGGTCGCCCTGCACGCGCAACAATCGGTCTATATCGTCCGTTAGCCGATACTCCTCGCCATTCTCAGAGGCTTTCCTTTTCCTGTCGCATCGCCCTGCCGTCCCGCCCCCCGTCCGTCGCTCGCCCCGGTGTCTCCTCCGCCCGAGTTTCACTGCACAGATATCGGTAAATCTCGGCCATGCGCTCCCGGATCAAATCCTCATCCTTGGGGAATTCGTGGGGCGACAGTTCCAGAGTTACGGTTTCGTTGTAGTCGGTTTCACGCAGATGGTTGAGAAAGCGGGTGAGCGGCAGGGTGCCATGGCCCGGAAGGAGGTGTTCGCGGCCGTAGCCGTAGTCGGAGAAGTGGATGTTGCGCATCTTCCCCGAACGGTAGAAAAGATGAAAATCCTCGAGAAAATTGGCCTTGGACGAGCCCATATGCGCGGTGTCGAAGGTCATGAAAAGGTTCCTTTCCCGCATGAACTCGATCATCCTGCCGGTTTGACTCAACAGGTAAGGGTTGCTTTTCAGTGGCCCGGTCGCCGGCATATTTTCAATGGTGACGATGACACCATCGCGACCGACTTCCCTCTGGAAATCCCTGATCGAAGAAAACCAGCGCCAGAATTTGAATTCAAAGGCGAGCCAAGAGGGGGGGTGAAAGTTGATCAGGGGGATGCCGGTGGCCATGGCGAGATTGCAGGTGCCATGCAATTGATCGATCTTGTCCCCCCAGCCATCGACATCGAAGAAGGGAGCATGCAGGGAAAGGACAGGATGGATCGCCTGCAGGTCGCGAATAATGGCGATTTCGTTCTGCAGGGCGAAAACATTGGTGATGATGACCTCGACTCCGTCGAAGCCGGTATCGCGGGCAATCTCAAATATTTTTGGCAGCGGCAGGGTGTAAAGACTGCCGGCAGAAAGGACCAGTTTCATACGGGCTCGCAATCTTCCAGCGATAGCAGGATGGGCAGGGCCACGGTGGTAAGGTCTGTCAGGGTCCATGAACCTTGTCCGCCAGTTGCTGACGGATTGCCTCGGGCGGCGGCGGGGTGAGCAGTGACACCACGATCATGACGAGAATGACCAGCGGGGCGCCGATCAGGGCTGACGAGGTCGGCGGGATGAGCCGGTGCAGCAGCGGTGCCCCGTCGCCCAGAACAAGGGCGGCGAACGTAATGAAGAGACCGACACTCATGCCGGCAATAGCGCCGTATTTGTTGGTCCTGTCCCACCAGAGGCCGAGAAGGAATACGGGAAAGAGGGTGTTGCCAGCCAGGGCGAAGGCAACGGCGGTGATTTCGGCGATGAGACCGGGGGGATTGGCGGCGGCGACGATGACCA
>MGTO01000153.1:874-27590 GCA_001799485.1 Desulfuromonadales bacterium GWC2_61_20 | reverse complement strand
CGCTGCGACCGGTCTCTCCACCTCGCCGAGCTTCATCACTTCGCTGCCGCCAAAACCGCTGAGCAATACCGCTTTCATGGCTAGTCTCCTTCATTCAAAGGTTGGGGTCGCCGGATACGCGACACAATGGGTGGAACAGATATGGATGTTGATAGCGACAATGTCATTCATTCGGTACGGGGGCACCTGCCGCACTCTGCGGCTTTGCCGGATCGCGGACGAAGCGGTAGCCCCGGCCCCGCTCGGTGAGAAAGTGAATGGGCGCCGCCGGGTCGGGCTCGAAATACTTGCGCAGGCGGACGATGAAGTTGTCGAGGGTACGGGTTTCGCTGTCGGGGGAAATGCCCCAGACCGACTCGAGGAGCTCGCGGCGCGAGATCGCTTCGTTGTCGCGGGTGAGGAAGAGCCGCAGCATGCGCACCTCGAGGTCGGTGAGTTGGACAACCCCGCGCGCGGTGACGGCCCGTTTCCCCTTGAGGTCGACCTCGTTGCCGCCGAAGTGAAAGCGTCCTCCCGCCCCTTCGGGTCGGTACCATTCGGAACGGCGCAGCATCCCCTTGATGCGCAGAAGAAACTCATCGAGGCTGAAAGGTTTGGTCAAATAGTCGTCGGCGCCGGCGGCGAGCCCGGCGATGCGGTCCTTTTCCTCCCCCCGGGCGGTGAGGATGAGGACCGGCAGACGCAGGTCCTGGCGCCGGATAGCCCGACAGACTTCGAGGCCGCCGATCCCCGGCAGCATCAGGTCAAGGATGGCGAGGGCGAAGGTTTCATGCGTCAGGTGGAGCAGGGCGGCCTCGCCGGTCTCGGCATGGGTGACGCGATAGCCCTCCTCCTCCAGGTTGAAAACGATTCCCCGGGCAATGTTCGGTTCGTCCTCGACCAGCAGGATATGCGGACGAATCATGCCTTCTCCTCCCTGAAATTGGCGGGTAACAATGGCAGCCGCAGATAAACCGTCGTCCCCTTGCCGGTGCCGGCGCTTTCCAGCCAGGCTCTGCCATGGTGCATGCGGGTGACGGTGCGGACGATAAAGAGCCCGAGCCCCGAACCGCGGATATTCTCCCCCTTGCGGCGGACGCGATAGAACATGCCGAAAACCTTCTTCTGCTCACGCCGTTCGATGCCCCGGCCCTGGTCGGCGACGCTGAGGAGGGCGTAACGTCCCTGCTGTACCAGGCGCACGACAATATCCGGTGGCGCATCCGAATAGAGGACGGCATTCTCCAGCAGGTTGCGGAAGACGGTCTCCAGCGCCTCGCTGTCGATCGGGGCGTGCAGCCCCTCGCTGATGTGCAGTTCCATGCGCCCGGCGCGAGGGAGGGAGTACTGGCGTGGGCGGAAATAACTGGTGACGAGTTCCGAGAGGTCGGCGGGCTGCAGTTGCAGCCGGGTGCCGCGCTGTTCCAGGCGGTTGGCGGTAAGGAGGTTGTTGATGAGGTTGTGCAGTCGTTCGGTGTCGGCGAGCATGGTGTCGAGAAAGACATCCATGCGCTCGGCCCCCGGCCGCCGCAGGCGGATGGTTTCCAGGTGCAATTGGAGTGAGGCCAAGGGCGACTTGAGCTCGTGCGTGACCTGGGCGATGAAGTCCTTCTGGGCGCGGTAGAGACTGGCCTGGCGCTGCCAGAAGAGGAAGATGACGTAGATGCCGGCGAGGAGGACGGCGAGGAGGAGGAGCCCTTCAAAGAGGATAACCCAGTCGGTCCCCATGGGGCGTCCGGCGGGGGCATATTTTTCGGCAAGGCTGCGCAGTTCGCGGTGACTACCGAGAAACCAGGTAACCCAGAAGACGACCAGCGTGATCCAGACGACCTGGATGGCGATAAAGGCGACGAGGGGCGTGAAAAGACCGCGAAAGAATTTCATGGCATTTCTTTACCATCGGCAATCGCCGACGACAAGGGGAATGTGGTTTTACAGAACTATTACAACCTGCTGGAGACGCCTCTGCTATTCTTGGCAGAGTTTAGCGTCTGCTTGCCCGGTAAAGGAGTTTTTACCATGATCAAATCCCTCACCATCGGTCGGCACACGGTTCCTTATCCCCTGATTCAGGGGGGGATGGGCGTGCGCATTTCCGGCGGCAACCTCGCCGGCCATGTCGCCCGCTGTGGCGGGATCGGGCTGGTCGCCACCGCCGGCATCGGGCTCAATAGCCCGCACTTTGACGGCAAGAACTTCTTCACCGCCGATCCGCTGGCCCTCAAGGACGAAATCGCCAAGGCCTATGCCATTGCGCCCGCGGGCGTCATCGGCACCAACTGCATGGTGGCGGTAACCAACTACGAAACGATGGTACGGGCGTCCTGCGAAGGGGGCGCCAAGCTCATTGTCAGTGGCGCCGGCCTCCCCTTGAATCTCCCCGAACTGACCGCCGATTTTCCCGATGTCGCCCTCGTTCCCATCGTCTCTTCGGTGAAGGCCGCCGAACTCATCGTGCGCAAGTGGAAAAAAGGCTTCGACCGTTTTCCCGACGCCATCGTGGTGGAAGATCCCGGTACCGCCGGCGGGCATCTTGGTGAAAAGATGGAGAAGATCGGCGACGGCAGCTACGATCAATACGCCACAGTGCGGGGGGTCAAAGCCTACCTGCGTGACGACTGGCAGCTCGATATCCCCGTCATCGCCGCCGGCGGCATCTGGGATCGTGCCGACCTCCTCCATGCCCTGAAGCAGGGGGCGGACGGCGTGCAGATGGCGAGTCGTTTTGTCTGCACCGAAGAGTGCGATGCCGCCGACGCCTTCAAGCAGATGTATATCAGTTGTCACAAGGAGGACATCGGCCTGATGATGAGCCCGGCCGGCCTCCCCGGTCGCGCCATCCTGACCCACTTCGACAAGATTCGCGAGCGCGACGTCGCCCTCGGGGTGCGTTGCCCTTCGGGTTGCCTCAAGCGCTGCACCTACAAGACCGACCAGGAGCGTTTCTGCATCGTCCATGCCCTCGATCGTGCCCAGCGCGGCGACGTTGAAACCGGCTTGGTTTTTTGCGGAACCAACGCTTGGAAAGCCGACCGGATCACTACGGTGCAGGCGATTTTCGACGAGCTCTTCGAACTGAAAAACGGGGTTCCGCTTAAGGCTTAACGTCCCGGATTTCACACCAAATAATACAAAGGCGGACCCGCGCGAGAGGAGTCCGTCTTTGTTGTTGGCGCCGGTCGGTTTTTCGCCGCCATGAAAGCACTCAGTCGTCTCAGATCAGGCCGTGACTACGCATCTCTTCCTTGAGATAGGCGTAATAGACCGGAGCGGCGATGAGGCCGACGATACCGAAGGCGGCCTCCATGACCAGCATGGCGATGAGGAGCTCCCAGGCGCGGGCGTTGATATGGAGGCCAACGATTTTGGCGTTGATGAAGTACTCGAGCTTGTGAATGACGACGAGGAAACCGAGGGAGGCAACGGCCAGATCCAGGGAGACGCTCAGGCTGACGACGACGATGACCGTGTTGGAGATGAGGTTGCCGATCACCGGCAAGAGACTGGCGACGAAAGTGACGAGAATGAGGGTTTTGGTAAAGGGGAGGTCGATGCCGAACAAAGGCAGGGCGGCGGCAAGGTAGAAACCGGTCAGCAGGGTGTTGATGGCGGCAATGCGAGCTTGGGCAAAGACAACGCGGCGGAAGGCGGTGCCGAATCGTTCGGCCCGGTCTTCCAGGGCACTGGCCAGCGGGCCCATGGGCTGTTCCGGCAGGGCTTCGCGCAGGGCGAGGAGTGCACCGATGACCATGCCGATGAGAATGTGGGCGGTTTTGCGGGTGACGGCCTCACCTGCCACCTTGACCTCGGCGACATGCTGCCGCAGCCAGGCGGCGGTATCACCCTTGAGTTCGACGACGTTGTCCGGTAGATAGCTGGCGAGGGCCGTTGGCAGTTTGTCCCGCGAGCCTTCGATGATCTCCGCCATCATCCGGATCAGTTTGGGAATGCTTTCGGTCCCACCACGGAAAAAAGTGAGAGTGGAGAAAACCGCCAGGGTCAGGGTGCCGACGATGATGGCGGCAAGAATGGCGACGGCGACAAGCTTGGCCCGCCCCGGAAGGAGATTCTCGATGCGCAGGCGCGGGGCGAGGACGTTGACCATTTCGTAGACGAGGAGGCCGGAAAAGAGCGCGGCAAGGAGATGCAACTTGACCACCAGAAAGAGGAGGAGGGTGGTGACGCCAAATGCGGCGACATCAATTCTGGCGATGGTGGGAAGTGAGCCGGGCATAGGCCTCCCAAGGCGGATGAAAAGGGGCAGGATGAGGATACTAAACGATTTTTTCTCTTCCCTGTCAAGAGGTGCTGCTCTCTGATTGAATTTAAGTGGCGGACACGGTAGGCTTGCAGCCATTGAACGGCATCGCATCCGCCGACGGGGGCGCTGGCGGGGACGCGGCCACAGACAATCGGGGGGGGCTATGCAACCACGTACCATCATTTTCGAGAATGACACCGAACTGCGCCGGCTGCTGTGCACGGTGTTGCGCGGCCGCGGTCACGAGGTGCTTGATTACGCCAGCCCGGTGGCCTGTGCCCTGGTGGCGGAACAGCGCTGTCGCTGTCCGCGCGACATGCCCTGTGCCGACATCATCTTGACCGACCTGCGCATGCCGGGGATGACCGGGCTCGAATTGCTTCGTCTGCAACGGGAACTGGGCTGCAAGGCTTTACCGCAAAACAAGGCGGTCATTTCGGCCCAACTTTCACAGGAACAGCACAACGAGCTCAGTCTCCTCGGTTGTCACTGCATCGCCAAGCCTTTTCACATCAGGGCACTGCTCAACTGGGTCGAGAGCTGCGAGGCGCGCATCGTCGAAAGCCGCATCCTCACCGGGCGGGAGACTATTTACCTGATGGCGGAGCAGGCGAGCGCGGTATAGCCGGCCACCGCAGGCGCAGCAAAGTGAGACGGCAGGCCCTGAGGCCCGCCGTCTCGTTTTTTTTGCCAGCTCGAAATCGCCGGATTCGCCGGGGTTAATACCCCTAAATTCTTGCCATCACGGCGCTCCCTGGTGTACTATTCCCCTCCACGCCGGGGGTACCCTGGATAACCTGGCGGCAAGGAGAAAGATCATGACCGCCGTGAACCCCGAATTCATCCCCAAGTGGATTGCCTGGGAGACGACCCAGCGCTGCAACCTCAACTGCGTCCATTGTCGCTGTTCCTCCGACATGAACGCCGCCGCCGGCGACTTCAATACCGCCGAGGCCTACAAGCTCATCGACGATATCTGCGAGGTCTCCAAACCGGTCATGGTCCTCTCCGGTGGCGAGCCGCTGCTGCGCGCCGACATCTTCGACATCGCCAAATACGGCACGGCTAAGGGCCTGCGCATGTGCATGGCGACCAACGGCACCCTCATCGACGACGCCGTCTGCGCCAAGATGAAGGAGGCTGACCTGAAGATGGTCTCCCTCTCCCTCGACGGGTCCACTGCTGCTATCCACGACGACTTCCGCGCCTGTCCCGGCGCCTTCGATGGTGTCGTCCGCGCCGCCGCGACCCTCAAGCGCAACGGCATCAAATTCCTCATCAACTCCTCCTTTACCAAGCGCAACCAGCAGGACATCGGCGCCACCTTCAAGGTCGCCAAGAGCCTCGGGGCGACGGCCTGGTACATGTTCATGATCGTTCCCACCGGTCGTGGCGAGGAGATTATGAACGAGCTGATTTCGGCCGACGACTACGAGGAGATTCTTGCCTGGCATTACCAGCAGGAGCGCCAGGAGGACGATATCCTCATGCGCCCGACCTGCGCTCCCCACTACTACCGTATCGTCCCGCAGATGGCCAAGGCCGAAGGGGTCGATTTCCAGCGCCGTTCCCTGACCTTTTCCACCGGCGGCGGCAAGGGCTGCATCGCCGCCCAGACCATCTGTCTCATCGATTGCTTCGGCAACCTCAAGCCCTGTTCCTACTTTCACTCCTCCGTCGGCAACGTCAAGCAGATCCCCTTTAAGGAACTGTGGTTCAACAGCCAGGTCTTCAACGATCTGCGCGACTTCAAGAAGTACAAGGGGAAGTGCGGCGAGTGCGAGTTCATCAATGTCTGCGGCGGCTGCCGCGCCCGTGCCGATGCCGTCTATGGCGACTACATGGCCGAGGAGCCGTTCTGCAACTACACCCCGCTGCGCACGCGCAAACGGCTGGAAAAGGAAGCCGCCGAGCTGGCGCCGAAATAAACCAAATCCCCCCCCGCCCCCTTTTGCCAAAGGGGGGTATCCCTTTGCTTCCCCCTTTGAAAAAGGGGGATCGAGGGGGATTTTATGACTGAACAGGAGGAATTACCCCATGTCCACCGATTACACTTTCATCAAGGCCTGCTGGGGCCAGAAAACCGATTACACCCCGGTCTGGCTCATGCGTCAGGCGGGGCGCTACCTCCCCGAGTACATGCGCGTGCGCAGCAAGTGCACCTTTTTGGAGTTGTGCAAAACGCCGGAACTCGCCGCCGAAGTGACGATCCAGCCCATCGATTTCCTCGGTGCCGATGCCGCCATCATGTTCTCGGATATCCTGACTCCGGTGGAGCCGATGGGGATGAAACTCGACTTCGTGCCGGGCCCGGTTTTCGAACACCCGATCCGCTCCATGGCCGACGTCAAGGCCTTGCGCATTCCCGAGATGGAAGCCGACGTCCCTTACGTCATCGAAACGATCAAGATTCTGCGCCGTGAACTTGCCGGCCGCGTCCCTCTCATCGGTTTTGGCGGCGCCCCCTTCACCCTCGCCTGCTACATGGTCGAAGGCAAGGGGAGCAAGGATTTCGCCCACATCAAGAAGATGATGTACGGCGCACCCGAAGTCTATGCCGCGCTGATGGAAAAGATCACCGAGATGGACCGCCAGTACCTTAACGCCCAGATTGCCGCCGGGGCGCAGGCGATCCAGATCTTCGACACCTGGGGCGGCATCGTCTCTCCGGTCGACTACGAACGCTATATCCTCCCTTACACCACCAAGCTGATCAACGGCCTCAATCGCAAGGGGATTCCCGTCATCCACTTCGTCAAGGGCGCCGGCACCATGCTCGACAGCGTCAAGAAGGCCGGTGCCGACGTCGTCGGCCTCGACTGGCACCTCGGCCTCGATCGCGCCCGCGCCATCCTCGGCGACAAGATCGCCGTGCAGGGGAATCTCGATCCGACCGTTCTTTACGCGCCCAAGGCGCACATCGAGGCGGAAGTCTCGCGCATCCTCAACGAGAACGTCGACCGTCCCGGCCTCATCTTCAACCTCGGGCACGGCATCCTCCCCAACGTCGATCCCGAGAATGCCAAGTTCATGGTCGAATGCGTCCATCGGCTGAGCGGGAAGAAATAAACAGTTAACGCCGCAACGCAAAGGCGCAAAGAATGCAATTCAAGGCGCAAAGGAGATTTATTCTTTCTTTGCGCCTTGTTTTTTACCTTGGCGTCTTGGCGTTGAAAAAGGTCTGAACTATGGATACTGACAAGCAACCGACCGGTCTTGTTCTTCTCAACATGGGGGGACCCGATTCCCTTGCCGCGGTCAAACCGTTCCTCTACAACCTCTTCTCCGACCGTGAACTGATCCAGCTGCCGGCCGGGGCACTGTTGCAGAAACCGTTCGCCGCCCTGATCTCCACCTTGCGCGCGCCGAAGGTGCGGGAAAACTACCGCAAGATCGGCGGGCGCACCCCGCTTTTGCACTGGACGACGGTGCAGGCGGCGGGGATTGCCCGCGAACTCGGGCCCGCGGTCAAGCCCTACGTGGCGATGCGCTACTGGACACCGCGCGCTGAGGAAACCCTGCGCCAGATGAAGGCGGACGGTGTGGGCGAGGCGGTGGTCCTCTCCATGTACCCGCACTACACCGGGGCCACCACCGGCAGCAGCGTCAGCGATTTCCGCCGCGCCGCCGCCCAGGTCTACCCGGAGCTGCGCTTCAGCGTCATCGAGCAGTGGTACGATTGGCCCGGCTATCTCGATGCTCTGACCAACCGGGTGCGCGAGGGGTTGGAGAAGTACCACGAGCTCATGCGCGACGAGGTGCAGATCGTCTTTTCCGCCCACGCTCTGCCGCAGAAGTGCATCGATCGCGGCGATCCCTACCTCGACCACGTCCTCGCCACCGCTCGCGGGGTCATGGCCCGGGTCGGCGAGCGCCCCTGGCGCCTCGGTTTCCAGAGCCGCACCGGGCCGGTCAAATGGATGGCGCCGGGGACGCTGGAGGTCCTCGACGAGCTGGCGGCGGCCGGTCATCGCGCCGTGCTGCTGGTGCCGATCTCCTTCGTCTCCGACCATATCGAGACCCTCTTCGAGATCGACGAGGAATTCGCCCTCCACGCCCATCGTCACGGCATCACCGAATTCAGCCGCACCCCCTCTCTCAATGACCACGCCGATTTTATTGCGGCGATGGCGGCCCTGGTCCGGACGCAGCCGGGTGGTTCCCAGTGAAAAGCTGCCAACTCTGCCATAGCTCCTTCGACCCGACGGCCCCGGTCACCGATCCGGCGGTGGAGGCCGGACTCTTTCTCGCCCGCGAGTTTTACGGCGACGGCGAAGAATTGTGTCAGGAGTGTCTCGCCAGCCGCGGGCGGTTGGGGATGATGTATTGTCGGGAGTTTGATTAGGATTGTTCTGCGGTTTGAGCGTGAAGGCAAAAGCAACGGGGCCGGATGTCCACAGACATCCGGCCCCATTATTTCGATGTGATGCTGGCCTAAAGACCCTGTTCGCGCAGTTTCTCCAGCAAGTCCCGTTGCTCGTCGCTGAGCTTTCTGGGGACGGCGACGGTGATGACGGCGTAGAGGTCGCCGGCCGCTGCCCGTCCGTGGGCGGGGACGCCGAAACCCTTGAGGCGGATGCGGCCGCCATGCTGCATCCCGGCCGGCACCTTGACCCGCTTGCTCTCCTCCAGGGTCGGCACGTCGGCACTGCCGCCGAGGGTGGCGGTGGAGAAGGGGACGCTGACGGTGACGAGGAGATCGAAGTCCCCCTCGCGGGTAAAGAGCGCGTCGTTCTCGACTTCGAGATCGAGGAAGAGATCGCCCGCCGGTCCGCCGCTCGGGCTGAGCCCCCCCTTGCCCGGGATCCGCAGACGCTGGCCGCTTTCGACTCCGGGCGGGATGCGCACCTGCAAATTCTCCTCGCCATCGTCGCGGCGAAAGGTCACCCGCCGCTCGCCGCCGAGCATGGCCTGACGGAAGGGGAGGGTCAGGCGCATGACGTAGTCCTGTCCCTTGACCAGCCGTGTTCGTCCCGCCCGCCCGCGGCCGCCGCCGAAGAGGTGGGCAAAGATGTCGTCGCCGCCGCCGAAGCCGAATTCGCGGAAGATGTCGCTGCCGTTAAAGTTGCGAAAGATGTCTTCCTGGCTGAAGCGCTGATGAAAGCCGGATTCGCCGAACTGGTCGTACTGCTTGCGTTTGTCGGCATCGGAGAGGACGGCGTAGGCCTCGGTCAGTTCCTTGAACTTTTCTTCGGCCTGCTTGTCGCCGGGGTTCTTGTCCGGGTGGTATTTGAGGGCGAGTTTGCGGTATGCTTTCTTGATTTCGTCGGGGCTCGCCCCTTTGGCAACACCGAGGACGGCATAATAGTCTTTGGCCATGGTGGCATCCTTGCTGGAGAAGTGGAGTCATCATAATGATGCAAGGGCCGGGCGTCAAGGCGAAGGCGCCCCTCTATGACAATTATTTTACAATCTTTTTACGCGGTTATGACCACGGCGCGCAGGCAGGGTGTTCTACTGGAGACACGGGGAAGCATGCGGCTTCCCCTGATCCTGCCCTGACCTTAAGGAGGTCCGCCATGAAAATCCCCCGTTCTCTCCGTCCCCTCCTGGCTCTTCTGCTCTTGGCTGCGGTCCTGCCCGCTCTGGCGCTTGCTGCCGCCCCCGCCGTTCGCGTGCAGGTCAGTCTCGACCGCCCGCAACTTCCGGCCGGCTCGCCGCAGACGGCGGTGATCAAGGTCGCCCTCGATGCGCCGGCCCGCCCCGGTGACGGTGAACGGCCGCCGATCAATTTGACCCTGGTTCTCGACCGGTCCGGTTCGATGGCGGGGGAAAAACTCGAGCGTGCCCGCGCGGCGGTGATCGAAGCGCTCCGGCGTCTCGGCCCGCGCGACATCTTTGCCCTCGTCACCTACGACCACAGTGTCGAAACCGTTGTCCCGGCCCAACCGGCGAGCAACAGCGAGTGGATCGAAGGGCGTATCCGCGGCATCGCGGCGGGAGGAAACACCGCTCTCTTCGCCGGGGTCAGCCAAGGGGCGGCGGAGGTGCGCAAGCATCTGGCCGGACCCTATATCCATCGCATCATCCTTCTCTCCGACGGCCTCGCCAACGTCGGCCCGAGCACCCCGGACGATCTCGGCCGCCTCGGTGGCGCCCTGCTCAAGGAAGGGATCTCGGTGACGACCGTCGGCGTCGGCACCGACTTCAACGAGGATCTCATGACTCGCCTGGCGGCCCGCAGCGACGGCAACCACTACTTCGTTGCCGAGAGTCGCGATCTGTCGCGCATCTTTGCCAGCGAACTCGGCGATGTTCTCAGCGTGGTCGCGCGCAAGGTCATCATCGAGATCGAATGCCCGCCGACGGTACGGCCCCTGCGTATCATCGGCCGCGAAGGGCGGATCAGCGGCCAGCGGGTCGAGGTCGGGATGAACCAGCTCTACGGCGGCCAGCAGAAGTATGTCCTCATCGAGGTCGAGACCCCGGCTGGCCGGCCGCAACAGACGTTGGAGCTGGCGCGGGTACGGACCACCTATGAGAACTCCCGCACTGCCAAGGCCGAGACGGCGAACGCCCGGGCCATGGCCTCCTTTACCGCCAGCGCCACCGAGGTGCGCCGCAGCGCCAGCCCCGAGGTCTATCAGGCGGTGGTCGAGAACGAGATGGCAGCGGCGCGCGACAAGGCCCTCGATCTCTATAACAGCGGCAAACGCGAAGAGGCGGCGCAGGAGCTCAAGGATACGAGCGCGACCCTGCAGCAGAAAGGCGAGGCGGCCGGGCTCGGCGCGGTGGCGGCGCCGGCGGCGGCCCTCTCCCAGGAGGCCGACGAATTTCAGAAAGAGGATCTCTCCTCGGCGCGCAAGAAGGAAATCCGTTCGGAGAGTTTCAAGTCGCGCACCCAGCAGAAGGATTACTGACCGCAGCTGAAATCCCCCGGCCGGGGCTCGTGGCTCCGGCCGGGGGGAAGAGGAAAAGGGATGACACGATCACGCATAGCGCTTCTGGCTGGACTCCTCCTTCTGGTGCCGACCCTGGTGGTCGGTGCTCTGGCGTTACGCGCGGTCCGCCTGGAGGAGTCCCGTCTGGCGGCGCAGGCAGTGGAGGCGAGTCGGCTGCAGCTGCTGGCCGGCAGCGAAAGTATCAATCTCGCCCTGGCCGAAGTCCGCGAAGGGATGCTGACGACGCTGCGGGAACTCTCTGAGGACAACTTGGCGGAGCGGCTGGAGTCGTGGCGCCGGGGCAATCCCCTCCTGCGCAATGCCTTTGTCTGGGAGGCCGGCAGAGGACTGCTCCTTCCCGCGCCGGGGCGCCAGCTTACGGAAGAGGAGGCGGCCTTTGTCGCCCGCTACCAGGGGCTCTTCGCCGGCCGCATCCCCTGGGAGTTTCCCGGCGCTGACCAGCCGCCGCCCCCGGCTGCGGCCGCGTACTCCAGCCGTTCCGAGCTGCGCCAGCTGAGTCAGGCCTCGCCAGCGACTGCTGCAGCTGTCGGCGGCGGTCGGGCACAAGGGTGGCGGCCGTGGTTCTGGGAAAACCGCCTTTACCTGCTGGCTTGGAGCGAATCGCCTGATGGCCGCCGGCGCTACGGGGTCGAGCTGGAAATGATGGCGCTCCTCTCACGGCTGGTCGATATCTTGCCGGCAGCGCCACCGCCGGGTGAGACCTATGCCCTCCTCGACGATGCCGGCGCCGTCTGCTTCCAGCGCGGCCCGGCCGTCATTACCGCGACGACCCGGCCTCTCCTTGCCCTCCCCGTCGGGCCGGCGTTGCCGCACTGGCAGGTGGCGCTTTACGCCCCGGCGGCCGGCGCCGCCGGAGGTGGCGGCGTCCGCCTTTTCGGCACCTTGCTGGTAGCGATTTTCGTCGTCGCCATCCTCGCCGGCGGCGGCTTGCTGCTGTGGGAGGGGCAGCGCCACCAGCGCGACGCCCGGCGCAAGACCTCCTTTGTCGCCAACGTCTCCCACGAGCTCAAGACTCCGCTGACGACCATCCGCATGTACGCCGAGCTCCTCGGCGAGGCCGACGAGGCGCCGGAGAAGCGCCACCGCTACCTCGCGGTGATCCAGGGCGAATGTCAGCGGCTGACCCGGCTGGTCAACAATGTCCTCGATTTCAGCCGCCTGGAGCAGGGGCGGCGCGATTACCAGCGACGCCCCTGCGATCTGGCCGAAGTCGTCAAGTCAACCCTGGCGGCGCAGGGTGGCCGCCTGGCCGCCGCCGGTTTGCACTGCCAATTGAATCTGCCGGCGCCGCCCCTGACCCTGGTGAGTGACCGCGACGCGCTGGAGCAGGTCCTGCTCAATCTCCTCGACAACGCCCTCAAATATGCCGCCACCGGTGGCGAGTTGCAGATCGCGGCGGCTGTGACCGATGGGGCGATCAAGGTCGGCATCCTCGATCGCGGCCCGGGGATTCCCGAGGCCCACCGGCAGAAGATCTTCGACAAGTTTCACCGGGTCGATGATACCCTCACCGCCCGCCAACCGGGGAGCGGCCTCGGTCTCGCCATCTCGCGCCAGCTCCTGCGCGACCTCGGCGGCGATCTGCTCTGGCGCCTGCGTCCCGGCGGCGGCAGCTGCTTCGAAATGATTCTGCCCCGCACGGAGAGATCCTCATGACCCCTGTCACTATTCTTGTCGCCGAAGATGACCTCCACCTAAGGGCCGGACTGGTCGAGACCCTCGCCGCCGAGGGCTATCGCGTCGTCGCCGCCGCCGATGGTGTCGCCGCCCTCGCCCTCTTCGCCAGCGCCCGCCCCGATCTCGTCCTCCTCGATGTGATGATGCCGGCGCGCAGCGGCTACGAGGTCTGCCGCGAAATCCGCCGTCACGACCAGCGGGTGCCGATCATCATGCTCACGGCCAAAGGGGAAGAGGTCGACAAGGTCGTTGGACTCCAACTCGGCGCCGACGACTACGTCACCAAGCCCTTCGGCATCCACGAGTTGCGCGCCCGCATCGCCGCCGTCCTGCGCCGCGCCGGCAACGGCAATGCCCCCGGCGGTGCTACTCTTCCCATCCCGGACACCTTCACCTTCGGCGCCGCCGAGATCGACCGCCGCACCTTTCAGGCCCGCCTGGCCGGCGGCAGCCATCCCCTCTCGGCGCGGGAGATGAAGCTCCTCGAGTTTTTCGTCGCCCGCCCCGGTTCCGTCCTCAGCCGCAACGACCTCCTCAATGCCGGTTGGGGGATCGACTATCTCGGCACCACCCGCACCCTCGACCAGCACATCGTCCAGCTACGCAAGAAGCTCGAACCCGACCCCGCTGCGCCGCGCTATCTGCAGACGGCGCATGGTATCGGCTATCGCTATCAGCCGTGAGGCGAAGGGACATTAATGAGAACCAAGACTCTTGATCGCCAATTGCCTTGCATATTTAACGGTAGGCGTTAAAATAACCAGCATGATACAGAGAAGAGTCCTCATCGCCTTGCAACGATCCCTGGCGGAATTTCCTGTGACCGCGCTGCTGGGGCCGCGTCAGGTCGGCAAGACCACGCTCGCGCGGCTGGTGGCTTCCGGCCTGCTCCCGGACAGCGCTGTCTACCTTGATCTTGAACTCCCCTCGGATCTGGCGAAACTGGTGGAACCGGAGCTGTATCTCAAGGGGCATCACCAGCGCCTGGTGGTGATCGATGAAGTGCAGCGTGCCCCCGAGCTTTTTCCCCTGCTGCGGGCTTTGGTGGATCAGGATCGGCGACCGGGCCGCTTCCTCCTGCTGGGCTCTGCCTCACCGGAGCTGTCACGCTTCGGCGCCGAATCACTGGCCGGGCGCATCATCTATCACGAGCTTTCGCCGTTCTCTCTGGATGAGACCGGCACTGGAGAAATCGCGCGGCTCTGGAGCCGCGGGGGTTATCCTCCCAGCTTCCTTGCCACCAGTGATGACGAGAGTCTGCGCTGGCGCGAGGCATTTATCGCCACCTATCTCGAACGGGACATCCCGCAGCTTGGCATCAGGGTTCCGGCCACCATGCTGCGCCGTTTCTGGACGATGACGGCCCATCACCACGGCAATCTCTGGAACGCCAGCGCCATCGCCAATGCCCTGGGGGTGTCGTCCCCGGCGGCAAGCCGCTATCTCGATATCTTGTGCGACACCTTTATCGTCAGGCAGCTTACGCCATTTTCCGCCAACCTGAAAAAACGCCTCGTCAAGTCGCCCAAGGTCTATGTTCGTGACAGTGGTCTCCTCCATGCCCTGCTCGGGATTCACAACTATGAGCAGCTCCAGGGGCATCCCGTCGTCGGGGCTTCCTGGGAAGGGATGGTCATTGAGCAAATTCTGGCAATCCTGCCAGGCGGAGTCGATCCGTACTTCTACCGGACTGCGGCCGGGGCGGAAGTAGATCTGCTGCTGGTCCCCAAAAACAGCGCGCCGATAGCGGTTGAAATCAAACATTCCCTCTCCCCGAAAATCTCCATCGGACTCCGTAGCGCCATGGCCGATCTGGAATGTCGTCGCGGTTTCATCGTCTATCCGGGGAGCGAAGCGTATCAGATGAGTGAAAGTATTACGGCGCTCCCCGTGACTATGTTGTCAGAGCTGGCACCATAGCGAGTAAACCGTGCATGGCATCGGTTTACTCGCTACCAGCCATGAAGTCGCTATTGCCTGTTGATAGGCTGGGTGTGAAGAATGTTCACACCGATGCGCAGGCGCTGGAGAGGGTTGGACTCGTCGTGCGGACGGCGGACAAGCGTCTGACGGCACCGTGGGAGAAGGTGGCGTTGGCCGTAAGCACAAAAAGTCCCTTGACCGGGACTTTTTTGTGGCCTAATATTTAGCTATCCGAAATATTAGGAGACGATGCGTGGAACGTACCGAACGGATGGCCCGACTCTACCCGCAACTCGTCGCCGGCATGGGGCGGATGCGGGCGCTGGTACACGAAGGGATCGACCTCACCAGCAACCAGTACAAGACGCTGCTGGCTGTCGCCGGGCGGGGCGAGTGTTCCCTCGGCGATCTGGCGCGGACGCTGGAGGTGGCCATGTCTAGCGCCAGCCAGATGGTCGATCGCCTGGTCTCGTCGGGGCTGCTGCTGCGTGCACCGGCGATCGATAACCGTCGCCAGGTCGTCATCCGCCTCTCCCCGCAGGGGGTGACCCTCATCGCCGAATTACAGCAGGCTACCTTGCAGGGCTACCACAAGGTCCTCGCCCGGCTCCCCGAGCAGGAACAGGAAGACCTCGTCACCGCCTTTGAAACCATTGCCACCATCCTCAACAAACTGAGTCAGGACAAGGAGGGAAGACCATGACCCGTGTTGCCATCATCGGTGCCGGCATCTCCGGCCTCGCCGCCGCCCACGCCATCGAGCGGGAAGCCGCCGCCGCCGGGATTACCCTGGAAGTTGTCGTCCTTGAGCGCGACAAGCGCATCGGCGGCAAGATCTGGAGCATCAAGGAGGAAGGCTATCTCTGCGAGTGGGGGCCCAACGGCTTTCTCGATAACAAGCCGATGACCCTCGAACTCTGCGATCGCCTCGATATCAGCGATCGGCTCCTGCGTTCCGATGACAACGCGCGCAAGCGCTACATCTGCTCCGCGGGCGAACTCCATCGCCTGCCGGAGAACGGGCCGATGTTTCTCCGCTCCAAGCTGCTGTCGTGGCCGGGGAAACTGCGCATCGCCCGGGAGATGCTCATTCCCCCCCTGACCAAGGATGTCGATGAAACCCTGGCCGAATTCGCCCGTCGCCGCCTCGGCCCCGAGGCCCTCGATAAACTCATCGGGCCGATGGTCTCGGGGATCTTCGCCGGCGATCCCGAGACCATGAGTGTCGCCAGTTGCTTCCCCCGCATCGTCCAGCTGGAGCAGGAGTATGGCGGGCTGATCCGGGCCATGGTCAAGCTGGCGCGGCAGAAGCGGGCCGAACGCAAGGCCGGCAAGGCCGTTGCCAGCGCCGCCGGGCCGGGAGGGACGCTGACCTCGTTTCTGGCGGGGATTCAGGAGTTGACCGATGCCACCGCCGCCGCCATGGGCGGGACGGTGCGCACCGGCGCCGGAGTGACGGCGATCGTGCGCCGGGGGGAGGGTTTCGAGGTGAAACTGGAGGATGGTTCGACCCTCGACGCCGATGTCGTCGTCAGTGCCGCCCCGGCCTATGCCCTGGCGGGGATGGTCGCTGGTCTTGACCCGGCCCTCGCCGGTGTCCTGCGCGAGATTCGCTATGCGCCGATGAATGTCGTCTGCTTCGGCTATGCCCGCGACAAGATCGCCCACCCCCTCGACGGTTTCGGCTATCTCATCACCCGCCAGGAAAAGCGGCAGATTCTCGGCACCCTGTGGGATTCGAGCATCTTCCCCAACCGTGCCCCGCAGGGTTCGGTGCTGTTGCGCTCGATGATGGGGGGAGCGACCAACCCCGGCGCCTTCGACCTGGCCGAATCCGAGGTCAAGGCGCGGGTGCAGGGCGACCTCAAGGCGATCATGGGGATAAACGCCGATCCCGACTTCGTGCGGATTTTCCGTCACCGCGAGGCGATTCCCCAGTACACCGTCGGCCACAGCCGCCACCTCATCGAGATCGCCGGGCATCTCGAAGCGACCCCCGGTCTCTTCGTCGCCGGCAACGCCTTTTTCGGGGTCGGTCTCAACGACTGCGTCAACGCCTCCAATCAGGTGGCGGAGCGGGTGGTCGCCTTACTGCACAACCGAAATATCTGAGGGGAACTTCAGGCGATGGGGTCGAGGCCGGGGGGAGTGATGAAGTCGGCAACGACCAGACGGGCGAGATCGTCGGCGGAGATGGGGCGGGAGAAGTAAAACCCTTGCGTTTCGTGACAGCCGCGGTCGATGAGGAAATCGAGTTGTTCGCGGGTTTCGACCCCCTCGGCCATGACGCGCAGATTGAGGGTTGCCGCCATGGTGATGATAGCGGCGACAATGGCGGCGTCGTCGCGGCTCTGCACGACTTCGGTGAGGAAGGAGCGGTCGATCTTGATGCGGTCGAGGGGAAAGTTCTTCAGGTAACTCAAGGATGAGTAGCCGGTGCCGAAGTCGTCGATGGAGAGAGCGATGCCGCGCTCCTTGATCTGGCTCAGGAGAAGCCGGGACTTGACCGGGTCGTCCATGATCATGCTTTCGGTCAGTTCGAATTCGAGGTAGGCCGGATCGACACCGGTCTCGGCAATGACGCGGTCGACCAGGTCGAGAAAGCCGGACTGGCGGAACTGGCAGGCCGAGATGTTGATCCCCATGCGCAGGTCGGGGAAGCACGACTCCCGCCAGATTTTGGCCTGGGCGCAGGCCTCCCGCAGGACCCATTCCCCCAATGGCAGAATCAGCCCGTTTTCCTCCATGGTCGAAATAAAGAGCCCCGGCATGACCAGACCGTGGTCGGGGTGCTGCCAGCGCACCAGGGCTTCGACGCCGATCATGTTGCCGTTGACCAGGTCGTACTGGGGCTGGTAGTGGAGGATGAACTCATCCATCTCCAGGGCGCGCCGCAGTTGGGTTTCCAGGGCCATCTTCTCAAGGATCTTGCGGTTGATCTCGTGGGAGAAGAAGCGGAAGGTCTGCCCGCCGAAGGATTTGGCGTGGTACATGGCGGCATCGGCGTTCTTGAGGAGCTCATCGGAGGTGAGGCCGTCGTCGGGAAAGATGGCGATACCGATGCTCGGCGTGGTGAAGACCGTGCGCCCCGGCAGCTCGAAGGGGCGGGCAAAGAGGTCGAGGATGCGCTTGGCGGCGATGGCGACGCCATTCTGGTCGTCGATGGCGGCGAGGATGACGACGAATTCGTCGCCACCGAGGCGGGAGACGGTGTCGGCGCGACGCATACACTCTTCCAGCCGCCGGGCGACGGCGACCAGGAGCTGGTCGCCGAAATCGTGCCCCATGGTGTCGTTGATGAATTTGAAGCGGTCGAGGTCGAGAAAGAGGACGGCGAGCTTGCGCCCTTCACGTTGGGCGATGGCGACCCCGTGGTTGAGGCGGTCGCGGAACATGAGGCGGTTGGGGAGGCCGGTCAGGGGATCGAAATAGGCGAGCTGGGCGATGCGCTCCTCGGCCTGCTTGCGTTCGCTGATATCCTCGCAGGTGGTGACGAGGCCGAGAAATTCCCCCTGGCCGTTATGTACCGGCATGGAAAAAAGCTGCACCGGAAACTCGCTGCCATCCTTGCGGTGATTGACACTTTCCCGCTGCCACAACTTGAGGGTCGGCAGTTCTCCCGGGGGGAGTGCCCGTTCCATGCGCCCCGGGGCCAGATCGCGGGCCTTGCTCTGCAGCAGCTCGGCGATGGTGAAACCGTGCATGCGGGCTTCGGCGGAGTTGGCGTAAATGATGCCGCCGGACTCGTCGCTGATGGTGATGCCGATGGGGAGGGTTTCGATGGCTTCCTTGAGGACCTGCAGCTGATTTTCGGCGCACCGCCGCTCGCTGACGTCCTGCATGATGCCGACGACGCGTTCGGGGCGGCCGATGGGCGAACCGGCGACTTCCCCGCGGAGATGGACGAAGCGGAGGCCACCGTCGGCAAGGATGAGACGGAAATCGTCGTCGATGGGGGCGCGTTCGTCGAGGCAAATGCCAAAGGCGTTGGCGACGCGTTGGCGGTCATCCGGGTGGATCAGGGCGAAAAACGCCTGCGCGGTCCGAGCGAAATCGACCGGCAGGGGCGCCAGGATCTGCGCGATCTCCTCCGACCACCACAGGCTGTTGGTCGCCACCCGCCATTCCCAGTTGCCGAGCCTGGCGATGCGCTGGGCATCGGTGAGGCGGGTCCGGCTTTCGGCGAGATGTTGCAAGGTGCGGCTGGAGTGCAGAGCGTAGCGGAGACGGTGCACGAGCAGTTCGGGGGGGACCGGTTTGCTCATGAAGTCATTGACGCCGGCCTCCAGGGCGAGGCGAACGGCCTCGTGATCGTTCTGGGCGGTGAGCATGACGATGGGGACGAAGGCGGCCTCGGGGAGGCGGCGCAGGGCGGTGCAGGTGGCGAGACCGTCGAACTCCGGCATGAGCAGGTCGAGGAGGACGAGGTCGGGGAGGGTATGGGCAAAAAAATCGAGGGCCTCGCTGCCGCTGCCGACGGTTTCGACGAGAAAACCGGCGTCGCGCAAGGTCGCGGCAAAGAGTTCGCGCATGAACGCTTCGTCGTCGACCACGAGAATGAAGGGCTTCAAGGCTATTTCGGAGTTTGCGTCCATCGCTAACCCGTATCTCGGTGTCAGATTCGTCGGCCGCCGGCAACGCCATCAGCATAATGGAAAAGTGACTCATTGCCTAATTGAATGTCGCTATCACCATGTTTTTTTCGTCGTTGACTTTGTCGCGGACGGGACGATAATGGCCGGGCACCTTGATCCCCCCCCATGCAAGGAGACCTGCCAATGAAGTTCTCATCCGTCATCGCCCTGCTGCTGTTGACTCTTCTTGTCGGCAACGCCCTCGCCGTTGGTCCCGGCAAGGTCCTCGAATTCTCCAAAAGCAGCATGGGCAAGGTCACCTTCAGCGGCCAGATCCACAAGGACGCCGGCTTCGCCTGCAATGCCTGCCACAAGCCTGATCTCTTCCCGAAGATGAAACAGGGGGCGGTGGCCATTAGCATGAACGAAATTTACGCCGGCAAACTCTGCGGTTCCTGCCACAATGGCAAGGTCGCCTTTGACGCCAAGGGGAACTGCAACCGCTGCCACAAAAAATAGGCGAGTCGGCCACAACGTCCGGACGAAAGGGATGCCTGCCGGCATCCCTTTCGTCGTTGCAGCGGATGCTTGTCAAAAATCACCGTGCCGGTGTATATAGGGAAGGAGTTTTTCTGCCGCTTCTTTGAGCTGGGTGCCCATGGTCGTCCTCCCCGAAATGAAGGTTCTCAGGGCCTGTCAGGTTCTTTTTGGCGAAGGGGTCCGCCTCGATCGCGAGTTCCTCCACTACCTGCAACCGAGCGGCGCCAAGGCCGCCTACCGGCGCCGGGCCAAGGAGGTTCATCCCGATCTCCTCGAGCGTGGCAGCCCCGAGGCCAAACGCCGCCGTTCCGATCTCTTTCGCGAATTGGTCGAGGCCCATGACCTGGTCAGCGAATTTTTCCGCCAACGTGACCTGGGGCAGTGGCAAAGGTCGGACGCACGCTTCCGTCCCCCGCCCCATCGCTCCTCTCGGCCGGCTCCCCCGGCCGGCAAAAGCGAAAAAGGGTCGCGCTTTTATCAGGGCCCGATTCCCGGGGTTGTCCTCTCCATCGGCCGATACTGCTACTTTTGCGGCATTATCCCCTATGCGACCCTGATCGAGGCCCTGGCCTGGCAACGGCGGCAACGCCCCGCCATCGGCGAGATTGCCACCCGCTGGGGCTGGTTGAACGAGGAGAAGGCGCGGCGTATTTCCCATTCCCGCGACATCGTCGGGCGTTTTGGCGAGAAGGCGGTGCAGCTCGGCTTTCTCGGGCCGGAGCAGGTGCAGGCCCTCCTCTTTTATCAACGCTCACGGCAGCAACGTATCGGCGCCTACTTTATCGAGCAGGGTTTTGTCAGCGCCGAGGAGATGGAACGGCTGGTCCGTGAATTGCACGCCCATAACGTGCGGGCCCGGCGTTGAACAAGAGCGGCAGGCGTGGGAGAGAGCATCGATGAAAATCGCCTTTATCGTCTATGAACGGATGAACGCCCTCGATTTTATCGGAGTCTACGATCCGCTCAGCCGCCTGCAGAGCATGGGGTTCCTCCCCGACCTGGAGTGGGAGGTGTGCGGACTCAGGCGTGAGATCCCGGGGGAGAAGGGAATGCTCTTCGAGGTAACCCGGGTCGCCGAGTCGCTGGCCGCATACGATGTCATCGTGGTCCCCGGCGGGCCCGGATCGCGGTCATTGCTGCACAACGAAAAATTCATCACCTGGCTGCGTACGGCGACCCTGATTCCCCTCAAGGTCTCGGTCGGCAGTGGCTCCCTCCTGTTGGGGCAGGCCGGTTTTCTCATCGGCCGCCGGGCAACCTCCCACCCGCACGCATTTCTCGAACTCGAACCGTTCTGTGCCAGGGTCGACGATGCCCGGATTGTCGATGAGGGCGAGGTCGTCACTGCCCGCGGCGTCACCGCCGCCATCGACCTCGGCCTCCATCTGGTGCGGCGGCTGGCCGGCGATGAGGCCCGCTCCCGCATCGCCCGACAGATGGATTACCCCTATGCCGATCTGACCGACTACCAGTGATGCCTCTGCGCACCCCCTCTCCAATCCCATCCTCGTACTGACGTCTGCTCCCCCCTTCACGCTATCTGCCGCCATTTCTCTGCCCGCATTCCGCCCTCGCCCGCCGTGACGGCCCGCTTTCTGCTCAGAAAAAATATTGATAAGGCGGATAACCGTGGTTGTCGCTGATGATCTTTTGCAGTTTTTCGAGCTGTTGCAGGTAAAGGCGGCGGTTGTTGACCTGGACGAACTCTGAGCGGAGTTTTTTCAACTCCAGATCGGCGAGATACGGCGCCGCCATCGTCTCCAGTTGCGAGTGGTGGCGGGCCAGGCGATTGACGTAGGTCGAGCGGCTGGCGGTGATGAACATGGTGATGGCGCCGAAAAAGAGGAGGAGGTAGCTGACGCGGGCAAGGAACGGCGCCGTGAGCTGGGATGTCGCCCGGATGTAGCCGATGATCGCCACCCCGGTGATGAGGATGACGCCGGCCAGGGTCTGGACGGCGACGCCGAGTCCCAGAGGCGATTCGAAGACGTGGGCGGCGTCAGCGTAGATGGCGTCGCGCAGCGAATCGAGGCCGAAGGTGGCCACCGTCAGGATCCCCGACCAGCTCGGGCCGAGGAGGGGTTTGACCAGTTCGTAGACCCCCGAACTGAGGACGCCGAGAAAGATGGCGCCGAGGGTGCTGAAAATAAGCCGTTTGTTCAGCGTTTTGGCCATGTCTCTACCTCCATGTCGGGTATGGATGTCAACGGCGGTCCCCTCGTCGTGGCGATTTTGTGGTCGGGGGTACTCCTGATCTGCAAAAAGTAATCCACGGCGAATCACAAAATGCAACAGGCCGCCGGGCATCGGCCCGGCGGCCTGTTGCATTTTGTGATAACAATGGGCTGCGAGTTACGGCCGGATGTCGATGTGGGCCTTGGCGCGGAGGTCGGCCAGCCAGGTCTTCATCACTTCAGCCTTTTTCGCCTCGCTCAGGGTCGCTTCGATCTTCCCCTTGACCTCTTCCAGCGGCACGATGTGCCCCGGGGTCCGCTCTTCCAGCCGCAGCAGATGCAGGGCGCCGCCGACTTCGACGACGGGGCTGATTTCCCCCGACTGCAAGGACTTGACGGCGTCGGCGAAGGCGGGGTTGATCTCGGGCTCGGCGACGGTGCCGAAATCGCCCCCCTCGGCTTGCCCGGCGCTGCTCAATTCGGCGAGAACGACAAGAAAGTCGCTGCCGGCGGTGATCCGTCCTCGCGCACTCTCGGCGGCGGTGCGGATCGCCGCACGCTCCTCCTCCGTCGCCTGGGTCGGGACGGGGAAGGAGATGCGGCTGAGGTGCAGCAGCGGCGGCAAGCGGTAGTCGTCACCATGGCTCTGATAGTAGTCGCGGACCTCGCGGCTGGTGACCTCGCTCAAGGCCGGCAGTTCGCGGCCGAGAAGCTTGTAGCGGAGAATCTGCTGGCGCAGGGTGGTGCGATATTCTGCGAAAGGAAGTCCTTGCTGGCGCAGGGCTTCCTCCAGCTGCGCGCGGGTGATCTTGTTCTGCTTCTGGACGTCAAGGATGGCCGTTTCCAGTTCCTCGTCGCTCACCGCCAGTCCGAGTTCCGCCGCGCGCTGGCCGATGAGGCGCTCGTCGATGAGGGAATCGAGGACCTCCCGACGCAAGGCCGGGCCCGCCGTCAGCTCCTGCTCCGGCGTCGCCAGCCGTTCGGCGACGGCGCGCTCGAGTTGGTAGACGGTCACCACCTCGTCGTTGACGACGGCGGCGATGCGGCCGACGGGGGCGGCCTGAACCAGTGCCGCCGGGAAAAGACAGAGGAGGGTGACAAGGAGGCAAGGGCGGATCATAGGCTTACGGTGTCCTGTCGGTCAGTGGTGGAGCCGGGAGGAAGACGGGACTAGAGGAGTGACCACTTGACGTCGATGCTGGCGCGGCTGCGCAACTCCTGCAACCACTTTTCGTAGGCAGTCTCTTCCTTCTCGGCGCGCAGCTTGTCGCGAATCTCGCCGCGGACCTGCTCGAGGGTGAGGCGGACCGCTTCGCGTTTTTCGTCGACGCGGAAGATGTGATAGCCGTATTCGCTCTTGATCAGGGGGCTGAGGCGGCCGACGGCGAGGTTGAAGACGGTGGCGTCGAATTCCGCCGGCATTTCGCCGCGGCCGAAAAAACCGAGATCGCCGCCGTCGTCGGCATCGGGGGAGAGGGAGAACTCCTTGGCGAGGGCTTCGAAGGAACTCCCCTGGCGCAACAGCCCGAGGAGGCGTTCTCCTTCCGTCTCGCTGCTGACGACGATCTGCCGCGCCCGCACCTGGGCGGGGCGGTCGAATTCCTGGCGGTTGTCGCGGAAGTAGGCGTCAACCTCCTTATCCGTCACGTCGACGCGGGTATAGACCACCTGCCGCGCCACTTTTTCCATGATCAGGCGCTCTTCGAGTTCTTGGCGCCACTGCTCGATGGTGATGTTGCGTTCCAAAAGGCTCTGTTCGAAGCCGCCGGCGGGGTAGTCGCGGCGGTGTTCTTCCAGGGCCGTTTCGAGCTCCTGCGGGGTGACCGTGACACCGAGCTTCTGCCCCTCGGCCAGGGCGAGCTGGCGATCGATGGTCTGCACCAGGTAGGAACGTTCGAGCTCGCTGCGCTCTTCGGCGGCGAGTTGCTGGTTGGCGGGGAGGGACTTGGCGAAGTCGCGCTTGAAATCCTCCAGGGTGACGGTGCGATTGTCGACCCGAAGGAGGACGGTGGCGGCCGCGGCGGTCGGTTTGTCCTTGCAGGCGCCGAGGATCAGGGCCAGCAGCAACAGGGAACAGAGGGGGAAGGGCTTGCGGGAGAACATGGAGAACAGTGTTCCTTCGACAGGGAGAAAGGGGGTGGCGCATCTCGGGGACAGACAGTCGATCCCGAGGCTGAAAGCTAGCACAGCTAGAGAAAGGCTTGCAACGCTTTTCTGGCCGTCTGGACCAGCTCTTCACCGGCGCCGGGGCCGACGCGGACGGCGAGTTTGTAGTCGGGGGAAAAGCGGTAGTTGCCGCTCTTGTCGTTGATCAGCTGCAGGATCGTTTCCGGCGCCACCGGGGTGCTGGCGTGAAAGCCGAAGATGAGCTGGCGGCCGTCGTATTCGGCGAGTTCGATCTTGAGCCGCTTGAGGAGGACACGCAGCTTCATGACTTCGAGGAGGAGGAGAGCCGGCGGCGGAATCTCGCCGTAGCGGTCGCGCAGTTCGTCGGCGGCGAGGTAAACGGCCTGCTCGTCGTCGGCGCCGGCGAGCTTCTTGTAGATGACCAGGCGCTGGTTGGGGTCGGCGACGTAGGCCTCGGGGAGGAAGGCGGAGAGGCCGAGGCGAATCTCGGGATCGATCTTCTCGGCGTGGTCGAGCCCTTTGAGTTCCTGGATTGTCTCCTCCAGCAACTCGCCGTACATCTCGAAGCCGATGGCGGCGATCTGTCCCGACTGGTTGGCGCCGAGGAGGTCGCCGGCCCCGCGCAGCTCCAAGTCGTGACTGGCGATGCGGAAGCCGGCGCCGAGTTCGGTCAGCTCCTGCAGCACCTTGAGGCGTTCGCGCGCCTCCCTCGTCAAGGTCCCCTCGCCGGGGATGAGGAGGTAGGCGTAGGCCCGCTGCTTGGCACGGCCGACGCGGCCGCGCAGCTGGTAGAGCTGGGAGAGGCCGAAACAGTCGGCGCGGTTGACGATGATGGTGTTGGCGCGGGGGATGTCGAGGCCGTTCTCGATGATGGTGCTGCAAACCAGGACATTGCTCGTCCCCTCGATGAAGTCGACCATGACCTGCTCCAGCTCCCCTTCCGCCATCTGCCCGTGGCCGACGCCGATTTTCGCCTCGGGCACCAGGGTGCGCAAGAAGTCGGCCATGGCGGCGATGGACTGGACGCGGTTGTGGACGAAGAAGACCTGGCCGCCGCGGCGCAGCTCGCGCAGGATCGCTTCGCGGATGACCTCCTCGTCGAAGCGGGTGACGTAGGTGCGGATGGCGAGGCGGTCGACCGGCGGGGTGTCGATGACCGAGAGGTCGCGCAATCCCATCATGCTCATGTGCAGAGTGCGGGGGATGGGGGTGGCGGAGAGGGTGATGATGTCGACCTCGGCCCGCAGCTTTTTCAGGCGCTCCTTGTGGCTGACGCCGAAACGCTGCTCTTCGTCGATGATGACGAGGCCGAGATCCTTGAACTTGACGTCGCGCTGGAGGAGGCGGTGGGTGCCGATGAGGACGTCGACCTGGCCGGCCGCCGCCGCCGCGAGGACCTGTTTCTGCTCGGCCGGGGTGCGGAAGCGCGAGACCATCTCGACCACCACCGGATAGCCCTTGAAGCGCTCGCGGAACGATTCCCAGTGCTGGCGGGCGAGGACCGTCGTCGGCACCAGCACCGCCACCTGGCGACCGTCGAGGGCGGCCTTGAAGGCGGCGCGGATCGCCACCTCGGTCTTGCCGTAGCCGACATCGCCGCAGATCAGCCGATCCATCGTCCGCCCGCCGGTCATGTCGGCGAGGACGTCGTTGATGGCGGCCAGCTGGTCCGCCGTCTCCTCGAAGGGGAAGGCGGCCTCGAAGGCGGCAAAGGTGTCGTCGGGGGGGGTGTAGCGGAAGCCCTGGCTCATCTCGCGGCGGGCGTAGATCTTCAGCAGCTCCCGCGCCAGCTCCTCGACGGCGGCGCGGGCCTTGACCTTGGCCTTCTCCCAGGCGCCCCCGCCCATCTTGTCGAGGCGCGGGACATGCCCCTCGCCGCCGACGTACTTCTGCACCTTCTCGATGCGTTCGATGGGGACGTAGAGCTTGTCCTCGCCGGCATAGCCGAGGTGGAGAAAATCTCCCTCCACCGTCCCCATCTTGAGGTGGAGGAGGCCGTGGTAGACGGCGATGCCGTGGTCGGCATGAACGACGTAGTCGCCGACCTTGAGCTCGGCCAACGTCGAGAGGAGGGCGCGGGCGCGGGCGGCGTCGCTGCCGCGGCGGCGCACGCGCTGGCCGAAGATCTCCTCCTCGGTGATGACGGCGAGCTTCTCGTCGGGAAGGCGAAAGCCGGCGGAGAGCTCGCCCAGGGTGAGGACGACGCTGCCGCTGGCGAGGGCGCGCAGGGAGGCGCCCGGGTCGAAGACGGGGCGGATCTGGTAGTGGTCGAGGAGGTCGCCGAGGCGTTCGGCCTGGCCCCGCTGGTGGCAGACGAGGAGGACGCGCCAGCCGTCGCGTTGCCAGAGCTTGAGTTGGGCCGAGAGGGGGGCGAGGTTCCCCCCGGCACTGCGCAGCGCTTCGCGCAGGTCGCCGTTGCCGACGGCATTGACGCGGAAGCGCCGGCGCGCGTCGTCGAGACGGTAGACCTGCAAGGCGCTGAGGTCGAGGCGCGGGGCGGCGGCGAGCTCGGCTTCCATCTCCGTTGGCGGCAGAAAGAGGGTCGCGGCGGCAACATAC
>MGTO01000153.1:0-854 GCA_001799485.1 Desulfuromonadales bacterium GWC2_61_20 | reverse complement strand
GCGCTCTTCCCCGTCGCGGACTTCGGCGGCGAAGAGGTCGGCCTCCTGCTCCACCGCCGGCGGATCGACGACGATCCAGCGCCCACCGGTGGCATAGGCGAAAAAGGTGTCGAGGCGGGGGTAGTTGAGGGGGAGGAGGAAGGCGCGCCCCGGGGCGAGGATTCCCTCGCGCACCTCCTCCAGGATCGCCTCCCGTTGCGAGCGGGGGAAGCCGAGGGCGTCGCAGCGCTCCTTGAGTTGCTGGCTGAAGGTGTCGAGGTGTTCGCCGGCGAGGATCATTTCCCGGGCCGGCAGCAGGGCGAGTTCGCTCAACTCGGCTTGCGTCGAGCGCTGGGTCAGCGGATCGAAGGGGCGCATGCGCTCGATGTAATCGCCGAAGAAGTCGATGCGCACCGGCAGGCTGCGGCTCGGCGGGTAAATGTCGAGGATGTCGCCGCGCAGGGAAAAGGTGCCGCGGTCCTCGACCAGGGGAACCGGCTGGTAGCCGAGACGCAACAACGTCGCCACCAGTTCGGGGCGCAGGTATTCCTCTTCGGCGACCAGGTGCTGGCACAGCCCGCCGAGGACCTGACGCGGGATGACCCGCTGCAGCAGGGCGCGCACCGTCACCACCACCGCTCGCGCCCGCCCTTCGTGCAGCGCCGCCAGGGTGGCGAGGCGGGTCGCCTCGACCTCGGGGTGGGGGGTCAGCGGCTCGTAGGGGCGGATTTCCCAGTGGGGGAAGGTGCAGATTTCGCCGGGGCGGCCGTGAAAAAAATCGAGGTCGGCGGCGAACTGGTCGGCCTGCTTCTGGTCGGCGGCGAGGACCAACAGGGTCTCGCTGCTGGCGGCGAGGAGCCCGGCCAACAGATGGG
>MGTO01000152.1 GCA_001799485.1 Desulfuromonadales bacterium GWC2_61_20 | reverse complement strand
GAGTTCGGGGCGTTCGCTGAGCCGGGCCAGGCTCCCGCCGACCTCCTGGACATAGCGGTTGAGCTCGGCATCGGGGTAGACCCCGCCCATCTGTTGCACCGCCTGGGGAAAGGTCTTGCGCCCGATGCCGACCTCTTCGTCGGAGGAGACGGCAAAGAGGGCGAGTTCGTCCTTGCCGGTGACGGGATTGATGGTGCAGGAAGCGACGAGCAGAAGTCCCGGCAGCAGAATACGGGCAAATTTCCCTAAGCGCATTTTTCAAACCTCCGTCCCGCCGGACACCGTAAGAGCTGGCAGGTGCTGCTTATGGTATATGAATTAATCATACCCTCCCGACCGGGCAGCGGCAACAACCATTCCCGTCCTGCGGAAAAAGTCGCCGAATGCGACCGGCAAGAAATATCTCTGGTATATTTTCTCGAACCGGTGTATAGATAGCGGCTATTTTTCATCGCATCGCACAGCGAATCAACCACATAAACCCTTGCAGGAGCCGCAGTTACCGCCATGGCCGAGAATATCCGCAATATCGCCATCATCGCCCACGTCGACCACGGGAAAACCACCCTGGTCGACGCCATGCTGCGCCAGTCCGGCGTCTATCGCGAAAACCAGACCATCACCGAGCGGGTCATGGACAGCAATGACCTGGAAAAAGAGCGCGGCATCACCATCCTCTCCAAGAACCTGTCGATCCACGTCGGCGGGATCAAGATCAACATCGTCGATACCCCCGGCCACGCCGACTTCGGTGGCGAAGTCGAGCGCGTATTGAAGATGGTCGACTCGGTCCTCCTCCTCGTCGATGCCTTCGACGGGCCGATGCCGCAGACCCGCTTCGTCCTCAAGAAGTCCCTCGATCTCGGCATCCGTCCCATCGTCGTCATCAACAAGATCGACCGCCCCGGCGCCCGCCCCGAGTGGTCGGTTGACCAGGTCTTTGACCTTTTCTGCGAACTCAACGCCAACGAGGACCAGCTCGACTTCCCCGTCGTCTTCACCAGCGCCAAGCAGGGCTATGCCAAGCGCACCCTCGAAGATCCGGCCGTCGGCATGCAGCCCCTCTTCGAGATGATCGCCGAACGCGTGGCGCCGCCGGTGGTCGATCCCAACGGCCCCTTTCAGCTGCTGGTGGCCAACATCGACTACAACGAATACATCGGCCGCATCGCCACCGGCAAGATCTTCTCCGGCAAGGTCAAATCCGGCGAGACCGTGGCCCTGGTCCAGCGCGACGGAAAGATCAGCAAGGGGCGCATCAGCAAGCTCCTCGGCTACGAAGGGCTCAAGCAGGTCGAGATCGCCGAAGCCATCGCCGGCGATATCGTCAGTGTCGCCGGTTTCGAGGATGTCGGCATCGGCGAAACCCTGGCCGACGCCGCCAACCCCGTCGGCATCCCTTACGTCTCCATCGACGAGCCGACTCTGGCCATGTACTTCATGGTCAACTCCTCGCCTTTCGCCGGTCGCGAAGGCAAACTGGTGACTTCGCGCAACATCCGCGAGCGCTTGCAGCGGGAGTTGCGCACCAACGTCTCGCTGCGCGTCGAGGATACCGACAACACCGACACCTTCATGGTCTCCGGCCGCGGCGAGCTGCATCTGTCGATCCTCATCGAGACCATGCGCCGCGAGGGCTACGAACTGGCCGTCTCCAAGCCGGAGGTCATCTACCGCGAGATCGATGGCGTCAAGTGCGAACCGATGGAGTATCTCGTCGTCGACGTCCCCGAGGAGCACCAGGGGACGGTCATCGAAAAGCTCGGGCCGCGCAAGGCGGAGATGGTCTCGTTGCAGCCGATGGACGGCATCAACCGTCTCGAATTCGTCATCCCGGCCCGCGGCCTCATCGGTTTCCGCACCGAATTCCTCACCGACACCCGCGGCACCGGCGTCATGACCCACACCTTTCATGAATATGCTCCCTACAAGGGCCCGATCACCGGGCGCAAGAACGGTGTCCTCATCGCCATCGAAACCGGCATCACCGTGGCCTATTCCCTCTGGAGCCTGCAGGAGCGCGGCATCCTCTTCGTCAACCCCGGCACCGAAGTCTACGAGGGGATGATCATCGGCCAGCACGCCAAGGACAACGATCTGGTCGTCAACCCGAGTCGCGAGAAGAAGCTCACCAACGTGCGCGCCTCCGGTTCGGACGAACAGATCCGCCTGACCCCGCCGCGTATCCTCACCCTGGAGCAGGCCCTGGAATATATCGCCGAGGATGAGTTGGTCGAGGTGACACCGAAATCGATCCGGCTGCGCAAAAAATTTCTCGACGAGAACGAGCGTAAGCGTTCCGAAAAAAAATCGAAATAATCTTCAATTGCGCTAACAACGAGAAAAAAGGGCCCTGGAAACAGGGCCTTTTTTTTCGTTCGACGAGCAGATACCGTTTTATGTTTGTGATTATAAACAATTCTTTGGGGTCTCTATAAAACAGTTTGTTTCACCCTTTGTCCTTATTTTTCAGACCATTGGCTACTTTTCAAAGATAGACCGCAGTTTTAAACAGTGAAAGCAGAATTGCGTTATGGCAGGAAAATCGGATCACGTCGTAACTGCCTGTTTTTAAAAGCTTTTTCTCTTGCATTTACCCCTGCACACAGCCTACGATGAACAAGTAATATAGAAAAATAGATATCTCACCCACAAGGAGACAACCGATGAAATGCCCAGTCTGCCAGTCTAAAACCCACATCGATATTGACACCCATGCCGACGGTTTTGCCCCCAACCTGCTCGAATGCGGTGACTGTGGCGCTCTCTGGACCGACAAGGCGAATAGGTCCGTGCTGATTCATGGCTCCGACCCGGTCATTAAGCAATAACCAAGGGACACCAAACCGACCAGGAGAGGTGTCCCCTTGCTTGTGCCAGACGCTTATGGCAGCGTTCAACGTCCCGACGGTCTTGGATCGCTGCCCGCCGCGCCGATCCGCTCGATGAGGCGTTCGGCCAGCCGCCTGCCAAGAAGTTCCCGCGCCAGGCGATCAGCCCGTTCCTGACTCTGTGACCCCTCTCTGACCGAAACATCCAGGTGGTCAAGCTGTTGGCCGGTGGCGTCTTTCAGATCGATCCGCGCTGTCGCCAATGACCAGATCACGGCACCCGTCGCTGGCGATATCTCGCTGAGAACGGTGCCGTTGACGCGCAGATCGGCGACCGCCGACGGGCCGAACTGCATCCCCGTCGCGGCCAGAGCCGAGAGCAGCCCGCCAGCCACAATCCCTTCGCGATCCCCTGCCAGTTGCACTTCGACATGCAATGCCGCGGCAATACGGTCAGCCCGCGCCACCACCTCACCCGAGGCCAGCGGCGGAGGCGGGATGCGCCCGTCTGAGGCAATCACAGCCAAATCCCCGGCGAGCGGGAGTCGCTCCTGGAGCAGGCGATAGGCCCGCAGATAATAGCCAAGCTGACGCAACCCGGTAGTTTGCCCCTCGGCCAGCTCGATTTGGGCGGCAATTTTGCTGTCGAGATCGGCGATAACGCTCCGCAGGGAAGCGGCTAGCGGCATCCGTTCAAGGAGGGCCAGAGCATAAAATTCCCCACTGGCGGGATCTTGCCAGACTTCGGCGATCCTTACCCCCTGCAACACCCTTCCGCTGGCGGCGGTCAGGTCACTACTGGCGCTCTGGCGATAATCGCTACTCTCACCCTCGCGCCCCCGCACCAGCCAGTGCGACTCCTCCAGCGTTTCCCGACTGCGCACATCGACCTGAAAGACCTTGGCAATTTCGCTGCGGGCACGGTCTTCGGCCAGAGTCCGGTCCCGGCCGTTGCCGACCCCGGTGAGATAGGCTTGGTCGGGGTATCTGTCCGTCTTGCCCGTGACCCACGGCGGTGCCGTCGCGGCACAACCGCAGAGCAAAAGAAGCCCGAGGATGCTGAGGAGTTTACACTTCATGGCAGAACCTCCGCGTAGAGGGTCAATAAATCCTGGCTACAACAAAACCGATGCTACCCCGACCGACCGTCACCGCCCGACTCAAGGCCTCCTGTCCGCTGGCATGGACGGCAACCTGGTGTCCCCCCGGTTCCACCGGCAACAGGGCCAGCCAGATCGCGCCAGGGAGGGTGGTCCAGCCGCGGAGATCGGCGTTTTCCGTCAGCAGCGCGGCAATTTGTGCCGTCAGACCGGCCAGAGGGCCGAGTTCGCGCTCGGCTTGATAGGCGGCTACTTGTTTACTCACGGCCCGGGTCATCAGCTTTACGATGGTACGGCCCTTCCTGTCCTCCAGACTCTGGCGGGCGATGGCGTCGAGGCTCTCGACCTGCTGGGTCGGAACGGGATACTGACCGTTCAGGGCGACCGCAGGTGGCTGGGCGCTGCAGCTGCGCGAAATAAACCGGGGCCAGGCAATCTTCACCGGATAGCCCTGCGGCGAGGGAACGAAGACTGCCCCTTCGACCTTGACCGGGATCAGCCCGGCATTGACGACAACTGCGACATAGGCCTGAGCCGGCAGCAGTGGGATGCCGAGGTCCCGGGCCTGCGCCTCATAATCTCGGGCTTCCACGAGGAGGCCACTGCGGCGGGCCGACACAACCAGACGTTCCCACAAAAGATCAGGAACATCGACCCGATAGCGCTGACGCAACTCCTGATAGGCGACCAGACTCTTGCGATAGGCGATGAAGGCGTCGTTGAATTCCCCTTGCGCTTCATAAATCAGCCCGGTGAGAAGGCGCAACCATGGGCTTTCTTTGAAGACGTTGCGGCCGCCATAACTGTCGAAAAAATAGTTGAGCTTTTCGTCAACCTTGCGGCATTCGACCCGGGCAGCGTCGAGATCGACCAGAGCCAGGTAGTTGAGGGCCTTGTAGTAATTGATGGCCGCCGCTTCGAAATCCTCGCCGACAAAGGGGAGAAGGAGGTCGTTGGTGATAAAACTAAGTCCCTCCCGGCTCAGACTGCGGGTAAAGAGCTCTTCGCTCAGGCGCTCCGCCTCCTCGAGAACGGCGTTGCTTTCGCCCCAGCTGCCGGCCTCGTGCAAGAGTGCCCCTTTCTCCATGAGGTAGAGAAGACGATCCCGCTCCCGCTCGGCCAAGGGCGACCTCTCAAGCTCGCCGAGCATGCTTACATAGTCCGGAGCGATCCCGGCAGGGGGGCAACGTTCCAGCCCCCGGTATGGCCTGGCGCAGCCGACCAGGACGAAAACCAAAGCGACAAGCCAGGGGCTGCGAAAGTTGGCAAAAAGACGCATCAGATCGTGCGCCTACGGCCGGTAGCGGGCGCGCTCGACAAACTTCTTGATCTTCTTGTCGCCGATCCAGACCTTGCGGTTGTTGCTCAGATCGACCAGTTCGAGGTTGACCTGATAAAAGACCACGGCGTCCTTCCCTTCGCGATCGGTAATGGAGTTGAGAGTGCCGATGAGCATGAAGTTGGCGCCGGCCTCCATCCCCATGGTCTGGCGCGTCTCCGGCGCAGCATTGACGTCCATGTCGAGGCGTTCCTCGCGCACCCCCTGCCGCTCCTCGGCGGAGGCGACAAAACTGGCGCGACCGGAATTGAGCAGGGCCCGCTCGAGATCCTTGGTAAAGGTTTCAGCGCTGATATGTTCCGACGAACGATTGCGAATCTGACCGACGATGATGTCGGGTTTTTTCCCGCTTTTGGCGGAAAACTCGCTCAGCCACGGCCGGTTGAGGCAATCCTGAATCATCGCTTCGGCCACCATCTGGCTGTCGCTGTCGTTCCAGCGCCCCGACAGATCGCGGACCTCGCCGGCTTCGATGCGAGTGACCTTGGGGGCGCAGCCGCCGAGAAGCAGCAGGGACAAAAACACAATGCCACAAGTCCGGAACATCCTCATTTCTTCACGTCCCCTTTCAGCTGGTCAAAGGTTTTTTCGGCATTGTCCGCCATGAAACCGCGCTTCGCCGGGTCGACCGCATCGAGCTGGGAGATGGCAGCCTTGAAGCTGTCGAGGTCGAGTTCGACCAGGGAATAGACCGTGTTGGTTTCGGCATCCTTCCAGTGATCGACGACCCGGCTCCCCCGCACCGAAACCTCGGTGACGGTTTTCAGCGACTGCTCGAGCTGCTGCTCCTCCACCCCCGGTTTGGCCCCCTGTGCCGACATCGCCGACTGGTAATCGCGAGAGAGCCCCGAAACCAGTGTTTCGAGCTGGCGAGCGATATCGGCCCGGGCCCGCTGGTCGGCAGCCTGCACCGCCAGGGTCTGGCTGCTGATGCCGGCGACGGCGCCGACCCCGTAAAAGACCCGGCTGCCGGCATCGTCAAAAGCCCCGCTCCCCTGATTGACCCAGTCGGGAGCACCGGCGACAAGCTTGTGTTTGCTCGAACACCCCATGCTCCCCAGCAGCACCACAATCAGCATGACACCAAGGATTTGCCATTTCCTGCCCATGAGTTTTGCTCCTTTCCAGCTAAAGATGGTCCCTGACCAGCCACAGCGCCAGCGACATATAATTGTTCATGTCCGGGCGAGCTTGAAAATCATCCACTCCGAGTTTACCATAGGTCGACAAACGCACAGGAGGCTCTATTGACAAAGCAGGGATTGAGCGACAACGACAAGCGCATCCTCCTCGACATCGCCCGCACAACCATCGCCAAGCTCTTGCGTCGCGAAGCGACGACGCCAGCAGCGCAGGGTGAACCGATCCTCAATTGCACCCGCGGCTGTTTCGTCACCATCCACCAGCACGGCCAGCTCCGCGGCTGCATCGGCAACTTTGAGCCACGCCAACCATTGTTCAAGAGCATTGCCGAGATGGCTGTTGCCGCGGCGTCGAAAGATCCGCGCTTCCCCCCCCTGCAAGGTGCCGACCTCTCCAGCATCAGCCTCGAAATCTCCGTCCTCACCCCCCTCGAAAAGATCGCCGAGGTCGAGGAGATCGAGGTCGGTCGCGACGGTATCTACCTTGAACGCGGTTATCATCGGGGGGTGCTGCTGCCGCAGGTGGCCACCGCGTACGGCTGGGACCGTACCACCTTTCTTGAGCAAACCTGCCACAAGGCCGGCCTCCCCGCCGACGCCTGGAAGAGCCCGGAGACGACCATCTACCGTTTCAGCGCCGAAATCTTCAACGAAGAGGAGTTCCCTCCAAGCTAGCGGCCCAAGAGCCCCTTGAGAGCATCTTTCAACTCCTCGCTGCTCTTTTTCTTCCCCTCCCCTGCCGCCCCCTCCCCCGCCGACTTGCGCAAGCGCTTGTCCAGAGAGCGTTCGAGTTGCTCCTGCAATTTCACCCCGACAGCGGCCCGCGCTCCCCGGCTGTCAAGAGTCAACTCCGGCGCGCTCATACTTCCCTTTACCCGCAACGGCACCACCGTCCAGCCCTCACTGTCACGCAGCACGCCGATGCGGTCGCTCTTCCCGCCGAGCTTGCGCCCGAGCTCCGGGGAGAGGCGCGTCGGCAGGAGAAGTTTCAGCTCCCCATTGAGACCGATAGTCCCGGAGGGTTTGAGGGCGATCCGCGACCCGGAAAAGTCGCCGTCAACCAGGATCTGGCCGTCACCGATACGGAAATCGGCTGCGAATGCCCTGAATTTCAGCACGCGCAGTTCATCTTCCTGAAAAAATCCGGCCAGTCCCTGCGCCAGTCCCGCCCCGCTCAGCTCGGCATTGGCGATTGCGAGATGTCCAGCTCCGGAGAGGTTACGCTGCAGCGCCGCGGTGGTCGTCCCCGCCCCTTTCAGGGTGAGATCGAGATCGAGGCGTCCGCCAATGGTGCCGGCGACAGGCGGATATAGTGCGGAGACAAGCGGATTGGCCTCAACCTGCCGCGCCTTCATCGCAGCTTCATAGGCAAACCCCTTGCGCCCCAGATCGAGCCGCTTGCTCCCGCTGAAGCTCCCTTGCGCCACCCGGCCGGAGAAGGTGCTGACGGTCAGGATATTGCGCGCGAGGGTGAAGCGCACATCGAGCTCGCTGATGGTCAAACCGTGATAGATCAGTTCCTTGATCTTGCCGCTCCCTTGCGCCGTCACCGGCAAGTCGAGAGGACCCGGTTCGTTTGTCGCTGCGGGGACGGGCGCGGTCACCGGACGACTTTCGCTCTTGGACGTTCCGGCGAGGAAGGGATCGAGGAGAATTTTGTCGGCGCTGAAAGCGAGGGTGACATCGACCGCCGGATCCCTGGCGTAATTGCTGACTGATCCCCCGAATTCTAGGGCCGCGTCGCCCAGACGCAGGCGGTTGCGCCCCAGGACCAGCTTTTCCTGCTCGAGATCGACACTGGCATCGCAATCGAGGGTGATGACAGCATTCCTCAGCGGCATCTGCGGCAGGGCATCGAGGGTCAGATCGATGGATTCGAAGCCGATCCGCCCGCTCGCCTTGACTGCAGCCGGGCTTCCGGCCACGGTCAGGTCACTGCTGATTTTGAGCGCGGACAGTTTGCCCGGAAGACTCTTCTGGAAATAGGGGGCAAAAGCGGTGGCATCGAGCCCCTGCAAGCGGATCGTGACCGTTGCCGCCTTGGTGGCGAGATCGAGGCTGCCGTTCATGGTCGTCGGCGCGCCGTTGAGACGCAATCCCATTTCAAAGGGGAACGAGTGGGCCGGAGATAGATCGGATGCGGTCAGCACGAGCTGATCGGCGGTCAGGCGCAAGGGGGTGACGGGATTGACAAGCTCATCGATAAAGAGAATATCGCCGTCGCCGATGGCAACATGGGCGATGTGCAGAGCGAGCCCCTCTCCCTTCGCCTCCGCAACGCTCGGCGGCGGGGTTGTTTCCGCTTTCGGCTTCAGCAGATCGCTGAAATTGAAGCGGCCATCGGTTTGGCGGACGATGCGCAGATGCGGACGGTCGAGGCGGATCTCGTCGATGACCACCTGCAAGCGCAGCAGCGGCCAGAACTGATAGCGCAGAACCAGGGCATCGACGGCGGCGAAGGTCTCTCGGCCGTCCGTCTCCAGCACCGCCACGTCACGCACCGTCACCCCGGAGAAGAGACTGATGTCGATGTCGCCGAGACGCACCTCGCGCTGCAGCGTCTGCTGGGCCAGGGACAAGACTGTCGCCCGCACCCGCTCCGGCGTCAGCAGCAGCTTGACCAGGAGCACCAGGCCGATGCAAACGAGTGCCAGGGCTCCGGCGCCGCAGAGGAAAATCTTCCCTGCCTTTTTCATTCCTGCCTCCCTCTAAATCACCTGTAACTCTCCATTCAGTCGAATCTTACCAGCTCACTTCGGCGCAGCCGCCGAGTTCCAGCACGATCCGCCACTGCGCCGCCGTCACCGGCTGCACCGACAAACGGCTGCCGCGGCGCAGCACCTCCATGCCGGCCAGCAGGGGGTGGCGCGACAGCAGCGCCCGGGTCAACGGCGTGGCGAAATGGGCGACATAGGCGACATCGACCATGTACCAGATGGGATTACCGGCACTTGCCCTGGGGTCGAAATGCTCGGCGCCGGGATCGAGGGCCGTGTCGTCGGGATAGCCGCCGCGCACCACCCGGGCCAGACCGACGATCGCCGGTTCGGGGATATTACTGTGATAGAAGAGGACCCCGTCCCCCACCGCGATCTCGTCGCGCAAGAGGTTGCGCGCCTGATAGTTGCGCACCCCGTCCCAATGCTCGGTACCACCGGGGCGGGCCTTGAGGTCGTCGAGGGAAAAACAGCCCGGCTCCGACTTCATCAGCCAGTAGTGGCGCTCCGTGCCCTCGTCGCAGGCGTTATTGTTTTTCATAAAAGTTGACCTCGGTCAAGGATGGCTCGCCCAGAATGCTTTACTCTCCCTTGCAAACGCGGTAAAGCGCGGGATACTACGAAAGTCGTCTTTTTTCGCAGACCCAGAATACCCTATTTTATTCACCAGTCATATCCGCAAAAGGGCTCACGCCCACAACCCCTACCAGGAGGAAAAAATGTTTTGTTATCAGTGTGAACAGGCTGCCCAGGGCACCGGCTGCACCAAGATCGGCGTTTGCGGTAAGCAGCCGGACGTCGCGGCGCTGCAGGATCTCCTCGTCCACCAGCTCAAGGGGATCGGCTACTGGGGGAACCTCGCCCGCCAGCAAGGGAAGAAAGACGCCGCCATCGACCGTTTTCTCATCGACGGTCTCTTCACCACCGTCACCAACGTCGACTTCGACCCGGCCGCCATCGTCAAGATCCTCCAGCACGGGGATAAAATCCGAGCCCAGGCCCAGGCCCTCGCCGGCGCCGCCGCCAACGCCCCGGAAGCGGCGACCTTCGCCCTCGCCGCCGACCAGGCCGGCATGGTCCGCCAGGGAGAAGCCCACGGCCTCACCACCTTCGCCGTCGACGCCGACATCAAGTCGATCCGCGAGATCATCGTTTATGGCCTCAAGGGGATGGCGGCCTACGCCGACCACGCCCTCATCCTCGGCTACGAGGACGAAACGATCTACGCCTACCTGCACAAGGCCCTCGCCTCCCTCAGCGACGACAAGCTCGGCCTCATGGACTATGTCGGTCTTGCCATGGAGTGCGGCAAGGTCAACCTCACCACCATGGGACTGCTGGATAAGGCCCATACCGACAAATACGGCCACCCGGTCCCGACCAAGGTTCAGCTCGGCACCAAAAAGGGCAAGGCGATCCTCGTCTCCGGTCACGACCTGAAGATGCTCGAAGAGCTCCTCAAACAGACCGAGGGGCAAGGGGTCAACATCTATACCCACGGCGAGATGATCCCGGCCCACGGCTACCCCGGGCTGAAAAAATACACCCACCTGGCCGGCAATTTCGGCGGCGCCTGGCAGGATCAGGCCAAGGAGTTCGTTGACTTCCCCGGCTCGATCATCTTCAACACCAACTGCATCCAGCGCCCGGCCGAGGCCTACAAGGATCGTCTCTTCACCTGGGGGCTGGTCCAGTGGCCCGACGTCGAACATATCGGCGGCTGGGATTTCTCCGCCGTCATCAAGAAGGCCCAGGAACTCCCCGGCTTTGACGAGGCTCCGGGCAAGGAGATCCTCGTCGGCTTCGGCCATAATGCCGTCCTCGGCGTCGCCGACAAAGTCATCGCCGCGGTCCAGGCCGGCCAGATCAAGCATTTCTTCCTCATCGGCGGCTGCGATGGTGCCAAATCGGGACGCAACTACTACACCGAGTTTGCCGAAAAGGTCCCCAAGGATTGCGTCATCCTTACCCTGGCCTGCGGCAAATACCGCTTCAACAAGCTCGACTTCGGCGATATCGGCGGCATTCCGCGCCTCCTTGACGTCGGTCAGTGCAACGACGCCTACAGCGCCATCCAGATCGCCCTGGCCCTCGCCGGCGCCTTCAAGTGCGACGTCAACGCCCTGCCGCTGTCGATGATCCTCTCCTGGTACGAGCAGAAGGCGGTGGTCATCCTGTTGACCCTCCTCTCCCTCGGGATCAAGAACATCAAGCTCGGCCCGACGCTGCCGGCCTTCATTTCCCCCAACGTCCTCAACTTCCTGGTGCAGAACTTCAATATCGGCCCCATCGGCACTGCCGAAGGCGACCTCAAACAGATTCTCGGCGCCGCCGCGTAAACTAAACCACCACAACAGTAACAGCAAAGGCGGGGCCGATTGCCCCGCCTTTGCTGTTACTGAAACACCATGGGACGTGTAGGTCACATACGACCTATGGGTCCCATATCCCTATTGGCCGCCGCGCCCGCGGCAGCCCCTCCACCACCAGACGGTACGATTCGTCGATCATTCCCAGGACATCCTCATCTGCCAGGGAGCCGTCAAGGATGACGGTATTCCAGTGGCGTTTGTTCATATGGTAGCCGGGGATCACCGCCGGATACAGCTGACGCATGATTTCGGCCTGCTCCGGCAGGCATTTGAGGTTGAGGCGCAGCGGCGATTCGTCGAGGCCGACCAGGGCGAACATTTTACCGCCGACCTTGAGCACCAGGGTCACCGCATCGAAGGGGAAGGTCTCTTCCGCGCCTGGTTTGGCAAGGAGATGGGCACGCAGGGTCGCGAGGTCCATGAGCGGGGTCCTTTGCTGGGTCACAGATCGACCGGAACAATGCACAGCATCCATCGGCAACATGCCGTGCGATGAAAAAATCCGGGGAAGAGAACGAGGAGGGGGTACTACGTTCGTCTCTTGTCGGAGGGGGTCCTATCCCCGGACCAGGGACTTTGGCGAGACATGCAATCACGGCAAGCCGTGTTCCCATGCCTGTAGCGGCACCGCGCAAAGTCCCAAACTCCTGTCTAGCATCTACTTACGCCCACCCCGCACACAAAACTTCCGCCTGCTTCAAAACCAGCTCCACCGCATCCTCCTGCCGATCTGGCGGATACTTCCACTTGCGCAGCGTCCGCCGCACCAGATTGCGCAGCTTGGCGCGGACACTCTCGCGTACCTGCCAGTCAACCGAGGTGCTGTTGCGCAGCTTCTCGGTAATCTCCACGGCGATCTTCTTCAGAATCTCGTCGCCGAGCATGCGCACGGCGCTTTCGTTGTTGGCGAGGGCGTCGTAGAAGGCAACTTCGTCAGGGTTGAGGCCGAGCTCCTCGTCGCGCTGGAGGGCTTGCTGGAACTCCTTGGCCATCTGAATCAGCTCTTCGATGACCTGGGCAGCTTCGATGGCGCGAGCGTGGTAGCGATTCAGCGTCGCCAGCAGGCGGTCGCCGAACTTCATCTGGAGGACTACGTTGTTGTGGGTACGGGCCTTGATGGCGTCACGCAGCAGTTTGGCCAGCAGTTCCAGAGCCAGGTTGCGCTGCGGCATCCTGCGCACGTCTTCGAGGAATTCGTCGGAGAGCAAAGCGATATTCGGCTTGTCGAGGCCGGCCAGGGCGAAGATGTCGGCGACCCCTTCGGCGATGACGGCGTTATCGAGAATCTGCTTGAGGGCCGAGTTCTTATCCTCTTCAAGGCGTTTGGTATCAACGGTGGTGAACTTGACGATGGCGGCCTTGATCGCGGCGAAGAAGGCGATCTCCTTGCGCAGGGTTGCCGCTTCGTCGAGGGTGCTGCAGAGAGTGAAGGCGCGGGTGATTGCCGCCATCACGTCGAGGAAACGTTTCTTGCCATCTTTCAGGCCGAGGATGTGGTTCGCCGCCAGCACCAGGATCTGGTGAGCACGGGTTTTATAGTCGCTGTAGTCGAAGCCGTGGAACATCCCGCGTACCACGTCGAGCTTCTCCAGCAGGATCGCCAGCGCCTCTTCCGCCCTGAGGGTCGGCGTCCCCTTGCCTTGCGAGGTGGCGTAGATCTTCAGTGCCTGTTTCAGTTCGTTGGCGATGCCGATGTAATCGACCACCAGCCCGCCCGGCTTGTCCTTGAAGACCCGGTTGACGCGGGCAATCGCCTGCATCAGGTTGTGGCCGCGCATCGGCTTGTCGACATACATGGTGTGGCAGCTCGGGCAATCGAAACCGGTCAACCACATATCGCGCACGATCACCAGCTTGAGGGGGTCCCTGGCGTCCTTGAAGCGTTTCTCCAGCCGCTTCTTGGTCTGCTTGTTGTAGATGTGCGGCTGCAACAGCGGCCGGTCGGCGGCGGAGCCGGTCATGATGATCTTGATCGCTCCCTTTTCCGGGTCGAGGTCGTGCCACTGTGGCCGGAGCTTGATGATCTCGTTGTAGAGATGCACGCAGATCTCCCGGCTCATGCTGACGATCATCCCCTTCCCTTCGACCAGCGCCGTGCGCTCCTCGAAGTGCCGCACCAAGTCCTCGGCCACCTCCTTGAGGCGCGGCTGTGCGCCGACCAGCTTTTCCAGCGCCGCCCACTTGCTCTTGGTGCGCTCGCGCTGATCGACGTCCTCCTCGTCCTCGATGACCTCTTCGACGTCCTGGTTCAGCTCCTCGATCGCCGCCTTGTTGATGTCGAGCTTGGCCAAGCGCGATTCGTAGTAGATCGGCACTGTCGCGCCGTCGTCCACCGCATCTTGAATATCGTAGATGCTGACGTAGTCGCCGAAGACCGCGCGGGTGTCCTTGTCTTCCAGCGCAATCGGGGTGCCGGTAAAGCCGATAAACGAGGCATTGGGGATGGCGTCGCGCAGGTGCTTGGCGTAACCGTAGATGTATTGGCCGGTCTTGGTGTCGAGCTTGGCCTTGAAGCCGTACTGGCTGCGGTGCGCCTCGTCGCTGATGACGACGACGTTACTGCGCGCGCTCAGCACCGGATGTGCCTCTTCGTCACCGACCAGGGAGAACTTCTGTACCGTGGTGAAGATGATGCCGCCAGACTGCCGCGCCGCCAGCAGCTCGCGCAGTTCGTCGCGGCTGTCGGCCTGCACCGGGGTCTGCCGCAGCAGCTCCTGGGCGCCGCAGAAGGTGTTGAAGAGCTGACCGTC
>MGTO01000151.1:11953-12211 GCA_001799485.1 Desulfuromonadales bacterium GWC2_61_20 | reverse complement strand
GGTGGCGGAGCCGAAATAGGATGACTGCGGCAGGGAACCGCTTCCGGCGTCGCCGCACTCGCGGAGACGGCGAGGTCCGCTTCGGTCGCATGCTCGCCATCTCTCTGGTCATCCATGGCCTGGTCGTGCTCCTGTCCGCTGTTGCGTGGCAACCGGCGTTGCACCGACCCCCCACCGAGATCTATCGCGTCGAGCTGGTCTACCTGCCGGTGGCGGTGCCGCAGAGAGGGCGTCCGACCCCGGCGGTAGTGACGGCGC
>MGTO01000151.1:0-11905 GCA_001799485.1 Desulfuromonadales bacterium GWC2_61_20 | reverse complement strand
AAAGCCGCGACGAAAACGGCACCCCTCTCCGACACAGCTTATGATGCCGCGCAGGATGTCATCGAGCGCATGCAGCGCAAGCAGGAAATCGCCGAAGTTAAGCAGAAATTGAAAGAGCTGCTCAAAGCCGATACGCGCAAGGCGACAAGTGCCCCGACGGCACCAGCCGGGGCCGAGCCCGGCAAGGACAAGGATCCGGGCAGCACCTATGAGGCCTACATCCGGCAGTTTCTCAAAGAGGCCTGGACCCTTTCCAAATATCAGGTCGGCAGTCTCAATCTCGCCGCCGAGGTCTCACTTACCTTCGACGCCCACGGGACGCTGACCGATTACCGCTTCCTCCGCCGTTCCGGCGAAACGCGCTTCGACGAGTCGGTACAGCGGGCGGTCCTTGATCTGCGTCAACTGCCTACGGCCCCGGGGCAAACCTTTTCCCTGAGGGTCACCTTCAACCTCAAAGAACTTCTGGAGCGTTGACCCTAGATGATCTTGCGCCACTTTCTTATTTTCTTCGTCCTGACCCTCTGCATTGCGGCCGAGGCCCGGAGTCAAGTCGAGATCAGCGCGCCTGGACGGCAGCTCCTCCCCCTCGCCGTTACCCGCATCCTCCCTCTCGCCGGGACGGCGCGCCCGGAACTGGTGAACGACTTCGACGCAACGCTACGGGCCGATCTCGATCTGGCCGGCCTCTTCTTTCCAATTCCGATCGCCGCCTACCCTGACGACGCCGGCCAGATTGGCTTGACCAGTACCCAGATTGACTTTCTCTCCTGGCAGAAGCTGGGAGCAAAAGCCCTGATCAAGGGGGGCTATACCGAGAGTGGCGGAGAACTGGTGGTGGAGGCCCGCCTCTATGATCCGAGCGGCCGGCGCCTTCTCAACGGGCGTCGCTACCGGGGCAAGGTCGCCGATATCCGGCGCATGGCCCACGCCTTCGCCGACCAGGTCCTGCTCTCCCTGACCGGCACCGAGGGCCCCTTCAACAGCCGCATCGCCTGCGTCTCCAGCCGCAGCGGGCGCAAGGAGCTCTATCTGCTCGATGTCGATGGCCAGGGGCTGGAACGCCTGACCGAGCATGGTGCCATCATCCTCAATCCCGACTTTTCGCCGCAAGGGAAAGAAATCATCTTTACTTCCTACCGTTACGGCAAGCCCGATCTCTTTCGCAAGGAGATCTATACCGGGCGGGAAATTGCCGTCTCGGCGCGGCCCGGGATCAACATCTCGGCGCGTTATCGTCCCGACGGCGGAGAAATCGCCCTGACCCTCTCCCACGAAGGCAACTCCGAGATCTATCTCGTCGGCACCGACGGCAGCATGCGCCGCCGTCTCACCGATAACTGGGGGATCGATGTCGATCCGACCTGGAGCCCGGGGGGGGACCGCCTCGCTTTTGTCTCCGATCGTCTCGGCAATCCCCATCTCTTCACCCTCGATCTTGCCAGCGGCGCCGTCGGCCAGTTGACCGTGGCCGGCAAATACAATGCGACGCCGGCCTGGAGCCCCCTCGGCGACCGCATCGCCTTCACCCGGCTGGAGGAAAAAAAATTCGAAATTTACACCATCCGCCCCGACGGCAGCGATGAACGCCGCCTGACCGATGGCCCGGGGAGCAAGGAGCATCCGCGCTGGAGCAGCGATGGCCGTTTTCTCGTCTTCAGCTCCAACCAGGACGGCGAAAGTGCTCTCTATCTCATGCGCGCCGACGGTAGCGGTCTGCGCCGCGTGACGCCGCCGGGATTGGCGGCCTCGCAGCCGGCTTGGTCCGGACGCTGGTAAGACGGATTGTCTTTTCGTCCTGAAACGGTATAATGATGCACTTTTCGCCGACGCTGCCATTGGTTGACGTCACCGACCATAAACCCACGAAAAGGAGAGATGAACATGATCATAAGCCGTAAACTTGGACAATTCCTGCTTCCGCTCCTCGCGACGGGGGCCATCCTTGCCGCCGGCTGCGCCAAAGACCCGGCCGGCGATGCCAGTATGGCTCCCCCGGCCGCTCCGACCCCGGCGGTCGCCGCGGTTCCGGAAACAGCTCCCGTCCCGGCCCCTGTCTTCCAGGAAGAGAAGGTCATGGAACCGGCCGCCACAGCGGCCCCTGCGACCGCGCTGCAAAGCGCCGAAACGCAGCTGGCCGCCCTGACCCGCATCCATTTCGACTATGACCAGTATGTTTTGTCAACCACGGCCCGCGATACCCTTGCCGCCAATGCCACGATTCTCAAGGCCCTGCCCACGGTCAAGGTCAAGATCGAAGGGCATTGCGACGAGCGTGGTTCCGACCAGTACAACATCGCCCTGGGCGAACGTCGCGCCCAGGCGGCGCTGAACTATCTGGTCTCCCTCGGTGTTAACGCCGGTCAGCTTTCCACCGTCTCCTTCGGTGAAGAGATGCCCCTCGACCCGGGGCATGGTGAAGCGGCCTGGGCCCAGAATCGTCGGGCGGAGTTCAAGCCGGTCAAGTAATGACCGCCATGGCAACCCCAGGAGAGGCCGCGCCGTGCGCGGCCTCTCCTGGTTTTTAGGAGGATGGTAAAGGTGAGCAAAGCGAGAGGTGCTGGTATCGTACTGATGTTGCTCCTCCTCGGCGGCTGCGCCCCGAGTCCGCAACAACTGAGGATGGAGCGGGATCTTGAGGAGATGAAGCGGCGGCTGGCCGAGACCGAGCGTGCCTTGGCCAGCCAGCGCGAGACCCTGGAAGGGAGCAGTCGCGACCGCTTCGATGCCATGGGTCGTCGCCAGGCCGATCTGCAGGCGGGACTCGAAGGGATCCGGGTCGAACTGCAGGCGGTCAATGGCCGCATTGCCGACGGCGCAGCGCGCAGCAGGGAACTGCACGACACCGTCTCCCTGGTGCAGGAAGATCTCTCCCTCAAGGTCAGTGCCCTCGAGGGACGCCTCGCCGAGGTGGAGAAACGCCCGGCGGCACCGCCGCCGGCTCCGGTCCCGGTTGAACCGGTCCTCTCGGCTGCCGCCCAGTACGAGAAAGGGGTGGCCCTGGTCCAGAAGAAGGGGGGAGGCGAGGAGGGGCGCAAGATTCTCGAGGGGTTCCTCCGCGAACATCCGAAACACGACCTCGCGCCCAACGCCCTCTACTGGATCGGTGAAGCCTATTATGGCGAGAAAGAATACGAAAGCGCCATCCTCCAATTCCAGGATGTCATCCAGAAGCACGCCAAGCACCAGAAGGTTCCGGCCGCCATGCTCAAACAGGGGATGGCGTTCAATGCTCTCAAGGACCGCAAAAGCGCCCGGGCCATTCTGCGCCGACTGACCGAGGAGTTCCCCAAAAGCGACGAAGCCAAGAAAGCCAGGGAACTCCTCAAGTCGTGGAGCAAGTAGGGGAGACGCGGCATGGTGCTTGAGGGAGACGGGACAACTGCATGGAGAGTTTGACACCGCGCGAAATCACCATGCTGTTTCTCGCCCTCGGCCTGCTCCTGGCCAGTGCCCGCCTCCTCGGCGAAGTGGCGCGGCGCTTCAATCAACCGGCGGTCCTCGGGGAGATTTTTGCCGGCATCCTCTGGGGACCGACGGTCCTCGGTGCCCTCGCTCCGGCCTGGAATCGCGCCCTCTTCCCCCATAGCGGTGGCGGGGCCCTGGCGATGGACGGGCTGATGACCCTGGCCATCACCCTCTTCCTCATGGTCGCCGGCCTCGAGGTCGACCTCTCGACCATCTGGCGCCAGGGGAAGACCGCCCTCAGCGTCGGCATCGCCGGTATCGTCGGGCCGTTCTCCGTCGGCTTTCTCGGGGCCTGGTTCCTCCCCGGCTGGATGGGGCGCGAAGCGCACGCCGATCCCTTCATCTTCGCCCTCTTCATGGCCACCGCCCTTTCCATCTCGGCCCTGCCGGTCATTGCCAAGACCCTGATGGATCTCAACCTCTACCGCAGCGATCTGGGGATGCTGGTGGTGGCGGCGGCGGTCTTCAACGATCTGGTCGGCTGGATCATCTTCGCCATCATCCTCAGCATGATCGGCACCCCCGACCGCGCCATGAGCATCGGCCAGACCATCGGCCTGACCCTCGGCTTCACCGCCCTGATGCTGACCGCAGCACGCTGGCTCATCCACCGTGTGCTGCCGTGGATTCAGGCCCACCTGAGCTGGCCCGGCGGCGTCCTCGGCTTTGCCCTGTCGCTGACCCTGGTCTGCGCCGCCTTTACCGAGTGGATCGGCATCCACGCCATTTTCGGCGCTTTTCTCGCCGGCGTCGCCCTCGGCGATTCCGCCCATCTGCGCGAACGGACGCGGGCAACCATCGAACAGTTCGTCTCCTTCATCTTCGCCCCCCTCTTCTTCGCCAGCATCGGTCTCAAGGTCGACTTCGTGCGCCAATTCGATCTCGTTCTGGTCATCACCGTCATCATCATCGCCACTCTCGGCAAGGTTCTCGGGTGCGGCCTGGCCGGACGCCTCAGCGGCCTCGCCCGGCGCGAGGCCTGGGCCCTCGGCTTCGGCATGAACGCCCGCGGTGCCATGGAGATCATCCTCGGCCTCCTCGCCCTCAAATACGGCGTCATCGGCGAACGTCTCTTCGTCGCCCTGGTGGTCATGGCCCTGGTCACCTCGGTCATGGGCGGACCGCTGATGCAGCGGGTTCTCCGCCTCAAGCAGCCGCGGCGCTTCACCCGCTATCTCGGATCGCGAGGTTTTATCAACAATCTCAACGCCCGCTCCCGGCCCGAAACGATCAGCGAACTGGCCCAGGTCTGCGCCCGCATCACCGGTCTCGACGCCGCCGACATCAACGATGGTGTCCTGGTGCGCGAACAGCTCATGGCCACCGGCATCGGTCATGGTCTCGCCGTTCCCCATGCCCGCATGCGCGGCCTCGAAGAGCCGGTCATCGCCGTCGGCCTGTCCCGCGCCGGCATCGACTTCGACGCTCCCGATGGTGCCCCCGCTCATGTCGTCTTCATGATTCTAACGCCGGTGCACGATGACGGCGCCCAGCTCGAAATCCTTGCCGACATCGCCACCACCTTCAAGGATGAGGAGGTGCGGGAAAAGTCGAGGAATGTCTCCGGGCTGACCGAGTTTCTCGCCTTGGTGCGCAGCGGTCGGGTCGGCTGACGCGACACGACGGGCAACAAAAAAACGCGCCGTGGCTTCTTTGCCACGGCGCGTTTTTTTGTGGAGGAACGGTGAAAAAAGACCGCGGCTATTTGCGTCCGAGACGATCCATCGCCAGCTTGAGACTGAGGCGCAGGCGTTCCAGTACATCGGCCAGCTGGCCGATCTCGTCCTGGGAGCGGGGGACGATCTTCTGTTCGACCTTGCCATCGGCGAGGGCGGCGGCGGTCGCGGTCAGCTCCCGCAACGGCTTGAGGACCTGATTGACGACGAGAAAGACCGCGACCAGCGAGATCAGCAGGACCGCACCCATGATGGCGATGAGGGTCACCTTGAGCTGGGCCTGGGCCATGCGGGTCTTGTCCAGGGAGAAGCCGATGCGAAAGCCGCCCCAGTGCTTGCCTTTGACGATGATCGGGGTGGAGATGTCCCACATCGTCTCGCCGGTATCGCGGTTGTAGATCTGCTGAAATGCCTCCTTCTGGTTCTGCGCCGCCTTGAGGCCGACGGGGTCATTGAACATGCGTTTGGTGCGGTTGCCGACAAGATCCTTCTGCTGGTCGCCGGTCAACGGCTTCTGGTAGCGGGTATTGTGAGTCGGCAGGTAACCGTTGCGATCGACGGCGACGGCATAAACGACGCTGGCATCCTTGAGAAATTCATCCTCCATGGCGAGAATCGCCTTGTCGAGATAGGAGTCGTAGCGGGTATGGAACTTGGGCGGGTCGACGCCGGGGATCGGTTCGTAGTCGACGTCGAAGGCGTCGCTGACCCCGAAAACGCCATTGTCGATGGCCTCATCGAGGATCTTGCCGACCTGACGGGCGCCGACCAGGGATTCGATCCGGCCGCGCTCGAGGAGCTGATTCTCCAGACTCAGGCTCTGCTGCTGCATGAGATAATACGCACCGGCGGCGATGACGATAAAGAGGACGAAATTAACCAGCACCGCCACCTTGATCCCGATTTTATTGAGCATGCCTAGACCTCCAGAAAGTTATACCGCTTGTGCGGAGAAGGATATGGTGTCAGGGGACCTTGTAGCCGATACGCAGGGCCCCCCAATGGCGTCCCTGAACGAGGATCGGCACCGACATGTCGGCCATGGTTTCACCGGTATCACGATTGTAGCGCTGCAGCAGGAACGGCTCCTTGTTGCGGGCGGCGGCGAGTCCGGTGCGATCGTTGAAGAGGCGTTTGGTGCGGTTCCATTTGGTGTCGTGGTCGCCATCGCCGGTGAGGGGCTGGGAGTATCTGCTGTTATGGGAGGGGAGATAGCCGTTGCGATCGACGGCGACGACGAAGACCAGATTTTTGTCGAAGGCGAGATACTTGTCGAGGATGGGGCGGATGACCCCATCCGAGAGGGTGTCGTACTGGGTGCGGTATTTCTGCGGATCGGTGCCGGGGACGGGGGTGTAGAGGGTGTCGAAAAGCTGGGGCACGGTGAGGCGACCGGCGGTGAGAAGGAGATCGTACTGACCGACGATCTCGGCGGCACACTGCTCGGCCCAGGTTTTGACTCGCAGATCGAGGGGGGAAAGGGGCTCGGCGGCGCAGAGACGGGCCGGTCCAGTCAGAGCGAAGGTGCCGGAGGCAACCAGACCGAGGAGCAATGGAACGAAGCGTGGCATAAGGGGTTCTCTCCTGTGGCGATGTTAGTCGGGACGTCCCTGGCTGAGAAGGCTCTGTAGATAGCCGGAGATCTCCTCGATAAGCGCGGCACTGTCGCAATCGTCGCGCACCTGGACCCCGAGAAAATATTTATCGAGGGAAAAAATCAGCAGATGCTCGCCGTGCCGGTGCGGCAGGAAGAGGTACTTGAACTGGCTGAAGCCGATGGTTTTGCGGATCGCCAGGGCATTGGCTCCGGCGAGGGTGACGGTAGTGGCGAGATCGTCGGGATCGGCCAGATTATGGACGACGACCAGGCCGTCGCTGCGGGTCAGGACGAAGCTGGCGACCCCGTTGACCTGGGTGATGCGTTGGGCGAAACGCTTGGCGGCAGACATGGCGTTCCCCGTCAGCCCGAGGTCGCGCCGAGTTGTTTGCGCACCAGTTCACGGTACAGGCGGGCCTTCTCCGGGTCGCCGATTTCACGACAGAGACTGTCGAGCAGTTTGTTGAGCCCGGCCAGGGTCGGGGGCTGACTCGTCTGCCAGGCGGCGAGGGTTTCGTCGAAGACGATGAAGGCCATGGGGCCGAGGATCTTGGCCAGCTGGCTCGCCATGACCTGCAACGGTTTGGCCAGGGGGCCGCTTTCGCGCAGATTTTCCAGAGGAGCCGCCGGGGGGGGGAGGGGCGCGGCCACGGGAACAACCGCTGGCAGAGGCCGGGCGGCAAGGTCGTCGAGACCTTGATTGATGGACATGGTCAAGAGGCTCATGTTGATGGCGGGATCACAGGCAACAATGAGAGATTCCTGCGCCGAGAGGGGGCGGCAGAGCAGGAGAGATTCTTCGTAGCAGAGGACAAATTCGCTCAGATCGGGAAAGCTGAGGCGCCCGGCCGCACTGATTTTGCCAAGGAGCGCACCGACTTCACCGAGGCGCTCGGGCTTGAACAGGGCCGGCAGGTTGTTAAAGCGGACCCCGTCGGCACCATGGTAGACGCAGGCCCCGGTCACCCCGGGCATGGAGCGCAGGTCGTCAAGGAATCGTTGCATGTTTCCCCCTTACATAGGTGCAGCGACGTCAGGCGGAAAAGAGCGAGGGGGCCAGAGCTGCCAGTACCTGCTCCGGTTTGGCCCCCTTGCGCAGGGTGATGACGACCCGGCGCTGCTGACGTTGCAGGAAGATGTGCCGTCCGTTGCGGCCGGTGTTGAAGAGCAGATAGCGAAAGACGCCGCCCGGGAAAGCCACCAGTTCCTGGCAGGCGTCGAGATAAACGGTCGGATCGATGTGCATCAGGGGCCCGGCCCCGAGGCTGTGATGTTCGAGAAAGTTGACCCGGTCGAAGACGGCATATTCGGCGATCGCCGGCGACGACTGCAAGACTTCGATGAGCCGGGTGTCCGGTGCCGGACGGGGTGGAGCGGGTGACGGGGTCATGGCTGCGGAAACAGGTTGCTGTGCTTCATCCTTGAGGCGATAGGCTTCCATGAGGAGGTAGCTCATCGACGCGGCAATCGCCTTCTCGTCCCGCCGACAGACTGTATCCATCTCGATAGTGGTGTCATCCCAGGCGATGATCTCCAGCGCCGCCGCTTCGCCCTGGGCCGAGGCGGTCAGGGCATCGAGGAGTTCGCCGTGGCGGATGAAGAGGTAGCCGGTCTTGTCCCGAGAACGGATTTTCAGAGTGCAGCTCTTCTGTTCCATCTGTACCAGCTGCAGGAAAGTGGCGAGGGTGATGCCGCGGATATAGCTGCGTGCCTCGGTGGTCAGGGCGGTTTCGATGGTCTGGGCGAGAAGGTCGAAATCGAGGGGCTTTTCCAGATAGTGGAGATTCTGGACCCGTGTCAGCCGTGCCTCGATCTCGGGGGTGCCGAAGGCGGTCATGACGATGACCGGCAGATAGGGGTAGTCGCGGCTGACCTGGGCGAGGAGCTGAAAGCCGTCCATGACCGGCAATTTGAGGTCGGTGACGAGGAGGTCGACGGGGCGGCCCTGCAACGCCTGGAGGGCTTCGTGGCCGTCGCTGGCGAGGAGGATGCGATAACGGTCGCCGAGGGCGGCGAGACCGTCGCGCAGGCTGAGGAGGAAGGGGCGCTCATCATCGACCAGCAGCAAGGTTTTCATGTGATCTCCATGGCGCAGGGCGGATCGGCCGCCGGCAGGGCGATGTGGACGGCGGTGCCCAAGCCTTCGCAGCTGATGATGTCGAGAGTGGCATTCATTTTGGCCAGGAGTTTCTGGGTGATCACCAGGCCGAGTCCGTTGCCTGTGAGCTTGGTGGTGCAGAACGGTTGAAAGAGGAGCCTCTGCTGCTCGGCACTCATGCCGCAGCCATTATCCTCCACCGAGAGGAGGACCAGTTTGTCGGCGCAACGCAAGGTGAAGGCGATGTGCGGCCAGGGGCGGCCGGCCAGGGCATCGGCGGCATTGGTCAGGAGGTTGAGGAGGGCCTGGTGCAGGGCGCGGGGGTCGAAGTCGCTCCAGACCGGATCGAGAACGGGGGGGCGTTGGAGGAGGATGCCCTGGCGGGCGAAGTCCTCCTCGACCAGGGCAAAGAACTTGTTGAGAAAGGTGCCGAGCTCGTGACGGGCGATATCGAGCTGTTCGAAGAGGCTGAAGTTTTTCAGCGACTTGAGGAGATACTCCATGCGCAGCACCTCGGCATAGGTGCGCTCGACATATTCGCCCAGCGCCTCGCGGGAGAAGTTGTCGAGATTCTTGCGCAGGACGCTGATGGTCATCTTGATGGAATTGAGGGGGTTGCCGATTTCGTGGCGGATGCCGGAGAAGATGAAACCGATGTTGTCCATGGTATTGACCGCCTGGGCGATGGATTCGAGGCGGGTCTTGTCGGTGACGTCACGCAGGATCAGGCAATAGTGGCCGGGGGAAACGAGATGGACCGAACAGCCGATGAGGCGGGGGCCAAGTTGAAAAGTCTGGGTGGTGCCGGTCAGATTGGCAAAACCACAGAGTGTTCCGGTGTCCAGCAGGCGGGCTTGCAGGTCGGCGAAGGACCAGGGCAGGATGTCGTCCTGGAGAATGTCAAAGGAGGCGGGGTTGCGAAAGACGATCGACCCAATGAGTTCAGCGACGATGACGATGCCAATATCCAGGTTGCGCAGCACTTCGGCGTAACTCCAGCCGGAGGCCGTGGCGGCAACATGCAACCGTGACGATGGTTCGGCCAGAGCCAGGGTTTCGTTCATTGCAGCAGCTCCCGGGGACAGCTTAAGGACGCAAGCAATAGAACGCGATTATATCCTGAATCTCAGCCAGTTCAATTGGAAAGATATTAATTCGCCACCGAAGTAATAATTCCCAATAGTTTTGCGATGATAGATGAGTATATAATTTTAAAACCAGAACATTGAAAACGACTCATATCCTCAGCCCTGGCGTAGCTCGACGTGAAAGATGCTGCCCTGGCCGGGGGTGCTTTCGACCCAGACCTTGCCCCCATGCAACTGGACGATATGCTTGACGATGGCGAGACCGAGGCCGGTGCCGCCTTCGTCACGTCCGCGGCCGGCATCGACCCGGTAGAAGCGCTCGAAGAGGCGCGGCAGGGCGGCCGCAGGAATCCCCGGACCGTTGTCGGCGACACTGATGCGGACTTTGCCGTCGGCCAGGGCGGCACCGAGGGCGACCTTTCCCCCCGGCGGGGAATATTTGACCGCGTTGTCAAGGAGGTTGATCAGGACCTGCTCGAGCCGGCCGCGGTGGGCCAGAACCAGCAGTGCCGGATCGACGTGGCAGTCGAGGACGATGTCTTTCGCGACCGCCTTCGGTTCGATGAGGGCGCAACAGCTGTCGTTCAGGGCAGCCAGGGGAATCGGCTCAAGGGGAAGCTCGATGGTTCCCCCTTCGAGTTCGGAGAGGGTGAGGAGGTCGGCGATGAGCGCGGTGAGGCGCTCGGCGTGATGATGGATGACAGCGGCAAAGCGTGCCGCCGTTTCGGGGTCGCTCCGGGTCAGGTCACCGGCCAGGGTTTCAGCATAGCCGCGGATGACGGTGACCGGGGTGCGCAATTCGTGAGAGACATTGGCGACGAAGTCACGGCGCACCCGTTCGAGACGCTTGAGGTCGCTGATGTCGTGGAAGACCGCCACCACGCCGGTGACCTCGCCCCCTTCGCGCAACGGCACCCAGTGGGTCAGGAGAACCCTGGCATCGGCCTCACCGCCGAGGGTCAGCTCGGCAATCCGCTCCCTCTGTTCGGAGAGGACGGCGCGAAAGCTGGTCTGCAACTGGGGATGGCGCGAGAGCTCGACCAGAGGGTGGCCCACCGCCTCCTCGCCGACGCGAAAAAGGGCGCGAAAGGCCGGATTGAGCAGGCGCACGGTGCCGTCGCGGTCGGCAACGAGGAGGCCCTCGCCCATGCCGCGCAGAATGGTATCGAGGCGATTGCGGTCGAGGGCGAGGTGTTCCATCTGCTGCTGCAGCCGCCCGGCCATGGCGTTCATGACCTGCGCCAGTTCGCCGAGCTCGTCGTTGCTCGCAACCGGCACCTTGCGGCGGAAGTCGCCGGCACCAAAGCGCTCGGCCCCCTCGCCGAGGTCATGGAGAATGCGGCTGGAGAGCTGGGTCAGAAAGAGGCTCAAGCCGACGGCGAGAAGGGCGGCCAGGCCGAAAGTGACGGCCAAACTTTCGTGCAGGCTCACCCGGGCTGCCTCCACCGCCGCCAGGGGGACGGCGATCCGCAGCACCGCCGGGGTTCTCGCCGCCGCCGGCAGGCGCACCGCGACATAGAGCATGCGGCCACCGACGGTCGTTGAATAGCGCACGGAACTGCCGTGCCCCTGCGTCAGGGCGGCCGCGATTTCGGGGCGACTGCGGTGGTTGTCCAATCCGGCCAGGGCTGTTGCCGACAACTCCGAATCGCCAACGACGCGGCCATCCTCGGCGATGATGGTGACCCGCGCCTGCAGGGTTTTCCCGATGGCTTGCGCCAGCTGCGGGGCGTCGCGCCCAAGGTCGACCATCTCCCGACTTGCCATCTGTGCCGCCAGCCGCGCTTCGCGCTGCAGGTTGGCGCGGATGTCCTCGACCGGCTGTTGAGCCAGGGTGCGGTTGAGAAAGGAGAAGAGAGCCCCCCCCATGACCAAGAGGAGGAAGAGGTAGGAGCCGAGGAGTTTCCAGCGGATGGCCAGCCTCATCGCTCCTCCAGCTTGTAGCCGAAGCCGCGCACGGTCTGGATCAGATCGCCGG
>MGTO01000150.1 GCA_001799485.1 Desulfuromonadales bacterium GWC2_61_20 | reverse complement strand
CTTCGCCCATCCCGCCGCCGCGCGCGCTTACATTAAAGCGCACGCCCAGGAACTCGACGACACCGTCATCGATCAGCACATCGCCCTCTACGTCAACGACTTCTCCCGCGACCTCGGCGAGCTCGGCGAACGCGCCGTCGTCACCCTCCTCGCCCGCGCCGAAGCCCGCGGGCTCATTCCCCCCAGTGACTTGCCGCTGTTCGCCGGCAGCTAGGCAAACCAGCATAATTGTGCACTTGCCCGCGTTTTTCTTTTGTGATACTAACAATGGCGCAGTTGAAACCATCCATTAATAGGAGGACACCATGAAAAGAACTATCCTGCTGACGGCTTTGCTCAGCATGTTTGGCGGCGGGTTCGCCCAGGCCGCCTACATTGGTGCCATCGACACCGAAAACAAGCCCTTCGAATTTTCCCTCGGCGCCAATGGCTCGTACATTGGTATGGATCGCAAATTTGGTGACGAAGCGGTCAAAACCGCGCAATCGGTGGTGGTTGGGCAGGTTAATTTCAGCGTCAAAGGTTGGCAGCTTGGTTTGGCAGGGGGTGGTGTACTCTGGGAATACAATAAAACCGGCATAGAAGTTAAAGGTGACGCTGAGAGTGAAATGCTTCCCTATGCCCGCATCGATGTTGGCGGCCCAATTTTCCGCGGCGAGGTGCTGACGGTTGGGCCGTTTCTTCAAGGGAGCTATTCTGATGGCTTCGATGATACTGCCTCAGTTGTCAATGGGATCGCATCAGGACCACTTTATTCTGGCTGGAATAACCCGTCAACCGGCTATGAAACCATGCACTTCGACGACACTTTAGAATTGACCGCCGGGGTTCGTTTCCAGGTTACAATTGAAGGCGCCCAGCTTTATGGTGGACCTGCCTACTACTGGTCCGAATCGGAAGTCAGCAGCACGCTGACTGCATGGGATATCGCGGGACCTGGTTCCGCTACCAGCTACACAAATTTCCCCCTTGGTACTCACAAAATTGCAGTACGCAAGCTCGGCGCCATTGCTGGAGTTCGCTGGCCGCTGGAAACCGGCCTGCGTCTCGACCTCGAGGGTCAATGGTTCGACGGCGCCGGCATCTCCGGCGCACTGAGCTATCCCTTCTGAAAACATCGTCCTCATGCCACGCAAAAGCCCGGAAGGTCATTGACCTTCCGGGCTTTTTTATGCTGCAAGATGCATCAGGAAAAAGGGGATCAGCCCTTCATGCAAACCGCCTTGATGAAATGGGCCTCGACGGCTTTGTTGATGCGTTCGATGACCGCCTCGTCCGGAGCCGAATCGAGGGCGATGACGACCATCGCCTCACCGGCGCGGGCCTGGCGGCCGAGGTTCATCGAGCCGATGTTGACATTGGCGGCACCGAGGATGGTGCCGATCTTGCCGATAAGGCCAGGGCGATCATCATAGGTAATGACCAGCATGTGCCCCTCGGGGGTGAAGTCGGTCATAAAATCGCGCATCTTGACGACCTTGAAAATCCCCTCGAAGAGGGTGCCGGAGATGGAACGCTTCCCTTCGGGCGATTCGAGGGTGATGGTGATGAGGTTGGAGAAGGACTCGGCCTCGGTGTTGCGCACCTCTTCGACCGCCAGGCCCATCCCCGCCGCCACGAGACGGGCGTTGACCATGTTGACCTCCTGCTCGGTGTGGCGATTGAGGAGGGCGGCGAGACCACAGACGGTGATGGGGGCGCAGTCGAAGCGGGCGATCTTGCCGCGGTAGGCAAAGGTCACCTTATTCGGATTGGGGGCGGAGAGCTGCGAGACAAAATCGCCGATACGACTGACCAGGCCCATGAACGGCTTCATCTGCTCCATCAGGTCGGGGTCGAAACGGGGGATGTTGACGGCATTTTCCAGGGGGCGGCCATCGAGGTAATTGACCAGTTCGCGGCTGACGTCGACGGCGACGTTCTTCTGCGCCTCGAAGGTGTTGGCCCCGAGGTGGGGAGTCACGACCATGCGCGGATGGGCGATGAGCTTTTTCAGGATCTCGGTGCGCGGAGGCTCTTCACTCCAGACATCGAAGGCCGCGCCGGTGACCTTGCCGCTTTCCAGGGCGGCGAGCATCGCCGCCTCGTCGATGATCCCGCCGCGGGCGCAGTTGATGACGATGACGCCATCCTTCATGCCGCGAAAGTGTTCGCTGCCAAGCATCCCCAAGGTCTCTTCGTTGAGAGGGGTATGGACGGTGATGATGTCGGAAAAGCGGACGATGTCGTCGAGGGGGACGAGGCGCACACCGAGATCGTCGCCGCGCTTTTCGGCGATATAGGGATCGCAGGCGATGACCTGGGCTTCGAAGGCCTTGCAGCGGGTGGCGACGCGCCCTCCGACCTTGCCGAGGCCGATGATGCCGACGGTCTTCCCCTTGAGTTCGTAACCGGTGAAGGGTGCCCGTTTCCACTCCCCGGACTTGAGGCTGCCGTTGGCGATGGGGACGTTGCGACAGAGGGAGAGGAGGAGGGCCATGGTGTGCTCGGCCGCCGAGTTGACGTTGCCGAAGGGGGCATTGACGACGATGATCCCCTTGTTGCTGGCGTAATCGACATCGACATTATCGATGCCGACACCGGCGCGGGCGATGATGCGCAGCTGCCGGGCATGATCGAGGAGGGCCGGGTCGACGCGGGTGCCGCTGCGGGTAATCAGGGCGTCATAACCGCCGATGAGCTGATGCAGTTCGGCCTCCGGCAGCCCGACCCTGACATCGATGGTGATACGCGGGTCGTCGAGGAGGGGCTGCAGCCCTTCCTGGGAGATTTCATCGGTAACGAGGACTTTCATCGAAGCTCCTTGATAAGACGATAACAGCCGGGATCGCCAAGGCTGGTTCAGCGAAGGCTGCAAGTTTAATGGCTCGCTCCCGACCTGTCAACGACTGAGAGGCGGCCGTCTATTTCACCACCCGGAGGCGCCCGGGGGACTTGGTATTCGCTGCCGGCGCCGGCGGGGGCGTATCCGACGGTTCGACGTCGATGGTCGGCAAGGTCTGACTCTGGAACATGCGCTCCACCGCATCGGCGATGGTCAGGCACTGTTTTTCACAGGCCTTGCGCACCGGGCAGGAACGGCAATCCATGTTCCCTCCCGCCGCCCGCAGGGCATGGATGACCAGTTCGACGCTCTCCGGCTGGGTCAGAGGAATGAAATACATATATTTCCTTTCTGGATTAGGACAAATATTCCGCAGAAAGGTGCAGATCGCATTGACTAGCGGAAGGTCAGTTCCAATCAGGTTTCCTTTGACTAGAGTGTACGTCCGGCGACGGTGGCAAACTGCCGCAGCTTCTCCATCATCGTGGCGAATTCGGCCGGACGCAAGGACTGGGGACCGTCGCTGGCGGCTTTTTCCGGGCAGGGGTGGACTTCGACGATGAGACCGTCGCAGCCGGCCGCCACCGCGGCATAACTCATGGACGGGACGAGATGGGCATGGCCGGTGGCGTGGGAGGGATCGACAATCACCGGCAGATGGGTCAGCTCCTTGAGGACCGGTACCGCGGCGATATCGAGGGTATTGCGCGTCGCCGTCTCGAAGGTGCGGATGCCGCGCTCGCAGAGCATGACCCGGCGGTTCCCCTCGGCCAGGATGTATTCGGCGCTCATGAGGAATTCCTGGATCGTCGTCGCCATGCCGCGCTTGAGGAGGATCGGCTTGTCGAGCTGGCCGAGGACCTTGAGCAGGGCGAAGTTCTGCACGTTACGGGCGCCGACCTGCATGATATCGGAGTAGCGGGCGACGAGCTCGACATCGCGGGGGTTGACCACCTCGGTGACGATGGGGAGGCCGGTCTCCTGGCGGGCGAGGGCGAGGAGCTTGAGCCCTTCTTCTTCCATCCCCTGGAAGGAGTAAGGACTGGTGCGCGGCTTGAACGCCCCGCCGCGCAAGACCGTGGCGCCGGCGGCCTTGACGGCGATGGCGGTCTCGACGATCTGGGCTTCGCTCTCGACGGAACAGGGCCCGGCCATGACCACCAGCTGGGAACCGCCGATCTCGACCCCACTGCCCAGGGCAAAGACACTCGGCTGCGGCTTGACTTCGCGGCTGGCAAGCTTGTACGGCTTGAGGATCGGCACCACGCTCTCGACCCCGGCCATCGATTCGAGGGCCTGCAACACCGATTTGCCGCGCTCATCGCCGACCGCACCGATGACGTTGCGGGTCTCGCCGTGGATGACATGGGGCTTGTAGCCGAGTTCGCGAATGCGCTTCTTGACCTCGGCCAGTTCGTCCTTGCCCGCTCCCTGTTTCATGACGATGATCATGACTGACTCCTTTTTGCCGGATCGATTGAGTGAAAGGAAAAACAAAACCGCCGGCTGCTGCTCCGGCGGCGGTTTCATTTCTCGATCCGGAAACGAAAAACCACGGGAGCACCGAAACGGTCTGCCCATGGTTTTCAGAACTGGCGGAGAGGTTTTCCTTTACCCCGGCAGACCTTGACCCAGAGCAGACGGCCTAAAATAGCCGCGCCAGGTAAAGGAAGCAAAGAAAAAGTCAAAACCCTGAGTCATCTTTTGCCAGCTCCTCAAAAGGTGATACCTCGTAGTTAATAGCAGAAACGTCCGTGCCAGGCAAGAAACAAAATCCGCCCTCAGTCGAGCTGGACGATATTGCCGTTCTTCACCTGCAGCAGGTAGAGGTCCTTTTCGGCCTCGCCGCTGGCGGCAAAGGAGGTGGCCCCGGTCACCCCGGGATAATTGCGCAGCTGCGACAGGGCGATGCGCAAACCTTCGCGGGAGCGGACGTCGGGACGATCAAGAAGGGAGAGGAGAATGCCGGCGGCATCGTAGCCCTGGGCCGCGAGGATCGACGGCTCTTCCTGGTACTTTTTCGTGTAACGATTGACGAACTGCCGGACAAGGGGATAGGAGCTGTCGCGGAAAAAGCCGTCGGGGAAGACCGCCCCCTCGACAAAACGGCCGGAACTCTTCGCCAGCTCGGGGGTATTCCAGGCATTGCTGCCGAGCAGCTGCGCCCCTTCGATGCCGTAAAAAGCCAGTTGCGGCGTCACCAGCGCCATGCGCGCCGCTTCGTCGGGGAGAAAGACCGCCTGGAAGGGAAGGGGCACCGGCGGGGGCTTGATCCCCTTGTCCGGACCGCTGCGGGGAATCTCCACCTCGACATCGGGGAGATCGGGATTCTCCCCCTTGAGAAGTTTGATCTGGCGGCGGAAGTCGGTGGCGCTCTCGGCGTAGCTCTGCCGGGCGACAATTTCCCCACCCGCCTGCTGCACGGCCGCGCTGAAGAGCTCGGCCATCTCAAGGCCCAGCTTGTTTTCCGGGGCGAGGACGGCAAAGGTGTGCAGCCCCTGTGCGTCAACGGCATAACGCACCAGGGCGCGCACCTGTTGCTGGCTGGTCAGGGAGTTGCGAAAGATATATTCGCCGGTCTCGGGGATTCCGTCCCGCTGGGACAGGGCCAATAGCGGCACGCGTTCCTGCTGGGCCCGCGTCGCCGCCGCCACGGCCGCCGCCCCGGTCAGGGGTCCGGCGATGACCATGACCCGATCCTGATTGGCCAGCAGCGACACCTGCCGTGCGTTCTCCTCAGGCTCGGTGCCGGCATCGCGAAAAATAAACTCCACCGGCGGATACTTGGCGTTGTGCTCCTCGACGGCGAGTTCCATGCCGCGGCGGACGAGGCTGCCGAAGGTGCCGTAGCGTCCGCTCAAGGGGAGGAGGACCCCGACGGAACGGGTGAGCCAGGCCTTGCCGGAGAGACGCTCAACCAGGAGCAGGGCATCGTTGCGATAGGGAAAGGGGAGAGTTTCTGCCGCCACCCCTTCGGCCAGACTTCTGCCCCGCATGGCGTCCCCCGCGGCGACGGCCCGTTGCGCCTGTTGCAAGCGGGCGTCGAGACCGGCGGCGGTACCGGTGAGCATGAAGGCGGCCTCAGCCAGGTCGCTCTCGCTCAAACGGTCGCGCAGCAGAATGTGCGCCTGGTCGAGATAGTGGTCGCGTACGGCTGGCGAAGTCGCCAGCTGACTCGCCTGCTGGTAGAGGACGACGGCCTCCAGCTCCCCGCCGAGGCGGTGCCGGCCCTCGGCAAGGGCGACAAGGAGTTGCTGGCGCTCGGCCGGATCGCTGACCTGGGGCGCCAGGGCCTGCAGCAACGAGACCCCTTCGACGACCCGACCACTGGCGACCAGGGCCACCCCCTCGGTCAGGCGAGAGGGGCGGGTCGCCTGAGCGGGCGGAATCTGGCCGAGGTAGAGGAGGGCATCCTCCGCCTCGTGGCGTTGCAGGGCGATGCGGGCGAGGGCGAGCCAGGCTTCGTTGGTCTGGGTCGAAGGCGGGGTCTGGGCGACGAAACGCCGCAATGTCGCCACCGCTTCATCGAGCTGTCCGGCGCGCTGCTGCAGCAGTCCCCGCTCCAGGCTCGCCTCCAGCGCCACGGGAGCGACAGCGGCAGCGCCGGCAACGGCGGGTCCATAGCAAAGAAGCAGGAGGGAGATGGTAATGAGGATGCGCATGCGATGGGACCCTTGCCCTGACGACTGTATCAGCCGAAGAGTTCTTTGACCTTGTCAAAAAAGCTCTTGCCCAGAGGGTTGAACTCTTCTCCGCCGGCGCGGGCGAATTCTTCCAGCAGTTCCTTTTGCCGCGCGGTGAGCTGAGTCGGGGTCTCGACCCGCAAGACCACCAGCTGGTCGCCGCGACCGTACCCCTGCAGCACCGGAATCCCCTTGCCGGTCAGTTTGAGGACTTTTCCCGACTGGGTGCCGGTGGGAACCTTGAGTTTGACCTTGCCGTCGAGGGTCGGCACCTCGAGTTCGCAACCGAGGGCCGCCTGGGAGAAGGAAATCGGCACCTCGCAGATGACCTCCTGCCCCTCGCGCTGGAAAATCGGGTGGGGGCGGACTTCGATGACGACGTAAAGATCGCCGGGAGCGCCGCCTTGCGGACCGCTCTCCCCCTCACCGCTGAGCTTGAGCCGGCTCCCGGTCTCGACCCCGGCCGGAATGCGCAACGACAGGGAGCGCTTGCCGCGGATGCGGCCGCTCCCCCGGCATTCGGGACAGGGATGTTCGATGATCCGCCCCGCGCCGCCGCAATCGGAGCACGGCCGGGTCAGGGCGAAGAAGCCCTGTTGAAAACGGACCTGGCCGGTGCCGCGACAAGTCGAGCAGGTGCGGGCACTCGTCCCCTTCTTGGCGCCGGAACCGCCACACGGTTCGCACGGCTGATGGCGGGGAATCTCGATCTTGCTTTCGTAGCCGAAGGCGGCCTCTTCGAAGGAGATGGTCAGGTTGTAGCGGAGATCGTCGCCGCGCCGCCCGCGACTGCGGCCGCGACCGCCGCCGCCGAAGATGTCGCCGAAGATGTCGCCGAAGACCTCCTCGAAGGGAGAACCGCCGAAGCCGCCGCTGGAAAAGCCGCCGGCCCCCTCGACCCCGGCATGGCCGTACTGATCGAAAGCCGCGCGTTTCTGCGCGTCGGAGAGGACGGCATAGGCTTCCGTCAGCTCCTTGAACTGCTCCTCGGCCGCCTTGTCCCCGGGGTTCTTGTCGGGATGATACTTGAGCGCCAGCCGCCGGTAGGCTTTCTTGATCTCGGTCTCGCTGGCGTTGCGATGAACCTCAAGAATCTCGTAATAGTCGCGTTTGGTGGCCAACGATCGTTCCTTTGTTTAGGGGACAAACGCAGGTAGGGGCGATGCATGCATCGCCCCTACTACGGCCCGAGCACCGGGCATCAGCTATTTTTTGTCGTCCTTGACTTCCTCGAACTCGGCGTCGACGACCTTGTCGTCCCCTTCGCTCTGGCCGGCGCCCTCTTCACCCCCCGCCTGCTGGGCGGCCTGGGCGTACATCGCTTCGGCGAGTTTGTGTGCCGCCTGAGCCAAGGCCTCGCTCTTGCTGCGCAGGGCCTCGGCATCTTCCCCTTCCATGGCCTTCTTCAGCGCTTCCAGGGCCGTCTCGATCCCCTGCCGGGTGGCGGCGTCGACCTTTTCGCCATGCTCCTTAAGGGACTTCTCCGTGCTGTAGACGAGGCCGTCGGCCTGGTTGCGCGCCTCGATGAGTTCGCGCTTCTTCTTGTCCTCGGCGGCATGGGCCTCGGCATCGTGCACCATCTTCTGGATCTCCTCGTCGGAGAGGCCGCTGGAGGCGGTGATGCGGATCGACTGTTCCTTGCCGGTGCCGAGGTCCTTGGCGGCGACATGGAGGATGCCGTTGGCGTCGATATCGAAGGTCACCTCGACCTGGGGCACGCCGCGGGGAGCCGGGGGGATGCCGAGGAGTTCGAAGCGGCCGATGGTCTTGTTGTCGCCGGCCATTTCGCGCTCGCCCTGGAGGACGTGAACCGACACCGCCGGCTGGTTGTCGGCGGCGGTGGAGAAGACCTGGCTCTTCTTGCAGGGGATGGTGGTGTTCTTCTCGATGAGCTTGGTCATGACTCCGCCGAGGGTCTCGATGCCGAGGGAGAGGGGGCAGACATCGAGGAGGAGGACATCCTTGACCTCCCCTTTGAGGACCCCGCCCTGGATGGCGGCGCCGATGGCGACGACCTCGTCGGGGTTGACCCCCTTGTTCGGCACCTTGCCGAAGATATCCTGGACCCGCTTCTGCACGATCGGCATGCGGGTCATGCCGCCGACGAGGATGACTTCGTCGATGTCGGCGGGGGAGAGCCCGGCATCCTTGAGGGCGGTGCGGCAGGGGCCCTCGAGCTTGCCGATGAGCTCGGCGCAGAGGCGCTCGAGGTTGGCCCGGGTCAGCTTCATGTTGAGGTGTTTCGGCCCGCTGGCGTCGGCGGTGATGAAGGGGAGATTGATGTCGGTCTCCATCGAGGTGGAGAGTTCGCACTTGGCTTTCTCCGCCGACTCCTTGAGGCGCTGCAACGCCATTTTGTCCTTGCGCAGGTCGATCCCCTGATCCTTCTTGAATTCGTCGGCGATCCAGTCGATGACCTTCTGGTCGAAGTCCTCGCCGCCGAGGAAGGTGTCGCCGTTGGTCGACTTGACCTCGAAGACGCCGTCGCCGAGTTCGAGGATGGAGATGTCGAAGGTGCCGCCGCCGAGGTCGAAGACGGCGATCTTCTCTTCCTTCTTCTTGTCGAGGCCGTAGGCGAGGGCGGCGGCGGTCGGCTCGTTGATGATCCGCAGCACGTTCAAGCCGGCGATCTTGCCGGCATCCTTGGTCGCCTGGCGCTGGGAGTCGTTGAAGTAGGCCGGCACGGTGATGACGGCGTCGGTCACCGTCTCGCCGAGATATTCCTCGGCCGTCTGCTTCATCTTCATCAGGACGAAGGCCGAGATCTGCGGCGGGCTGTACTTGGTGCCGCGCACCTCGACCCAGGCGTCGCCGTTGTCGGCGGGGATGATCTTGAAGGGGCTGATCTGGATGTCGCGCTTGACCGCATCGGTGTCGAACTTGCGGCCGATGAGACGCTTGATGGCGAAGAGGGTGTTCTCCGGATTGGTCACCGCCTGGCGCTTGGCCTGCTGGCCGACGTGGCGCTCGCCGCTGTCGCTGAAGGCGACCATGGACGGGGTCGTGCGCGCCCCTTCGACATTGGCGATGACAACCGGCTCGCCGCCTTCCATGATGGCGACACAGGAATTGGTGGTGCCGAGATCGATACCGATAACCTTTGACATATTGTTGCTCCTTTTCTTTAGGTTGCTTCTTTTTGGTTTGCTTTGGTTCACTCCACGGCCGGGCCCTTGGCGATCATGACCAGGGCGGGACGCAGCAGACGCTCGTTGAGGAAATAACCCCTCTGGAATTCCGTCACCACGGTGTTGGGTGGATGCTCGCTCGTTTCGACCTGGCCCATGGCCTGGTGCAGGTTGGGATCGAAGAGGGCGCCGACGGTCACCACTGGCTTGACCCCGAAACTCTCCAGGACCTTGCGGAAAAGATTGACCGTCAGCGTCACCCCTTCGACCAGGGCCTGCACCTCGCTCCCCTCGCTGCCGGCATGGGTCAGGGCGCGCTCAAGATTATCGAGGACCGGGATCATCTCCTTGAGGAGGCGGTCGTTGGCATAGCGATTGGCCTCTTCGACCTCACGCTGGGCGCGTTTGCGGCCATTCTCCAGATCGGCGCGGGCGCGCAGATAGAGATCCCAGTTCCGGGCGGCTTCTTCACGGACGGTGGTAAGAAGAGCGACCGGATCGATCGCCTCCTCCGGTGCGGCACTTTCGCCCGGCCCGGATGCGGGAGCTGCCGTTTCTGTTTCTACTTCGCCGGAAACCGCTGCCACCGTCGGTTCATCAGCGTGGTGTTTTTCTCTCTTGGGCACGAGTCCTAATTCTCCTTGCTGGATTCACCTTCTAAAAACCGTCCGACCAGGCGGGCGGTGTAATCGACAATGGGGATGACCAGGGAATAGGGCATGCGGCTCGGACCGATGACCCCGAGGGTACCGATGGTCCCCTGACGGTCGGAATAGGTCGCCGCGACGACGCTGCACCCCTCCATCTCGGCAAAGTGGGTTTCGCTGCCGATGAAGATACGCACCCCTTCGGCCCGCTGGCTCTTGTCGAGGAGATCGACCAGCTGGCTCTTCTGTTCGAAGGCGCGGAAGACCCGCTTCATCCGCTCGATGTCGGCAAATTCGGGCTGCTCGAAAATCTTTGCCGTCCCCTCGATGAAGAGCTGGGTGCCGACATCGTCGCTCAGGGCCTGCTCCGACAGAGTCAGGGCCTGGCGCATGAGCTGATCGTAGAGGGCCTTTTCCTGGGCCATCTCCTCGACGATGCGCGCCCGAATCTCCTCGATGGTCAGCCCGCTCAGGGTGCGATTGAGATAGTTGCCGATCTGTTCGAGTTCGCTGGCACTGAAACTCGTCTCGGTCTCGATGATCTTGTTCTGCACCAGCCCCGACTGGCTGACGAAAACCACCAGCAGCCGCCCCTGGGAGAGGGGGATGAACTCGATATGGCGAAAGACCGTGGCGCAGAAGCGCGGCGCGGTGACGACGCCGGTATAGCTCGACAGGGTCGACAGCACCTTCCCCGCCTCGCGCAACAGATCGTCGAGGCGCAGTCCCTGCGGACGATAGTGGCGCTCGAGACTGGCCCGTTCCATGACGGAGAGGGGTCGCAC
>MGTO01000149.1 GCA_001799485.1 Desulfuromonadales bacterium GWC2_61_20 | reverse complement strand
GCTGCCGGCCCTCGGCTTTCCCTTCGACTACGTTTACAAAGAGGTGAAAAACCCCTATCTGGAGAAGCGCTTCCGCCAGTTGCGGGAGGCGGGCGGGAGTCAGGCCATCGAAAAGAAGCGGGCCGCCCGCAAGATACTGCGCTCCCTCGCCGAAAATCGTGGAATCGGCATCCTCCTCGATCAGCGCGCCGGTCGGAAGGAGAGCATTCCTGTCGATTTTTTCGGCCGGCCGGCCAATACCTCGCCGATCATCGTCGAAATCGCCATGCGTCAGGGGATTCCGCTGGTGCCGATTTTCAGCCGGCGGACGCCGGATAACCGCTACGAAATCTATGCCGAGCCGATGATTCTGCTGGAGAAAGATCCCTCGTCCGCAGCGGTGGCCCGCAACACCGCCCACCTCATCGGCCGCATCGAAGCGGCGGTGCGGCGCGCACCGGCCCAGTGGTTCTGGGTGCACGACCGCTGGAAGCCGTGAGGTCTTTCGCGCAGTTCTAGGGTCGACTGACCGTGGAAGGTGGGTCTTGAGCATTACCGCCTATGTCGCTTTTGGCTCCAATCTCGGTGATCGTCTGGCCACGCTGGTGACGGCGCGCAGATTGCTGACGGACGATCCCCGGATCAGTCTGATAGCGAGTTCGCCGCTCTATGAAACCGAACCGGTGGGCGGTCCGCCGGGGCAACCACCTTTTCTCAACGCTGTGATAGAATTGAAAACGTGTCTGCCGGCGCGGACGCTTTTACAGCGCTGTCACCAGGTGGAAGCCGCCCTCGGTCGTGAGCGGCTGGAGGCATGGGGGCCCCGGACCATCGATCTCGACCTGCTCTTTTGCGGGAAAGAGGTCTGCTCCGGCCCCACTCTCACTCTGCCGCACCCCAGACTCCACCTGCGTCCCTTTGTCCTGGTTCCCTTGAGTGACCTGGCCCGCGATTTGGTCCATCCCGTCCTGGGCCTCAGCGTCGGGCAGTTACTGGCAGCCCTGGATATCTCCGGCGTCCGGCGTTACCAGGGCGAGGAATGGTGAAAGCATGATCGGCTGGCTCTTCCGTCTACTCCTCCTGACGATCCTTGGCTATCTCCTTTACAACCTCGGGCGTTGCCTGCTCAAGGCGGTCTTTCCCGGTAATGCCGAGGGGGAAGCCGCCGCCCCGGACGGCAAGGGTGAGGTGGAGCCGATGGTTCTCGATCTCGAATGTGGCAACTACATCCACCCCCGGGATGCCCTGACCCGGAGCGTGGCCGGGCAAACCTATTATTTTTGTTCCCGCGAGTGCCGCGATGCATTTTGCGAACGGCACCGGGACGAGCCCACCTGCAGCAGCAAGGAGTGAAGAGATGAAATTTTTTATCGACACCGCCGAAGTCGCCGAAATTCGTGCCGCCAGCGAGCTGGGACTGGTCGATGGCGTCACCACCAACCCTTCCCTCATCGCCAAGAGCGGCCGCGATTTTCGCGAAGTCATCAGAGAGATCACCGGGATTGTCGACGGGCCGATCTCGGCCGAGGTTATCGCCCTCGATGCGCCGGGGATGCTGACCGAGGGGCGTGAACTGGCCAAGATCCACCGGAACATCGTCATCAAGGTGCCGATGACCGGTGAAGGGCTCAAGGCGGCGCGCATCTTTGCCGCCGAGGGGATTCGCACCAACGTCACCCTGATCTTTTCGCCGTTGCAGGCGTTGCTGGCCGCCAAGGCCGGAGCCAGCTACGTCTCTCCCTTTGTCGGCCGTCTCGATGACGTCGGCCACGACGGCATGGAAGGGGTCGAGCAGATCAAGACGATCTTCGACAACTACGGCTACGCTACCGAGGTCATCGTCGCCTCGGTGCGTTCGCCGCTGCATGTCCTCAATGCCGGCCTCATCGGCGCCGATATCTGCACCATCCCCTACAGCGTCATCACCCAGCTTGCCAAGCACCCCCTCACCGACGTCGGCATCGACAAGTTCCTCGCCGACTGGCAAAAGACGAAAAAGTAGCACCGGGCTGGCGGCGGCGATTGCTGCCGCCTGTCGATCGAGAGGGACCTAAGGGGAGTCGGGATCACCACCGCTCGCCTCCGGTTCGGCGCAAGCCGACACCGGAGGCGAGCTTTTTTGTTGCTGCGATCCGGCGAGCAGGCAGCAAGGAGGGGCATGAAGGGGAGGGGCTGAAGAAAAAGGTGGCGGCCGGACGCATAAGTCCAGGGATTGGCAAGGTGCCCTGCGACCACATAACAGGCGTTTGGCGACGCACTCAGCGAAATTCGATCCGGTAAGAGAGATCGGCCCCACTGATGGTGCCAAGCTGCGATTCGAGTTGCCAGCGTTTGCCGAACTGGTAGCGCAGGCGGGCGACGCTTTCCGAGGTGAAGAGGGACTGGCCGAAGCTCAGGTAGAGCTCGGGGGTCAGGTACTTGCCGACCGCGACCATCGAGCCGGCGACGCCGTCGCTGCCGGCACTTTGCACTTCGAGGACGTCGATGCCGATCTGGCGCTTGATTTTTTCCTGCAGGGCCGCCGATTCGCCCTGCGACAGCAGAGCGCTGGTGGCCAGCATCAAACTTTCGTACTGGCCGCCGGTCGTTCCCAGCGGCCGACCGAGAACAATGTAGGCAAGGACTTCCGTATCCGGCATGGCTGGTGTCGACACCAGTGTCACAATCGGTTTACGTGGCATTCCCGTAACCCGCACCCCGGCTGTGACTTCCCCGACCTTGCGTTCTGCAAGCACATCCAGCAGCGGATCCTGGACTGCGCCACCGCCGAAAGAGGCACGGCCGCGGGTAATCGGCAGATTAAGGCCGTAGGCCGCGTAATGCCCTTTTTCCACCTTGATTTCGCCCTGTCCGACAAAGACGCCGTGCTTGTCGGTCGCAACATCCACTCCCCCCGAGAGTCGGGCATCGAGCCCTTTGGCCTTGATCACGACATGCTCTCCGAGCTTGAGCTTCAGCTTGACGTCAAGCTGGGTGAAGAGCTTGACGGGCGCCGCCGGCGCCGCATCCGCCAGGATGACATCCTCGCTCGGTTCGATCTCGCCGGTCTTGGGTACCTGATAGATCAATAAGTTGGGAACCAGCACCTCGCCGCGCACTACCAATCGCTCGGATGTGCCGCTGAGCTGCACATCTGGCGTCACTTCGAGAGTGATTTCCGGCAGGTTGACCAGTTCGATGTCCTTACCCTTGAGGTTGAGCGACCAGCGCTGTGGTCGCCAGCCCGCCAGCTGCAACTCACCGTGACCTTCCAGCCGTCCTTTACCCGAAACTAGTTGCAGCCGCTCGATTTTCACCGTGGTATCGTCGAAAGCTGCATCGAGCTCCACCTCGCGCAGTTTCAGTCCCAGGGCCGGAACATCGGCGCCGGCGCCGCTCAGGGCAAGGCGGCCATAGAGCTGAGGTTGTCGCCGGCTTCCGGCCAGGCGCAGGTCGCCTTGCAGTTTGCCGTGGGTTTCATTGGTTGCTCCCGGCAGGAGCGTGGCCAGCAAACCGAGTTCGTCGAGGGTGAAATGCGCTGCGGCCTGGAGAGGTGCGTCCGGGTTGTCGGTCAAGAGCGGCAGGCGGAAGTGGCCATCGATCCGGCCGTGCTCGGCCAGGGCGAGGTGCAGCTCGCCTTGTGCCCAGCCCGCCTGCCAGCTGCCGGTCAGTTCTGCCTGGCGTAAAGGCAGGCGAATGAGGCCATCCTCTCCCTGCCACTGCAGCGCACCGCCCGTGATCCAGGTTTTCCCTGCCAGATGCGGGGAGGTGCCAACTTGCCAGCGTCCGGCAACATCGCCCTGCCAGCGACCATCGACAGTGAGGGTTTCCGGCAACCACGGGTTAAGTTGTCGCAATTCGATCCCCTCCCAAGCGGCGGAAACTTCACCCCGCTCCGGCAGCGCCAAGCGACCACTTTGCGGTGAACGCAGGGTGAAGGTAAATCGTCCTCCTTTGGCAAAATTCAGTTCGCCGTCTGCATCAAGTCCGGTTTTCCCCCAGTTCACTCTGGCGTGGCTGGGGGCCAGGGCCAGTTCGCCCCCGCGCCAGCGTAGAACCGGAGTCGCGAAGAGCTCGGTGGCCAGATCCATCGCCCCGTCGGGACGTAAATTTGCCTGCACCTCACCGCTGCTCAAGCCAGTCAGGGTCGGGCCGCCGAGCCAGGGATTGAGAAAATCGAGGGGAAAATCGTGCCAGCTGGCCCGAAGCGAGCCGGACCACGGTTCCGGCCGGACATCCGCGGTGAGATCGATGCCGCCGCCCTGGTCGCCCGCCAGCTGCAAGGATTGCAACTGCAACCGCTCGCGACTGAGGACCAGGCCCGCCGGGGCGGTGAGGCGCCAGGGACCGAAGGGGTCGGTGTGCCCGTGCAGTTCGTCGATGTCGCCGGACCAGGTCCCTTCCCGCCAGCCGCCGGTGAAGCGGCCGGCGAGAGTGCCTGCCGGCCAGCTCAGACGCAGAGCGATTTCGTGCGCGGCGCCGCGGCCGCTGCCGGTCATGACGACTTCATCCAGGGACCCTTGCGGCAGGGTCAAGCGGGCGAGGGTGAGGTGCAGATGGCTCTCGGCCGCTGCTCCGGCATAGTCGAGGGTGAACTGTCCGGCGCCGGCCTGGACCGTGCCGATACGCAGGCTTTTCAGCTGGCCGTCGGCGCCGCCGCGCCACTGGCCGGCCGCTCGCGCCAGCCAGGCGTGTCCCGTCAGCGTCCCCTGCCAGCCGGCGCCGACGCGTCCGAGGTCATCGACCTGCCAGTGCAGGTCGAGGCGGCGGCTGAGTCTGCCCTCTCCCTTGGCCCGCAAGCCATCTCCATGCAGATCCAGGGTATCGAGAATCAGGTCGTTGTCCTGCCAGCGGCCAGCCACACGGCCGGCCAGCGGTCGATTTTGTAACGTGCTGCGTTCCAGTTCGGCATCCCAGTTCGCCGATAACTCCCCCGCCGGGGAGCGGTGCAGGTCGCCGTTGACGGTGAGCTGCAACTGCCCGGACATCCCGGGAACCAGGGTGGCGGGATTGACTCCGGAACCGTGCAGGTTGCCGGTCAAGCGAAAACCCTCCCGCCAGTCGAGCTCAAGAGCCCCGGCGATCACGCCGTCGAGCCAGTTGCCCCGCATCTCGGCAAGATGCAATCCCCGCCAGTCACCCGTCACCGTTGCCGCCAGTCGTCCCCGCTCCCATCCCGGACGCAAACTTTCCAGATCGAAGCTGCCGCCATAACCGCTGGCGGTCAGCTCGGCGCGCAGGGGGCCACTCAGGTCGGTCGGCCAGCCGGCTTCCGCCGCGAGGTTGAGGTGCCGCAGTTGCAGGTCGGCGGTCAGCCGGAACGCTTCCTCCCAGTCGATGTGCAGACTGCCGGCGACCCGGTCAGGGGCCTGGCTGCGCGCCACCGCCAGGTGTGTCAACGTCACTCCCGTCCAGGTCAGGGCGGTCTCGGCTTGCAGGGTTGCCCGTACGTTTGACTCGGCCAGAACTTCGGCCCGCAGCGGTCCGGTCAACGCTGCGTTCAACTCGACGTGAGTGCGCATCTCGTCCCAGTCGGCGACGACAGGGGCACCGCGCCAGCGCAGATCGCTGGTGATGTGCCGGTGGGACAGGTCGAGATGGACCCTGCCGTCCCAGGCACCCGAAGGGAGGTGGAGCTGTCCCACTGCGATCTGTATTACCCCGTCGGCGAGATGGGCGTTCGCCTGCAAGTCGGTCAGTACTGGCGGGTTGTCGCAGGCGCTGCCGAGGCTCAGCTCGGCAACACTAAGGTTCTGGAGATCCGCGGCAACCCAGAAGAGCCAGCTCGGCAGCTGCGGCCACCACTCCGTGGCCATCCGTGGCGGTCGGGACGGCTCGGTGACCGTATTCTCGTCGAAGCTGATGCCGCTGGTGCCGAGTTCCAGTCGCGCAATGACCACGCGACCCCGCAGCAACGATTGCGGTCGCAAGGTCAGATGGAGATGATCGGTGGTTGCCTGACCTCCGGGCCAGCTGATCCGCAGATTGCTCAGCTCGAGTCCGGACCAGAGCGAGCCTTTGACCGTGGTCTCGATCCGCACCCCGCCCTGACCCGCAGCCCTGAGCAGCAGCCATTCGGCGCCGGCGCGGGTAGCAAGCACCCAGTAAAGTCCTGCGGCAAGCAGGAGCAGGGTGCCGACGAGGAGCCCGACGATGATGAGTGTGAGGCGGCGTTTTACCATCCGACCCCCAGACCGAGATGTATCCGGTAGTTTGCCTTGTCGGCACGGATGGTCCGCGCCAGATCGATGCGCGCCGGGCCGACCGGGGTGAAATATCGCAAGCCGATGCCGACCGCTTCGGCCAGGGTGTAATCAGTCGGGCTGTTGAAGGCATTCCCGGCATCGTAGAAGGCGGCGGCTCCCCAGTCCTGCAGGAAGCGTTTCTCCAGCTCGATGCTGCCGACCAGCAGATTCTTGCCGCCGATGACCTCTCCTTGCGCATTGGTCGGGCCGAGTGAACGGAAGGCGTAGCCGCGAACACTGTTGTCGCCGCCGGCAAAAAAGCGCAGCGAGGCCGGGATATCGGCGAAATCGTTCTTTTGCACGCTGGTCCCAGCGCTGCCGCGCAGGCGCAGATAGGTCTGCCAGGGGAAGGGGTAGATGACATTGATGTCGCCCAGAGCCTGGAACAGGGAAATCTCCGAAAACATGACATCCCAGGCGCCACGCACCTCCAGCGACAGGCGATAGCCCTTTTGCGGGCGGACCGGATCGACAAGCTTGCCCATGCGTAAGCGTACCCCCGGCACCACCATGCCGGTGGTGATCTCCTCGCCGCTGATGGTCGAGGACTCGTGCTGAAAACGCACAAACATCGAGCCAACCCGGCCCTCGCTAAAACCGTAAAGCTGCTCGGCCTCGGCAAAGACATAATGGGTTTCATAGGTATCGAGATCTTCCGCCTGGTAGCCGCCGCGCAGGGCGAACATGGAGTCAAGATTGCGGTAACCGGGAAACAGATAGTTGGCAATCAGATTCTGCTTACGCTCGGCGAGCAGCAGATCGGTGGTAAATTCATGGCCGAGGTGCCAGGCATTGACCTCCTGGTAACGCAGGAAGAAGCGGGCGCCGGTGTCGGTGCCGTAGCCGACGCCGGGGCGCAAACGTTTAGGCGCCTTGGTCTCCAGCCGGATTTCCACCGGGACCTGGTGGTTTTCGCTTTCCTGGCGCTGGGGGGCGATGAGCACACTGCCAAAGCGGTCGCTGTCGAGAAACTGCTGCTGGGTTTTGCCGAGTTCGGGGTAGGAAAAAAACTCCCCTTGGCGGGCGACGAGGTAGCGCCGCAAAAACTTCTCCGGATAATCTTCGCCACCGTGGATACGGATCGGGCCAAAACGATAGCGGGGGCCGGTATCAAGAACCAGTTCCAGATGGGCGGTGTTGTTTCCCCGATCGATCCGGATCTGGTGGCTGGAGTACGTCGCATCGAGGTAACCGAGACCGACGGCTATGGCCTGAAGTTCGGCCTTGGCTTTTTCGTAGGGGAGGTGCTGCACGATGGACCCTGGCGCCAGGGGAAAACGGTCGAGGGCCTGACGCAGTTCCTTGTGCTGGAAGCCGACGATTTCGAGGCGCCGAGTCGCAATCCGGACCGGCAGACCCGGGTCGATCGTGATTTGGATGGCCAGGGGGGTGGCCAGCCGATCCACCCGAATATCCACCTTGGCCGCGTAGTAGCCGAACGGCTCCAGGGCCCGGGCAACCTTGGCCGGGGCCAGGCGGATATAGCGATTCAGCCAGAGCTGATTGATCGTCCCGTCGCTGATCAACCCGTCCGGAAAGCTCAACGCCTTGGAAATGTTGGTGAGAATCTCCCCGTCCACCCCTCGGATGCCGATCTTCGGCGGCGTTGCCGCCCGCGCCAAAGACACGGCTGCGAGCGACAGGAGCAGCCCCCCGAGTAAGGGGAGAAGGAAGGTGGAGGTGAGTTTCATCGGCTGACCCTGAGCATGAGGGGGAGAAAAGAGGGGTAGCGTCTAATTCTACACGAAATAGCGTCCGATGAAGGGGTAGGGGGGGGACCGCGCCGACTGGCCAGGCTCAACCGCTAGTCCTCTTCTCTTGGAGTGGTCTGACCCGATATTTATTAATCTCTGGACGAATGCGAAGATTTAGCCGAGATAAAATATTATTCGACTCTTGACAAAACAATGTTCCGTATCGTAATCTTTCCAAGGCAATATTTCTTAAATACGCCTTGATTCACAAGTGATTGCGCGTTTTATCGTCTCCCGAATTTATTCTCAGCCAAATTAATTTACAGCACCGCTAAAAAGATGTTTTTTACAAAAGTTGTCTTACCAATTAATGGAAAGGAAGGTCTAGGGCGAAATGAACATTCATGAGTACCAGGCCAAGGGGATCTTGCGGAAATTCGGTGTACCGGTTCCGGACGGCCATGTCTGCTACAACGGCGCCAGTGCCCGCGAGTGGGCCAAGCGCTTGGGTGACGGCCCCTGGGTGGTCAAGGCGCAGATCCATGCCGGCGGCCGCGGCAAGGGGGGCGGGGTCAAACTCGCGCGCACCTCCGATGAGGTGCGCATGATTGCGCGCGACATGCTCGGCATGACCTTGCGCACCCACCAGACCGGTCCGGAGGGGAAGGTCGTCACCCGCGTGCTGGTCGAGAATGGTTGCAACATCGAGGGCGAATTTTACCTCAGCTTCGTCGTCGACCGCATTACCTCGAAAGTCACGGTGATGGCTTCCACCGAGGGGGGGATGGACATCGAGGAGGTGGCGGCACAGACTCCGGAGAAGATCTTTCGCGAGGCCATCGACCCGCTGGTCGGCCTCACCCCCTTCCAGAGCCGCAACCTCGCCTTCAACCTCGGCCTGGGCGGCAAGTTGACCGGCAAGGCGGTCAAGCTGCTGGAGGGTCTCTACACCACCTTTATCGCCTGCGATTGTTCGCTGCTGGAGATCAACCCATTGGTGGTGACCAAGGAGGGAGAACTCCTCTGTCTCGACGCCAAGTTCGGCTTCGACGATAATGCCGTTTTCCGCCATCCCAAGATTGCCGATTTGCGTGACTACGACGAGGAAGATCCCAACGAGGTCGAGGCCTCGCAGCACGACCTCTCCTACGTCTCCTTGAGCGGCAATATCGGCTGCCTGGTCAACGGCGCCGGGCTGGCGATGGCGACCATGGACATCATCAAATACTCCGGCGGCGAGCCGGCCAATTTCCTCGACGTCGGCGGCGGAGCGACCATCGAGCGGGTCACCGAGGCCTTCAAGATCATCCTCACCGACAAGAACGTCAAAGGGATTCTGGTCAACATCTTCGGCGGCATCATGAAGTGCGACGTCATCGCCACCGGGGTCATCGAAGCGGCCAAGCAGGTCTCGTTGCAGGTGCCGCTGGTGGTGCGCCTGGAGGGAACCAACGTCGACAAGGGCAAGGAGCTGCTGGCTGCCAGCGGCCTCAACATCATCGCCGCCGACGGCATGGCCGACGGGGCACAAAAAATCGTCCGGGCAGTTGCCGCCTGCTAAATGACAAGACCTCCGAGGTTTTGAAAACCTCGGAGGTCTGGGGAGTCAAACTCATGAGCATCCTGATCGATAAAAATACCCGCGTCATCACCCAGGGGATCACCGGCGCCACCGGGCTCTTTCACGCTCAGGGCGCCCGCGACTACGGCACGCAGATGGTCGGCGGCGTCACCCCCGGCAAGGGCGGCACGGTCATCGATGGTTTTCCGGTCTTCGATACGGTGCGCGATGCAGTTCGCCAGACCGGCGCTACCGCCTCGGTGATCTATGTCCCGCCGCCGTTTGCCGCCGACTCGATCATGGAAGCGGTCGATGCCGGCATCGAACTGGTCTGCTGCATCACCGAGGGGATTCCGGTCCTCGACATGGTCAAGGTCAAACAGTACATGCAGGGGAAAAGCACCCGCCTGGTCGGTCCCAATTGCCCCGGTGTCATCACCCCCGGCCAGTGCAAGATCGGCATCATGCCCGGCTACATCCACAAACCGGGCAAGGTCGGGGTCGTCTCCCGCTCCGGCACCCTGACCTACGAGGCGGTCTGGCAGCTGACCTGCATCGGCCAGGGGCAGTCGACCTGCGTCGGCATCGGCGGCGACCCGGTCAACGGCACCAGCCACCTCGACTGTCTGCAGATGTTCGAAGCCGATCCTGCGACCTCTGCGGTGATCATGATCGGCGAGATTGGCGGCAACGCCGAGGAGGAAGCGGCCCTCTTCGCCCGCGATTACATGAGCAAGCCGGTCGCCGGTTACATCGCCGGCGCCACCGCCCCGCCGGGAAAACGCATGGGCCATGCCGGCGCCATCATCTCCGGCGGCAAAGGGACCGCCGCCGAGAAGATCGCCCTGATGCGCGATTGCGGCATCAGTGTCGCCGACAGCCCGGCGGAAATGGCCGCCGCCCTCCTCAAGATCTGGCAACCCTCCTAGACTCTCTCCAATGCAATCATGGCGGTACCCTGCTTTGCACGGTGCCGCCGTTTTTTCCCCGCCGCTTCTCCTTCTTCCCCTGCGCAGCTGGTGTATTCGCTCCTCTCCTGCTAGACTTGGCCGCGTCGCGTCTGGCAAGTCCACTCCCGGAGGTGTGCATGAACATTCACGAGTACCAGGCCAAAGAGATTCTCGGTACCTATGACATCCCGGTCCCGCGCGGCCGCGTCTGTCTCACCGCCGACCAGGTCGAGCGCGCCGCCAAGATGATGGGCGGACATTGCGTGGTCAAGGCACAGATCTACGCCGGCGGCCGCGGCAAGGCCGGCGGCGTCAAGGTGGTGCATCACCCGGAGCAGGCGCAGGAGTTGGCCAAGGATCTCTTCTCGCGCAAGCTGGTGACGCCGCAGACCGGACCGGAAGGATTGCGGGTGCGGCGCATCCTGGTCGAAGAGGCGGTGGAGATCGCTCGCGAGTTCTATCTCTCCATCACCCTCGACCGCGCCTCGTCGCGCTACATCCTCATCGCCTCGGCCGAAGGCGGGGTCGAGATCGAGGAGGTGGCGAGCAAATCGCCGGAGAAGATCCACAAGCTCGCCATCGACCCGCTGACCGGGCTCCACTCCTACCAGGCGCGCAAGATCTCTCTCGCCCTCGGCCTCCAGGGGAGCCTGTGCGAGGATTGCGTCCAGCTCATCCTCAGCCTCTACCGCGCCTGCCTGGAGAAGGACTGCGCCCTGGTCGAGATCAACCCGCTGGTGGTGACCAAGGCCGGCTGGCTCATGGCCATGGAC
>MGTO01000148.1 GCA_001799485.1 Desulfuromonadales bacterium GWC2_61_20 | reverse complement strand
GTTCTGCTGGATGACCTTGTCGAGCTGCTGGATCGCCTTGCCGATCTGTTCGGCGCCGGCATCCTGTTCGCGGCTGGCGGCGGCGATCTCCTGCACCAGTTCGGCGGTCCGGCGGATGTCGGGGACGATGGCGGCGAGCATGGCCCCGGCTTTCTCGGCGACGTCGACACTGCTGACCGAGAGCTTGTTGATCTCGGCGGCGGCGCTCTGGCTGCGTTCGGCGAGTTTGCGCACCTCGGCGGCGACGACGGCAAAGCCGCGGCCGTGCTCGCCGGCGCGGGCCGCCTCGATGGCGGCATTGAGGGCGAGAAGGTTGGTCTGACGGGCGATCTCCTCGATGATGACGATCTTGCCGGCAATTTCTTTCATCGCCGCCACGGTCTGCCGCACCGCTTCCCCCCCGGCTTCGGCATTGGCCGCCGATTGTACGGCGATGCGTTCGGTCTGCAGGGCGTTGTCGGCATTCTGGCGGATATTGGCGGTCATCTCTTCGATCGAGCTGCTCGCTTCCTCGGCGCTCGCCGCCTGTTCCGTTGCCCCCTGGCTCATCTGCTGGGAGGCGGCGGAAAAGGCCTGGCTGCCGGAAGCGACGTTGTCGGCGGCGGTCATGGTCTGGCGCAGGGTGTCGTTAAGGACCTCGCTCATCCCCTTGAGGGCACTGCCGAGGCCGTCCTTGTCCGAGGCGAGAGAAATCTCGATGGTCAGATCTCCCTTGGCGATAGTGCCGGCGACCTCGGCCTGCCGTTGCAGGCTGTCAGCCATGCGGTCGAGGGCGGTCGAGAGTTGGCCGATCTCATCACGGCGCTCAAGGCGCAGGCGGACGGAGAAATCCCCTTTGGCGATCTCCTCGGCGAGACGAACGCCGCTGGCGAGGGGCCGGGTAATGCCACGGGTGATGAAGAAGGTAACAATGGCGCCGAGGGCAAAGGAGCTCAAGCCGATCACTGCCAGGGCAAGACGGTAGGAGCGGGAATTGCCGACCATCTGCTGGTCGGAAATGACATGGGCGCGGGAGATGTCGTTGAGGTTCTTGAGGTGTTCCTGGACGGCGGCGAGGGCCGGAATCGTCTCGCTGTCATAGATGGCTGATCCGGCCCGCTTGTCCAGGCTGCCACTCTGTTGAGTGCGTTCGATGATGTGCCGGGCCGACAGGTGCAACTGTTTGTGCGGCTCCTCGATGGCGCGCAGTTCGGGGGCGAGAGCCGGGATGCGCGCCTCGATCTCGCTGCGGCCGTCACCGTAGTACCATTGGCCGAACTTGCAATTGGTCGGTTCGAGCTCGACGGCCAGCTCGCGCTTCTCCTCGTCGAGGAGAAAATTCGAGACATTTTTGGCCCAGTTGAGATGGTCGATTTCGCGCTGCAGGAGATCGGCGTTGAGCTGGTTGCCGAGGATGACTTCCTGCCCTTGAGTGACGCCGCGGGTCAGGCCGGCGATGCCGACGAGGCAGACCACCCCGTTGAGGAGCAACAGCAGCGCTGCCAGCAGCCCGAGTTTCTGCCCCATACGCCAATTTTGCCAGCTGTTCATGTCCGGACTTCTCCTTTGGCCAGGTGTCAAACCTGGATTGCCCCCTCCAAAAAAAAGTGTCGCTGTCGCTAGTTTTTTCCTCTCGCCTCCATTCATGCAGGTGTGACCCTCGCACCCACTACCCATGCCGTATTGTCGTGCTCGGCTATTGAATGCGGAAGGAACGATTAATTGTGATTAATGCAAAAATATTGCCAAGTAAACCGCTGTATTTATTAAGGTATTTTATGCGATAGATGAGCGCATCGAATTACCTTTTATGGATCTTGCTGGTGGTAACTTGCCTAACGTTGACTTATTGTCGAAAATTGATAGGAGTCGCAGCAATGACCGTCCGCAGTATGATTTCGGAGATTTGCCGATAAATCGTCAAATGGCGTGAATACCGGCGAAATAACTCGCCATGGTCACCTGGGTCGTCTCCTGCATCGTCGCCCTCAAGCTCCATCTCGATCGCATCAACCTCTTCCTCAGGCTCCTCAATCTCCTCGGCGACCGCCGTTAGAAGGCGAGTTATCTGCCAATAAAAAGGCCCCGGTAGCGTCACGCAGGCGGGGCCTTTTTCAATTGGCTTGGCAGCGATGAGTGCCCGGTCAGTTGAGGTTGCTACGCGAAAATCGTTGTCGCTCTGCCGATATATGTTTACTATCCTGCAAGGCTCAATTGACAAAGGACAAAGGAGACATTGTGCATTCCCCCTTGCGACATGCCTGCGGAATAAAGTGGCGGAAAATTTTTGTGTCGATATTTCTGTCTGTTTTTTGGGGAACAGGGTTCGGTGCCACTGTCAACGCTGCCGAAAAACCGATTGTCTATTTCGGCATCATCCCGCGCTATAATCCAATGGTCATGTACCGCAACTATCAGCCGCTGATGGACTATCTGACGGCCAATACCCCTTACCATTTCGAATTGAAACTCTCACGGGATTATCCCGAGGCGGTGACCTTGCTGCGCACCGGTGTCACCCCCATCGCCTCCCTCGGCGATGTCACCTTCTCCGAAGCCTGCAAGAACTTCGGCGCCATGGCCCTTGTCCGCCCCTTGAGCGACGGGGGCGAACCCTTCTACCGCAGTATCATCATCGTTCGGCAGGACAGCTCGATTCAGACCCTGGCCGACCTTAAGGGGAAATCCTTCGCTTTTGGCGATCCCCATTCGACCTCGGGGAATCTCATCCCTCGCGACTATCTCTACCGTCACGGCATCACCCTCTTCGATCTCAAAAATTTCTCCACTCTCGGTTCCCATGACGCCGTCGCCAAGGATGTGCTGAAAGGAAAATTCGCCGCCGGAGCGGTCAAGGATGTCATCGCCTATCGTTACCAAAGTCACGGCCTGCGCTTTCTTGCCTTCTCGGAACCGATCCCCGCGGTCCCTATCGTCGTCACCAAAGACACTTCTCCGGCGCTGGTGGCGGCAGTCAAAAAGGCCCTTCTTGCCATCGACCCCGGCGATCCCCTTCAGCGCGCCGCCATGAAAAGCTGGGACCCGGAGTTTCGTAACGGCTTTGTCCCGGCCACCACGGCCGACTATCAGCACATCTTCGACCTCATGGCCGGCATCAAGGACGGGTGCGGCAGCCGATGTCACTGATCCCCCGCCCCTTCATCGGTCTTCGCCTGCGCTTCATGGCCGTTGCCGTGCTTCTGACCCTGGGCACGACGGCCGTCTGGGGAATCTGGACCTGGCGTCGCGAACAGGCGCTCTATTCCCAGACCCTGGCCAGGGAAGGGGAGATGCTGGTCAGTATCATGGCCATCCCGATCATCAATGCCCTGCTCTACGAAGAATTAGGCATCATCCGCGAGGGCGGCCTCCTCGACAACTTCGTTGGCGACATCATGGCCAACAGCCAGTTGCATCCCCTTTATGCCATAGTCCTCGACCAGAACGGGCGGGTCCTCGCGCACAATCGTTTCTCCGAGTTCGGCACGATCTACAACGACCCCCTGACGCGGGCGGCCCTGGCCGCCGACGGCTTCACCCAGCGACTACTGCTCCAGGACGGCCAGCGTATCAGCGATCTGGCCATGCCGCTGGCGATTGCCGGCAAGCGTTGGGGCTGCCTGCGCGTCGGTGTCTCCCTTGAGCCAATGTTTCGGGAACTTGACCGCCTGGCTTGGCAGATTCTTTTCTTCGCCGGCGTTTTTTCCTTCTGCGCGCTGGGGGTTTTTTTTCTTATCGGCAATCGGCTTTCTCACCCTTTGGCCCATCTCGCCAGAGAGATGGAGAGTGTTGGCGACAAAGGTGGCGAGTGTCGCCCTAAAAAATTTCGCCAGGACGAAATAGGCCAGCTGCAACGGAGTTTCTGTGCCATGCTCGAACGTCTGCGCAAGAGCGAAGAGGAACGTCAGTCCTCACTTCTGCGCATGCTGGAGAACGAACGTCTTGCCACGGTCGGCAAGATCGCCTCTGGGGTTGCCCACGAAGTCAACAATCCTCTGGCGGGAATCCAGGGAGCCCTCTACTTCATTGACCAGAAGGGGGGAGAAGAGGTGGGGCGTTACACCGGGGTTGTTCAGCAGGGGATCGAGCGCATCCGGCGCATTGTCGGCCAGCTCCTCGATCTGTCGCGCCCTGCGACTATGGACCTTGAAACGGTTGACAGCCGGGTCTTCTTCGAGGATCTTACCCTTTTCGCCAGTCTGGCGCTGAAGGCCAGAAAAGTTCATCTCCGGGCCGAGGACCGTACCCCCCCGATGGTACTGTGCCTCGACCGTGACAAGATCCACCAGGTCATTCTTAACTTGGCACTCAATGCGGCCGACGCGGTCAGCATGGGGGGGACGGTTCAGATGTACGCCGAGGTCGAAGCTGGCCGCTACCGTGTCGTTGTCCACGATGACGGTCCCGGGATTGCCCCCGAGATCCGGGAGCAAATATTCGAACCGTTCTTTACCACCAAGGCGGCCGGGAGCGGGTCGGGGATGGGGCTGGCGATTTCGCGCGGCATCGCCGAAAGTCACGGTGGCACGCTGACCGTCGAAAGTACTCCCGGTGACGGTTGCAGCTTCATCCTGTCCCTGAATTGCCAAGCGGAGCGCGAATCCTATGGAATATGATCTGCTGTTGGTCGAGGACGACCCGCTGCACCGCGAAATGCTGGTTGAGGCTCTTCTCGACAAGGGCTACCTTATCAGTATCGCCGAAAATGGGCAGCAGGCTGTCGATATCATCCAGCATGGCAGTTTCGCAGTTGCCCTTCTCGATATACGCCTCCCCGATTTCGATGGGCACTCCCTCTTTGAACTTTTGGCCCAACGTCAACCCGAGTGTTCGGTGTTGCTGATGACCGGGCAGGCTACCATCGAGGCGGCAGTGGGGGCGATGAAGGCCGGCGCCTACGATTACCTGGCCAAACCGTTCCGGATTGAACTGCTCCTGCTCAAACTCGACCGCCTCTTTCGTCTCAAGGCGCTGGAACGGGAAAATCGCCAACTCCGTTCGGGCGGTTCCGGCGATATCATTGCCGTCAGCGCCCGCATGCGCCGCTTCCTGGCCACCGCCGAGAGCGTGGCCGATACCAGCGCCACCGTCCTGGTACAAGGCGAGAGCGGTACCGGCAAGGAGCTGGTGGCCGAGTTGCTGCACCGCCACAGCCCACGCGCCGATGGCGAACTGGTCAAGGTCAACTGTGGAGCGATTCCTGAAAGCCTCCTCGAAGCCGAACTCTTCGGTTACGAAAAGGGGGCATTTACCGGTGCCGATCGGCAGCGCCGCGGCTACCTGGAACAGGCCAATAGCGGAACGCTCTTCCTCGACGAGATCGGCGAAATTCCGCATACCATGCAAATCCGTCTGTTGCGCGCCCTGCAGGAGCGCCACGTGCGTCGACTTGGCAGTGAGGTGGACAGCCCCGCCGACTTCCGGCTGGTCGCCGCCACCCATCGTGATCTCGACGAACTGCGCGAGAGCGGGGCGATTCGCGACGATTTCTTTTATCGCCTCAACGTCGTGCCGCTGCATCTCCCCCCCCTGCGCGAGCGGCGCGAGGACATCCCCCTGTTGATCGATCATTTCATTCAGCGCTATGCCGAGCGCCACCGGCGGGTACCGATTCGCCTTTCCGGCGATACCCTCGAACTCCTCCTCGCCCATGCCTTTCCCGGCAATGTGCGCGAACTCGAAAATCTCGTCGAGCGTCTGCAAGTCCTGCATCCTGGAGCCGAAATCGTCCCGCGTGACCTCCCCCCGGAATTTCGTCGGGGCGCGGAGAACTCAGCAGCGCTGGTTCAGTGTTTTCGCACCGACCTCCCCCTGCGTCAGGCGCTGCACGATTTCGAGCGCCGTTTTATCGATCGAATCCTCCAGGAGGAGAGGGGAAATCGTACCGCTGCCGCCCGCCGTCTTGGCATCTCGCGCAAGAACCTGTGGGAGCGTCTGCTTGACTGATTTACGTTACATCTGCCGGACTGTTACCATTCGGTAGCAGCCGCCAGTTTTTCTGTTAATCTGCATGATTTTAATTAGTTATCCTAGCAGCCGAAAAAGCTGTTACCGGTCGGTAGCAGTGTCCGCCATCTATTTTTTTTGTAAAATGCAGTGTTGTCGGCAGGTTAAGTTGTGGTATCCACCTTGCATGAAGTAATTTTTGCTTTATGCTGTGCGGGTCGTTTCTTTGGGGATGCCACACGATTACTGACAGGGAGGAAGTGAGATTATGAAGCTGACACGGAGAAAGTTCATCCAGGCATCGGCAGTGACCAGCGGATTGTTGCTGGCCAGTTGTACCACCGGTCGTACCCCGACCACCAGCGCCATGACCGAGGCCAAGGAGCAGCCCAAGAAGCCGGCCCAGGGCGAATGGGTGGCCAGTACCTGTCAGGGGTGTACCGCCTGGTGCCCGATCGAGGTTTTCGTCCAGAAGGGGCGGGCGGTGCAGGTGCGCGGCAACCAGCTGAGCAAGGCCAACAACGGCTACTGCTGCGTGCGCGGCCATCTGATCCTGCAGCAGATGTACGATCCGGACCGGATCAAGGTGCCGATGAAAAGAACCAACCCGCAAAAAGGCCGCGGGGTCGATCCGAAATTTGTTCCAATCTCCTGGGACGAGGCCCTCGACACCATTGCCGACAAGATGATCGAACTGCGCAAGAACAACGAACCGCACAAGTTCATGTATATGCGCGGCCGCTACTCACCGACCTCCACCGACCTCCTCTATGGCACCGTGCCGAAGATTTTCGGCACCCCCAATGCCTTCTCCCACAGCGCCATCTGCGCCGAGGCCGAGAAGATGGGCTCGGGCCTGACCCAAGGCTTCTTCGGCTACCGCGATTACGATCTGGCCAAGACCAGGTGCCTGGTCATCTGGGGCTGCGACCCCCTCTCCTCCAACCGCCAGGTTCCCAACACCATCAACAAGTTCGGCGACATTCTCGAACGCGGCACAGTCATCACCGTCGATCCGCGTCTCTCCACCTCCGCCGCCAAGTCCCATGAATGGCTGCCCCTCAAGCCCGGGACCGACGGTGCCCTGGCTTCTGCCATTGCGCATGTGCTTTTGGTTGAGGGACTCTGGAACAAGGAGTTCGTCGGCGACTTCAGCGCCGGCAAGAATCTCTTCGTCGCCGGTCAGACCGTGGACGAGGCCGCCTTCACCGAGAAGGAGAGCTACGGCCTGGTCAAATGGTGGAACATCGCCCTCAAGGAGGCCACGCCGGCCTGGGGCGAGAAAGAAACATTGATTCCGGAAGCGCAGATCGTCCGCGTCGCCCGCGCCATGGCCCAGGCGGCTCCCGCCGTTGCCGTCTGGATGGGCCCCGGTGCCGCCATGCATCCCCGCGGCACCTATACGGCTATGGCGGTCCATGCCCTCAACGGGCTGGTCGGCTCGGTTGACGTTGAAGGCGGTACCCTGCAGAGCGGCAAGGTCCCGGTCGACAAGTTTCCGCCTTTCGACGCCTATCAGGACGAAGTGGCCAAGAAGTTCGGCAAGGAGAAGAAACTCGACGGCCGCGGCGCCAAGGACATGCCGGCGCTGATGAACGCCAAGCCCGGCAGCGGCGTCGTCACCAACAACGTTGCCAACGGCATGCTCAAGAACCCCGAAGCGGTCAAAGTCTTCCTCAGTTCCTGGAGCAATTTCAACTTCTCCGCCACCGGCGCCCAGCGCTGGGACGCGGCGATGGCCAAAGTCCCCTTCTTCGTGCACATGGTCACCAATCCGGCGGAGATGACCCAGTTCGCCGACATCGTTTTGCCGGCGACCTTCGCCCCGACGGAGAAACTCTCCATCGTCACCAACATGGCCAATCTGCACGCCCACGCCTCCATCCAGCAGGCGGTGGCCAAACCGCTGTGGAACGTCAAGTCGGAGGAGACCGAAGTCGTCTGGCTGCTGGCCGAGAAGCTCAAGGCGAAGGGCTTTGCCAACCTCTTCGACTATTTTGCCACCGAATTCAAGGATCCCGAAACCGGCAAGACCCCGACCAATGCCGCGGAGTTCGAGCTGATCGCCGCCCGCATCTCCAGCGCCCCGATCTGGAAACCGAAGGAGCCTCTCAAAGGGGATCAGATTGCGAGCTGGGATGACTTCCGCAAGAAGGGGGTCTGCAATTCGGAGAAATACAAGTTCAAGAAGCTCTGGGGCGGCAATTTCAAGACCGAGACCAAGAAGTTCGAGTTTTACAGCGAGACGCTGAAGAAGGGACTCAAGGAACACGCCGAGAAACATAAAACCACCGTCGACGATGTCCTGGCGGTCTCCGGCTACGTGGCCCAGGGTGAACTTGCCTTTGTCCCCCACTACGAGCCGCCCAAGCGCCACGGCAGCGTCGCGGACTACCCCTTCGACTTTATCGACCACAAGTCGCGTCTCAACCGCGAAGGGCGTTCGCAGAACACCACCTGGTACCAGGAGTTCAAGAAGGTCGACAACGGCGACGAGGGGTGGGACGACGTGCTCAAGATGAATCCAGTCGATGCCGCCAAGCTTGGGCTGAAGACCGGCGACATGGTCAAGATCTCTTCGGTCAGTGGGGCCATCGTCACCACACTCAAGACCTGGGAAGGGGTCCGTCCCGGTACCGTGGCCAAGTGCTACGGCCAGGGGCATTGGGCCTATGGCCGGGTGGCAGCCAAGGATTACGCCCAGGCGCAACCCCTCGGTGGCAACAACAATGAACTTCTGGTCGACGATTACGACCGACTCAGCGGCTCCACCGCCCGCAATGGCGGCTTTACCGGGGTCAAAATCGAGAAGGCCTGATCCTCATTTACTTGATGCGAAGGAGACGATAAATGGCAAAATACGGAATGGTCATCGATTTGCAGAAATGCGTCGGCTGCGGAGCCTGCGCCTTGGCCTGCAAGTCCGAGAACAACACCCGCGCCCGCGCCAACGGCCAGAGTTACAACTGGGCAGATTTTCTGAGTAAGACGGAAGGGACCTTTCCCGAGGTCAAGCAGGTCACCACGCCGGTCCTCTGTAACCATTGCAGCCAGGCGCCCTGTATCGAGAACTGCCCGGTGACCCCCAAGGCGATGTTCAAGGCCGAGGACGGCACCACCCTGCACAACCAGGAACGCTGCATCGGCTGCCGCGCCTGCCAGATGTCCTGCCCCTACAGTGCCGAGCAACTGGACGGCAAGAGCCTGGGCGGCGAGAGTTACAGTGTCATCAGCTTCAACTTCGAGGGGAAGGAGACTCAGCCCTTCTGGAAGGACAAGACCGAGGCGATCAAGGGTTGCACCGCTTCCGGCGCCGAGATGGCGAAGAAGGCCAAGGCCCCGGTCCCTCTCATGACCGACTATGAGTCGGGGGACTATAAGCCGATCCGCCGCTCCGGCGTGGTGGAGAAGTGCATTCTCTGCCATCACCGCACCACCCATGGCCAGCTGCCGGCCTGCGTCGAGGCCTGCCCGGCCAAAGCGCGCATCTTCGGCGACCAGCAGGATGCCACTGCGGCCATCGCCCAGGTGCTGGCGAAGGAAAAGTCGACCCGGCTCAAGGAGCAGGAAGGGACCGAGCCCAACGTCTTTTACGTGCGCAAATATGGTCCTCGCGCCTAATCGCAGCTTTTTGCAACCACGGGGAGGCGGGATAACCGCCTCCCTCTTTTTTGCCCGGGGGAATCCGTATGCATGCAGGGGAAGTGAGCAAGGCTGCACCAGATCTGGAGAAGGGGCTGGCCCGGGAGACTTTTTCACGGCTGCTGGCGGCCTGTTATTACGAGCCGGAGTCGCAACTGGTCGAAGAGGATGTTTTCGGTGCGCTGGGCCGCGCCGCGCAGACCCTCGGCGGCGGACTGGCCGAGACTGTCAGCCATCTCGGCGCGACCTTTCAGGGCGAATCGCAGGAGACACTGCTTCTTGACTATGCCCGCCTCTTTCTCGGGCCCATCGGCATTTTGGCCAAACCCTACGGGTCGGTCTGGTTGGAGGGAGAGAAGATCGTCATGGGAGATTCGACCATGGCGATAATCGAACTCTACCGGCAGGGGGGCTTCGAACTCGACGCGGAATTTCGCGAGGTTCCCGATCATGTCGCCGCCGAGCTGGAGTTCCTCTATCTGTTGCAGTTCCAACTGAATGAGGCCCGCCGTCTCGGCGATGCCGCGGGAGAGGCCAAGGCGGCTAAACTCAAGCAGCGCTTGCTGCGCGACCATCTCGGCCGCTGGATCGGCCCCTTTGCCGCAGCGATGCGGGGCGGGGCGCAAACCGCTTTCTACCAGGCCCTCGCCGACCTGACGGCGGTGTATGTGCTGAAGGAGCTGGAGGCGTGTTGAGGGTATGATCGAAGGGACGGTACTCGACCTTCTGGTCCCGGCGACCGGCATCGAGATCGACAGCCTGCGTTGTCTGCACCGGCGCTTCGCGCGCAGCCGCTGCCGGTTCTGCGCCGACGCCTGCCCGAGCGGGGCGATGAAGCTGGAAGCCGGACCGCTGCTCGATGCTCGTCGCTGCACCAGCTGCCGCCGCTGTGAGGCGGCCTGTCCGGTCGGAGCCGTCCGTGGCGACGAAAGCGCGACGGAACGACTGGCGGTCGCCCTGTCCGAACATCAACAGCCGGTTCTCGGCTGTCGCCGGGAAGGGGTTACGGCTCAGGTACGTACCGGTTGTCTCGGTTTTCTCGAGGGAGAGTGGCTGCTGACCCTGGCGTTGTTATTCCCCGCTGGCATAACTCTCAATTTGTCCCAGTGTGGCCGGTGTGACAAGACTGGCACCGCGGAGCGGCTTGAAGCCGCGCTGAAGGGCATCAGGCGCTTGCCGGGGATGGCCGGCCGGGTGATGTTGCACCTGGCCACGGAAGATGTGTCTTTGGCAGGTGAAGAGGTGGATCTCTCGCGACGGGCCTTTTTTTCCTTTCTGGGCCGGAGTTCGCAGGAGACGGCAGTGCAGGCAGTGGCTAGGCAGCTCCAGCCGGAGCCGACTCTGCGGCAGAAGCAACTTCCCGTTCGCCGCCGACATCTGCTCCAGGCTCTCAACCGGCTATCGATCGCGGATCGCGACGCGCTCGGAAGAGAGATATTTCCTGCCGTATCATTTACCCCGTCCTGTACTGGCTGTACCGGATGTGTTGGTATCTGCCCAACCGGTGCCATCGGAATCAGTGACGATGAACCGCTCCGCCCGGTCTTCAACCCGCGTCTTTGCACCGGGTGCGGGTTGTGTCGCGAATTCTGCCGCAAGGGTGGCGTGACCGTGGCTCGTCCGGCGTACACCGCGCTACTGGCAATTGCGGGGGGATGATAACTTGCCCGAAAAGCGTTAGCCCGCAATCTTACCCCGAGCCATCGCGATTCTGCCGACAGAGCCAGATGCCGAGTTTCGATTATTCCACCATCACGCGCGACTAGACAAATTTCGTGTCCGTTAGACAAGGAGTGCAATCATGTTCGGATTAGGTACCTCGGAACTGCTCATCATTCTGGTGATCGTGCTGGTGATCTTTGGCGCCGGGAAGTTGCCGCAGGTTGGCAGCGCTCTCGGCAAAGGGATCAGGAACTTCAAGGAAGGGGTGAAGGATGAAGCGAGGCCGACGGTGGTGGAGAATGCGGCTGGCAAGGAGACGCTGCCCGGCTAGAACCGGCAGTCGTTGAAGGTATTAAGAAAACCAGCGGCCCGTCGTCTGCGCTCAATGAGCGACGATAGCCGCTGGTTTTTTCTGTCTGACGAAGTGTTTCGTCTCGATCAAGGTTCCGTTACGGCTCAGTGCGCATAGCCCGCCTTAAGGCATCCCCCGAATGGTAATCACTGTTTCGACGGCTGTCGATCTTCATCTCCTCGCGCATTTCGTAATCGAAGCCGCGCAGAAAAGAGGCGAAGGAGTCATCCTGGGCCTGAACCCTTGGGACAGGGACAAGCAGGGCGACGAGGCACAGACATGCCCACACACGAACGGATTTCATCGCTTCTCCTTGGTGGTTTGGAATGGATCGAGATTCAAAACGCCTGCCAGACGAACCAGCCCCCGACCACAGCAACCACGGCGCCGCTGAGGCGTTTGGTCCAGGCGGCGAAGTTGACGATTCCTTTGCGCTTCACAAAGGCCTCGACGAAACCGGTGAAGGTGCCGGCGAGGAGCATGAGCAGGCAGTGGCCGAGGGCATAGACGAAGAGGAGGGCGATGCCGTAGAGGATTTCCCCCTTGGTCGCGACCAGGGTCAGAATGACCACCAGGACCGGGGTGGCGCAAGGGGAGGAGACGACGCCGAAGAAGAGGCCGAGGAGAAAGGCGCCGACGAGGCCGCCCCGTTTCGGCTTGAAGTCGCGCCTGATCGGCAGGCGGATCTCGTAGAGTCCGGCCATTTGCAGCCCCATGACGATGGCGACAACGCCGGCGGCGACATACCACCAACCGCCGAGGGTGCCGAACATGGTGCCGAAGAGCCCGGCTGCGGCACCGAAGGCGGTAAAGGTCAGGGAGAGGCCGAGGATGAAGACCAGGGAGTAACGAAAGGCCTTCCAGCGGTCGCCCTCGGCATAGCCGCCGACGAAGCCGACGACCAGGGGGATTGTCGCGAGGACGCAGGGAGAGGCGCTGGAGAGGCCGCCGGCGAGAAAGACCGCGCCGAAGGCGAGGAGCGGGTAGGCGGCGACGATCTGCTCAATGTTGTCGAGCCAGGTCATTTCAGTCCCGCCGCCTTGAGCCCGTCGATGAGATCGGGGCGATCCATGAAGCCGACATGGCGCTTGACCTCTTGTCCTTTGCCATCGAAGAAGATCTGGGTCGGAATCATCTGGATGCCGAAGCTGCGCGCCGCGGCCTGATCCTCACGCACGTCGATGAAGAGAACGTTGGCCTTGCCGCGATAGGTGGCGGAGAGTTCCTCCAGAATCGGCGCCATCTTCTTGCAGGGGATGCAACTGCGGGCACCAAGGTCGATGACCGTCGGCTGACCCGAGGCGAGCGCCTGCTTGATTATTACTGCGTTGGCCGACGGGAGTTCGGCCTGGACGGTGGCGGCAAAAAGGAGAAAAGCTGCCGCGATGATGAGTGCCCTCATGCCAGCACTCCCATGATTTCGGCGACGGAGGCGACCTTGCCGGAGAATTTTACCTGGCCGTCAACCACCAGCGCCGGGGTACTCATGACGCCATACTTCATGATGGTCGGGATATCCTCAACCTTGACGACGTCGGCCGTCTTGCCGCTATCTTCCTGGGCTTTTTTGGCGTTTTCGTAAAGGGTCTTGCACTTGGCGCAGCCGGTTCCGAGGACTTCGATTTTCATTGTTACTGCTCCTTTTTCGCTAGTTTTTGTTTGATCAGCGTGGCGAACTCCGCCGCGTCGGGAAAAGTAATCGCATCGGACGGACAGAGTCGCGCGCAGGTGCGACACTCGACCACGCAGTTACAGGGATGGGCCACTGTCGATTTCTGCCGGGCTTCGTCAAAGACGAAGACATCGTTCTTGCAGATATTGAGGCACTCGCGGCAGCCGATACACTTCTCGCCATCGATGGTCGGGTACCAGGGGATTTCCTCACGCGGGATGCCGCGCCAGTTCGTCATGATCGGCCTCCATTCACGGGTTGTCGGCCACGAGTTTCTTGATGGCGGCGACCGCCTCTTCCGTCGTCTTGTTACGAATGTCCAACGGGATATGGTTCTTCTTGTCGAAGCCGACCGCCTCGAAGGCGTCGCGGTACATCTTGCCCTGCATCTGCGGGTCGCAGGCGGCAATGTAGAGCTTGTCCGTTTCGCCGCTCTTCAGCAGGACTTTGAGAAATTCTTCGCCGTCGCCGACGCAGAGCTGGGGGTGGAGGCAGACGTAATCGAAGAGTTTCTCCCGTCGCACATCGGACAGCACACCGAAGATGTCCATCTTGGTAAAGCTGGGGCAGGTTCCCTGGCAAACGCAGAGTACAAATCCTTTTTTACCCATGATGTGGCCTCCTTTTCCTGGGTCTCGTTGCGCCGTTGCGTGAAACCAGACGTGTCGATCTAGACCTGTCGCGATACTTCTAGAGGATGGCGTTGAACAGATACCCGACCATTACAATCGCCACCGCGACGATGCCGAAGAAGGTCGCCAGCAGCGGCTTCTTCAGCACGTTGCTCAAGATGACCGCTTCCGGCAGAGAGAGGGCGGTGACCGCCATCATGAAGGCGAGGACGGTGCCGATGGCCATCCCTTTGGCGGTGAGGGCCTGGACGATGGGGATGACCCCGGCGGCGTTGGCGTAGAGCGGCACGCCGAGGGCGACCGCCAGGGGCACGGCGAAGGGGTTGTCGCGCCCGGCCCATTTGGCGAGGAAGTCCTGCGGCACGTAGCCGTGGATGAAGGCGCCGACACCGACGCCGATGACGACGTAGGGCCAGATTTTTTTCAGCAGCCCGACCGTATATTCGCGGGCGTAAGCGAAGCGTTGCGGCCAGCTCGGCTCGGCGACGGCGATATCGCCGACCTGCATCTGCCAGACGTAATCCTGGACGTACTTCTCCATCTTCAACCGGCCGATGACCATGCCGGCGACGATGGCGACGAGTAGTCCGCTGCCGATGTAGATCAGGGCGATTTTCCAGCCGAACATCCCCCACAGCATGATCAGGGCGACCTCGTTGACCATCGGCGAGGAGATGAGGAAGGAGAAGGTCACCCCGAGAGGGACGCCAGACTCGACAAAGCCGATGAAGAGCGGCACCGCCGAGCAGGAGCAGAAGGGGGTAACGATGCCGAGGAGGGCGGCGAGGACGTTGCCGACATACTCGCGCTTGTGCGCGAGGATGCGCTTGGTCCGCTCGGGCGGAAACCACGAGCGGATGATGGCGACGGCGAAGATGATGACGGTGAGGAGGAAGAAGATCTTGAGGGTGTCGTAGATGAAGAAATCGACCGCCTCGCCGAGATGAGTCCCCGGTTGCAGGTCGAAGAGGGTAAAGGAGACATGGTCGGCGAAGTCTTTGAGCATGGATTGATTTCCCTAAATCGCTTTGAGCAGGCGGCTGCGCAGGCCGATCTCCTGGCGCATCAAGGCGCTGGCGAGTTCGACGATCTCCAACACTTCCGGATGCTTGATGGCGTAGTAGATCTTCAACCCCTCCTTGCGCCGGCTGAGGATGCCGACGGCGAGGAGGAGGTTGAGATGGCGCGAGGTGTTGGACTGCTCCTCGCCGATGGCGGGGAAGATTTCGCAGACGCAGCGCTCGCCGTCGCGCAGGAAATCGACGATCTTCAGCCGGGTCGGCTGACCGAGGGCTTTGAGGATATCGGCGCTGTAGGTGAGAGTGTCGGACATTGATGACTCCTTGACTATATGACGATGTAATCATATAGCGCGATAAGGGCGTGGTGTCCAGAGTTTTTTTCAGGGGGGCTCAGAGGTTGGATTGCTTATTCCGGCAGGTTTTCAGCTTGGGCAATGCACTTCATTTGCATGAATCGCGCAGCTGTTGCTTGGCGGTTTCCCAATCGACAAACGCCTCTTGTCCTGCACCGAGGTCGGCTTCACGAACGGCGAAAATTTTCCGGTGCCACTCGGGGACGGCCAGGTCTCTGGCGTGGCGACAGAGATCGTCCCAGAAGGTCCCCATCGTTTCAAGCCTTTCGGTGATGTCGTTCAAACGGCAACCTCCAGCCTGAAGCCGTCGTAGTGCAATCTCGGGGCTTTATTTTTGCCGTGTTTTTCCATTTCGATCAGATCCATCTCCAGCAGGACCTTGACG
>MGTO01000147.1 GCA_001799485.1 Desulfuromonadales bacterium GWC2_61_20 | reverse complement strand
CAGTGATCGAAATCAATTGGACCATCGGGCTGCAGTTCCTCAATTTCATCATCCTGATGCTGCTGCTCAACGTGCTTCTGTATCGCCCCCTGCGCGGAGTGCTGGAGCAGCGCAAGGCCACAGTCGATGGTGGCCATGCCCGGGCGCGCGAGTTGAAAGACCAGATCGACGAAAAAATGACCCGCTATCAGGACCAGCTGCAGCAGGCCAAAATCAAGGGAAATGAAGAAAAATCTGCCTTGCGCGCCGCCGCAGCCAAGGAAGAAGCGGAAATTCTCGGGTCCGCCCGCCAGGTCGCCGGCGCTCGCCTGCAAACAATTCGCGAGCAGGTTCAGACTGAAGCAGTACAGGCCGGCAAGGAACTGCGTACCCAGACATCGACATTGGCCGTCCAGGTCGCGTCCAAAGTACTCGGACGGGGGGTTTAATCCGATGCAAGTGAAAGGTATCTGCATGCGCAGCAATCGTATCGCCGTCCTGACGGCGCTGCTCTGGATGGCAATGCTGGGGGTCGCGCTGGCGTCCGGGGGCGAGGGTGGACATGCCGACAGTGGCGCGTTGCTCAAGGATTTCCTCTACCGCAGTTTCAACTTTGTCGTCCTGGTCGGTCTGCTCGCCTATTTCGTCAGCAAACCGATCCGCAAAGGACTGGCGGCAAGACGCGAGGGGATCGAAAAAAACCTGGCTGATGCGGCCGAGGCCCGTCGCGAAGCCGAAGCCCGTTTTGCCGAATATGATGTCAAGCTCAGCCGGGCGGCGCAGGAAATTGCCGAGATCAGCGCCGGGATCCGTCGTGAAGGGGAGCTTGAGCGCGATCGCATTGTCGCCAACGCCCGCGAAGTTGCCGAGAAGATCAAGGCCGAAGCCGAGCGCACAGCCGAAAACGAAATCGCCCGAGCCCGTGCCGAACTCCGGCGCGAAGCGGCCAAGTTGGCTATCGAACTGGCCGAGGAGCTACTGAAAAAGAACTTTACCAGTGAGGATCACGAACGACTGGTGAATGAATACATGCATAAGGTGGGAGACCTACATTGAGTACCAGCGCCTTATCAAGACGGTATGCGCGGGCCTTGGTCGAACTGGGTGCCGGGCAGAAAATGGTCGAACAATACGGCAGCGAGCTGGCCCGGATTTCTTCTGTCCTGACGACGGAAAAACTTCTGCGCCTCATGCTCGAGAGCCCGACATTGCCGGTAGAAAAGAAAGCCGCCATCATGACGGACATTACGGCCGCCATGAAGCTGTCGCCGGGAATGAAAAACTTCCTCGATCTGCTGGTGGTCAAGGACCGGCTTCGCTACCTTCCCCAGATTGAAATCAATTATCGCCACTTTGCCGATGAGCTCTCCGGCATTGTCCGTGCCCGCATCGTTTCGGCTCGTGAATTGAGCAGCGGCCAACAGCAGGCGATCCGGGGCGGACTGGAAAAAAAGACCGGCAAGAAAGTGGAATTGAAGATCGAACTCGACCCGGCCCTCCTCGGCGGCATCAAGGCCGAGATTGGTGGCAAGGTGTTTGACGGCAGCGTGCGTACCCAGTTGAAACGGATTGAAGAGACCTTAAAAAAGGGGTGAGAAGATCCTATGGAAATCAGGGCAGAAGAAATCAGCGCAATCATCAAAAAACAGATCGAGAACTTCGGCCGCGAGGTCGAGGTCAGCGAGACTGGCACCATCATTTCCGTTGGTGACGGTATCGCCCGTATTCACGGTCTCGACAAGGCCATGGCCGGCGAACTCCTCGAGTTCCCGGGCAACATCATGGGCATGGTGCTCAACCTTGAAGAGGACAACGTCGGCGCCGCAATCCTCGGCGAAGGCCACCACATCAAGGAAGGCGACACCGTCAAGCGCACCGAGCGCATTGTGCAGGTACCGGTTGGCGAGGCTCTCATCGGCCGCGTTGTCGATGGTATCGGACTGCCCATCGACGGCCTTGGCGATATCAAGACCGAAACCTATAGCCAGGTCGAAATCAAGGCGCCCGGCATCGTCGCCCGCAAATCGGTTCATGAGCCGATGCAGACGGGACTAAAAGCCATCGATGCCATGGTCCCCATCGGCCGCGGCCAGCGCGAACTGATCATCGGCGACCGCCAGACCGGCAAGACCGCTGTCGCCCTCGATACCATCATCAACCAAAAAGGGCAGAACGTCATCTGCGTCTATGTCGCCATCGGCCAGAAACGATCGACCGTCGCCCAGGTCGTAGACAAGCTCAAGCAGTTCGGCGCCATGGATTACACCATCGTCGTCGCCGCGACCGCTTCCGACCCGGCCCCGCTTCAGTTCATTGCCCCGTACACCGGCGTGACCATGGCCGAATACTTTCGCGATACCGGCAAGCACGCCCTGATCATCTATGACGATCTTTCCAAACAAGCGGTGGCCTATCGTCAGCTCTCGCTGCTGCTGCGTCGCCCGCCCGGACGCGAAGCCTACCCCGGCGACGTCTTCTATCTGCACAGCCGCCTCCTGGAGCGCGCCTGCAAGCTCAATGACGAACTCGGCAACGGCAGCATCACCGCCCTGCCGATCATCGAGACCCAGGCAGGTGACGTTTCCGCCTACATTCCGACCAACGTCATCTCCATCACCGACGGTCAGATCTTCCTGGAAACCGACCTTTTTTACTCCGGTGTGCGTCCGGCGATCAACGTCGGCCTCTCGGTCTCCCGCGTCGGCGGCTCGGCTCAGATCAAGGCGATGAAACAGGTCGCCGGGACCCTGCGTCTGGCCCTGGCCCAGTATCGCGAGATGGCGGCCTTTGCCCAGTTCGGTTCCGACCTCGATGCCGCCACCCAGCGTCAGTTGAACCGCGGTGCCCGTCTGGTCGAGATTCTCAAGCAGCCGCAATACAAGCCGGTGCCGGTCGAGAAGCAGGTGCTGGTGGTTTACGCCGCCAACAATGGCTTTATCGACCAGTACCCGGTGTCCGCCGTGCGCCGTTACGAGACCGAACTCCTCTCCTTTGTCGAGAGCAAGCATGGGCAGCTTCTTGCCGACATCCGCCAGAAAAAAGCCCTTGACGCCGAACTCGAAGGCCGCATCAAAGCTGCCATGGAGGAATTCAAAGGGCAGTTTGTCGCCTAAGCACGCCAACGGACCTTAAGGGATCGGAAAGATGCCTAGTCTTAAATCAATAAAGAAGCGAATCGGCTCGGTCAAGAACACCCGCCAGATTACCAAGGCGATGAAGATGGTGTCGGCGGCCAAGCTGCGCCGCGCCCAGGATGCGGTTGTCTCTGCCCGTCCCTATGCCCGCAAGCTGCAGGAGGTTCTCTCCAGCCTGGCCTTGCGCGAAGAGGCTGGGGTTCATCCCCTCCTCATGGAGCGCGGCAAAGGACGTGCCCTGGTCGTTCTGCTGACCGCCGACCGCGGACTCTGCGGCGGCTTCAACGCCAACGTCTCCAAGGCCGCCGAACGTTTCATTCGCGCCAATGACCAGGGCTACGAAGGCTATGATCTCATGATCATCGGCCGCAAGGGCCGCGACTATCTCAAAAACCGTCCCGGACTGACCCTGTCCAAGGTCTATGAGAACATCACCGGCAGCATCAACTATGCTACGGCACGCCTGATCGGTGAAGAGGTTGTTGCGGCCTATGAGGCCGAACGTTACGACGCGGTCTATCTCATCTTCAACGCTTTCCGCAGCGCCATTTCCCAGGAAGTGACGGTGGATCAGCTGCTGCCGATCGTACCGATGCAGGTTGAGGAGGGTGAGCACGTTGCCACCTATCTCTACGAGCCGGGACGCGGTGAGGTGCTGGCGCAGATTCTGCCGAAGAATGTCGAAGTGCAGATCTTTCGCGGCCTGCTCGAATCGGTTGCCAGCGAACATGGCGCCCGCATGAGCGCCATGGATAGCGCCAGCAAGAACGCCTCGGAGATGATTGGCAAGCTGACCCTGCAGTATAATCGGGCGCGTCAGGCCGCCATCACCAAAGAGCTGATGGAAATCATTTCCGGCGCAGAATCGATCAAGTAAGCACATAACGCAGATTCACACCACATTGCGGGTGGAATAAAGGAGGAACGGTTCACCATGAATAAAGGCAAGATTACCCAGGTCATCGGTCCGGTTGTCGACGTTGAATTTGAGGCCGGCCAGCTCCCCGAGATCTACCATGCCCTCAAGATTACCAATCCCTCCCTCGGTGCGAGTGAATGGAATCTGGTGGTTGAGGTCGCCCTGCACCTTGGCGAAAATACCGTCCGGGCCATCGCCATGGATTCTACCGACGGCCTGGTTCGGGGTCAGGACGTTCTCGATACCGGCAAACAGATCGCCATGCCGGTCGGCAAAGGGACCCTCGGCCGCATCCTTAACGTCGTCGGCGAGCCGGTTGACGAACTCGGTCCGGTGAAGACCGAGCTCTTCTGGGAGATTCATCGCCCGACCCCCGAGTTTACCGACCAGTCGACCAAGGTCGAGGCGTTCGAGACCGGCATCAAGGTCGTCGATCTTTTGGCGCCTTACGCCCGTGGCGGGAAAATCGGCCTCTTCGGCGGCGCCGGTGTCGGCAAGACCGTTCTGATCATGGAACTGATTGCCAACATCGCCCGTCAGCACGGCGGTTACTCGGTTTTCGCCGGGGTTGGTGAGCGGACCCGCGAGGGGAACGACCTCTGGCACGAAATGAAAGAGTCCAACGTTCTCGACAAGACCGCTCTGGTCTACGGCCAGATGAACGAACCGCCGGGAGCCCGCGCCCGTGTCGCCCTTTCGGCCCTGACCGTCGCCGAATACTTCCGCGACGAGGAAGGGCAGGACGTGCTTCTTTTCGTCGACAACATCTTCCGTTTCACCCAGGCCGGCTCCGAAGTCTCGGCCCTCCTCGGCCGTATCCCCTCGGCCGTCGGATATCAGCCGACCCTCTCCACCGAAATGGGGGAACTGCAGGAACGCATCACCACCACCAACAAAGGTTCGATCACTTCGGTCCAGGCGATTTATGTCCCGGCCGACGACTTGACCGACCCGGCTCCGGCGACTGCCTTCGCCCACCTCGACGCGACGACCGTCCTTTCGCGCCAGATTGCCGAGCTCGGCATCTACCCGGCGGTCGACCCCCTCGACTCGACCTCGCGTATTCTTGACCCGCAGGTCATTGGCGAAGAACATTATGCCGTTGCCATCTCCGTCCAGCTGGTCTTGCAGAAGTACAAGGATCTGCAGGATATTATCGCCATTCTCGGCATGGACGAGCTGTCCGAGGAGGACCGTCTGGTCGTGGCCCGGGCGCGCAAGATCCAGCGTTTCCTCTCCCAGCCGTTCCACGTGGCCGAGGCCTTTACCGGTTCGCCGGGGAAATATGTCGAGCTCAAGGACACCATTCGCGGCTTCAAGGAGATCGTTGCCGGCAAATACGACGATATCCCGGAACAGGCGTTTTACATGGTCGGAACCATCGAAGAGGCCCTGGAAAAGGCTCGCAAACTGGCGGCCTGATCCTGACGCGGCGCTTGGCGCGACCAAGGGTAGAAGGCCTGGTGAAAATACCGGTCAAATGCCCCTAGCACGAGGTGTTATAGATGTCTGAAAAATTGAACCTGCAAATGGTGACCCCATACAAAAAGGTCCTTGCCGAGGAGGTGGACGAAATCACCGCGCCGGGTACGGTTGGTGAGTTTGGCGTTCTTCCCGGGCACACCCCTCTGCTGACGACCCTCAAGATCGGTGAACTCTCCTACCGCAAGGGGACCGAAGTGTTCCACGTGGCGGTGAACTGGGGGTATGTGGAGGTCGAAGACGATAACGTTTCGGTTCTGGTCGAGACGGCTGAACCAGCCGATGAAATCGATCTGGAACGGGCCAGGGCAGCACTTGGACGTGCGGAAGAAGCGCTGCGCCAGCTCTCACCCGAGGACAAGGATTTTCTGGCCATGCAGGCGGCCCTTGAGCGTGCCTTGATTCGTATCCAGGTCGCCGGACGTAAAGGCGGCCAGGGGCACTGACAGCCAAACCATTCAGCCGAAATGAAACAAGAAAAGGGCGCATCCACGGATGCGCCCTTTTCTGTTTATGCTGCGATGACAATTCGTTCAGGACTGGCAGAGACCACCGGAAATACGTTCGAGGTTCTGAATCGCCGATTGCTGGCCAAGGGCGATGAGGGTGTCGCTGGCCTCGATGATCGTTTCGGGGGCGGGATTGAAAAGCATCTGGCCATGGCATTTTTTGATCCCGACGATGATCAAACCGAGATCCTTGCGAATCCCGGAAGTAATAAGCGAGCGGCCAATCAGGGTGGAGGCGTTGCCGACAAGAATTTCCTCAAGCTGAAGTTCAAGATTCTGTCCGGCAGTGGCGATTTCGATAAAATCCATGACGGACGGACGCAGAATGGCTTGGGCCATGCGGCCGGCACCGATGGTGTAGGGTGAAATGACCTTGGAGGCCCCGGCCCGTTGGAGTTTCTTCTCCGAGCCTTCTTCGCCGGCCCGGGCCAGGATGAAAAGATCGGGATTGAGGCCGCGAGCAGTCAGGGTGATATAGACATTGTCGGTGTCGGAAGTGACAACGGTAATGAGACCGCGTGCCCGGAGAATTCCGGCAGCGATGAGCGCCTCATCATCCGTCGCATTGCCCTGCACGTAAAGGACGCCATCGTTATCGAGTTTTTCACAGAGGTGGGGAGATTTTTCGACGACGACGAAGGGCAGCGGTTTGGTGCGCAGCTCGCGACCGATCAGTGCGCCGATCCGTCCATAGCCGCAGATGATGTAATGATCCTTGAGTTTGTTGATGTCCTTTTCCACCTTCCTCCTCCCGAGCAGGGTTCTGAGTTGTCCTTCCATCATGAACTGGGCAACGCTGCCGATAGTGTAAGCGATAATTCCGGCGCCGAAGATGATCAGGAGGATAGTGAAGCCCTTGCCTGCATCCGAGAGTTCATGGACCTCGCGAAAGCCGACGGTGGCGAGGGTAATGACGGTCATGTAGAGGGCATCGAACGGCGACCAGCCTTCGATCAGGCAGTAGCCGCAAGTACCGAGACCAATGACGAGGATAAGAAAGAAAATCGACAGACGCAAGCGCCGGATCGGGTCCATGGCCAACTCCGCAAGAGAAGTGCCCGATAGTAGCGATTGCTGAACGAATAGGCAAGTAATCGCGCAAAGTGCTTGATCTGCTTGACAGGAAATGTATACTGCATACAATTGACGGAACTAAATTGACGGAGTTGCCCAGTGAAGCGAAGACCCATTGAACGGCACCAGACGCTACGCGAAAGGATCCTTGAAACGATTCGCGAGGCCATCCTCAGTGGTCAGCTCAAGGCCGGAGAAAAGGTTGCTGAGCCAGAATTGGCCGAACGTTTCGGGATCAGTCGCACCCCGATCCGGGAAGCTTTCCGGCAACTCGAATCCGAAGGTTACCTGACGGTAATTCCGCGCAAGGGTGCGGTCGTGACCGATCTCAGCGAGAGAGAAGTTGAAGAATTTTATTCGATCAAAAGCATCCTCGAAGGTTATGCCGCACGGATGGCTGCGGAAAAAATGAGCAGCAAGGACTACGAGCGACTCGAGGCGATCAATTTCAGGCTCAAAAAACTGGCTGAAGAAGGGGATGTCAAAACCTTTTTCCGCGTTCATGACGAGTTTCATGAACTATTTATTCGCGCTGCCGGCAATGACAAGCTCTTTGATTTGATCGGGCAGATGTTGCGCAAGTTCAACCGACTGCGCATGGCCTCCCTGGCCCTCCCTGGGCGGATGGAAATATCGGTCCAGGAGCACATGAAAATCCTCGAGGCCTTTCGTCGGCACGATGGCGAAATGGCGGATAACCTGGTGCGGAAGAATGCGGCCTATGGCGGCCAGGTCCTGATCCAGAGTCTGGCTCAAAGTGAAGGGCGGAGCGCTGAGAAAACCATCCTTCAGCGTGCTCTTGACATATGATTTGACTTGCCTTGTACCCCTTCGAAAAAGGCCGCCGCGACCCTGTCGCGGCGGCCTTTTTATCGATTTCATTCCGGTGCGGAGGTTTTGGGCAGGAGGAGTTTGCCGTCGGCATGCAGAGCGAGGAGAAGGTCCGCAGGGAGGGCGTCGAGGAGAAGCAGATCGTCGAGGGAGAGCTGGCCCGCCCTGAGTCGGTCGAGCAGCTGGTCCTGGGTCAGATTGTGCGTGCGCCGCTGATGGTAATCGCGATAGACCAGGGATCCGCCGAGGACAGTGATGATCCCCATCATCATCCAGAAGACAGAATGGCCGAGATGGATGCCGAAGGCGTCGAGAAAGAGCTTGGTGCCGATGAAGAAAATCAGTTGGTACGCAAGATCTTCGAGACGCGGGAGGGTTTCAAGCAAACGCACGAAAACGCTGGCGGAAAAACGCAGAAAAATGATCCCGAGAATCCCCCCGCTCCAGACCACCAGGAGCTTGTTGCTCATGGCAACGGCGGCGGTGATACTGTCGATGGAAAAGGCAATGTCGGTCAATTCGACGACAAAAACGGTTTTCCAGAAACTGCGCGCGGTCGCCGCCTGCAACTGATGGGCATCCCCCTTCTGGAAGAAAAACATGTGCTTCATCGCCAGGTAGATGAGATAGCCACCGCCAATGATCTTGAAGGCGACAAGCTGCATCATGTGCCCGGCAAAGATGAGAGCGATGAAACGGAAGAGGAAGGCGCCGGCGATCCCATAGGTCAAGGCCTGGCGGCGTTGCTCCGGGGGGAGGGTGCGGACAAGAATTGCGAGAACGAGGGCGTTGTCGACGGAAAGAATGCCTTCAAGCAGCGCCAGGGTCGAGACGGTGAGAAGATCGACAGGCTGCAGGGAAACAAACTCTTGTGCTATCTGGGTAAAAACCGCGTCCATCTATTTAGTGCCTTCGCAGGAGAAATCAGCGCACCTGGGGGAGGAGCTGATCGAGGACGGTGAAGAGCTCCTCCATGTCGGCAACGGTGAAATCGGCCATGTGGGCGATGCGAAAGGTCTGGTTCTTGATCTGGCCGTAGCCGTTATCGATGGCGTAACCACGTTCTCCCGCCAGTTTCTGCAGGCGCTCAAGATCGGTGCGGCCGTCATTGCGTGCACAGGTCAGGGTGACGGAGCGACAACCTTCGGGGGCAAAAAGGGGGAACCCGTGGCGCATAACCCAGGCCCGGGTCGCTGCCGCCATGGCCTGATGGCGGGCGTAGCGCTGTTCGAGTCCTTCGCTAAACATTTTCTGCAGCTGATGATCGAGGGCAAAGATCAGGCTGATAGCCGGGGTGCTCGGGGTGTTGTCCTTGCGGTCGTTCTGCTCGAATTCCTCGAAATCAAAATAGTAACCGCGATTCGGGGTCGACTTCGCCTTGTCCAGGGCCCGCCGAGAAACGGCGCAGACCGCTAGCCCGGGGGGGAGTCCGAAAGCCTTCTGCACTCCGGCCAGACAGACGTCGGTCCCGAGGGCGGCGAGATCGAGGGGAACCGCCGTCATCGAAGAAACGGTATCGACGATGAAGGATACCTCGGGGTAGCGTTTCATGACTGCGGCGATCTCCAGCAACGGCGACATGACCCCGGTGGAGGTTTCGTTGTGAACCAGGGTCATGGCGTCGTATTTGCCCGTCGCCAGGGCCTGATCGACCATCTGCGGGGTCACCGGCTGCCCCCAGTCGGCGGCAAAGTGATCGGCGGCGAGACCGCAGCGGAGGGTGACATCATGCCACTTGGCGCTGAAGGCACCATGGCTGAAACAGGCGCAACGCTTCTGCACCAGATTGCGCACAGCGCCTTCCATGATGCCGAAAGCACTTGAGGTCGAAAGAAAGACCGGATCACTGGTGTGAAGGAGCTGCTTGAGTCCAGTCGTCACCCGCCGGTGAACCTGGGCGTATTCCGGCATGCGGTGGCCGATCATTGGCGCGCACATGGCAGCATAAACATCGGGAGCGATCTGAACCGGGCCGGGAATATAGAGTTTCTTGTGCATGGGAAAGAGCTCCTAGAAACAGCAAAAAAACGGCTGTGTGAGGTTGATGCAGAGGGGAAAGCGGTATCATACGCCGGCAGTGACTGTCAAGGAGATAGCGCGTTGACAAGCGTCAGGGGTGCGGTTAGGATGCTGCAAAAAAGAATGGGGAGAGTCCAGATGACGGTTAGGTTGACCGAGGTACAACTTCAGCGTCTCGCCGAGCGACTTCTCGCCGATCTTGTTCAGCAAGCGGGGGCCAAGAGCAAAGCCGAGCGGGGCAAGATCCTTGCCTGCATGGTTGCAACCTTGAAGACCAATCTCGAGCAGGAACAGAGTCTGGAAAAGGAGGCGATGATTCTCCTGGAGGCTCATCTACGTCAGGCGCCGCCAGGAATCGACCGGCAGAAGCTGCTCCTGATGATCAAGAAAAAGCTCGCTGCCGAGCGGGGGGTCGCCCTGTGAAGATTTCCGATGAGCGCATCTCCCATCTTTCCCATATTTTGCTCGACGAATTGTGGCGCGGCGATCTGGTCGATTGCCCCGATGAGGGCCGCGCCCTGGACGTCGCCAAGGCAAGTCTGGCGCGATTTTTCTCCGTCGATGATGAAGTTGACGCTCTGGTGCGGGGAATGCTGACGCGCCAGCAAAAAATAGTCGGCAGCCGGGAATGGCAGATTCTCTACGACAAATATTTTCGCGCGGAAATGGAGAAACGCCGATGGTGAGGCGCTGGTCCCTGATAGTCTTCTGCTATTTTCTGCTCTCCGGGTGTTCCGCGGCTGGCGTACAGCGCAACCGGAGCGTCGATAATCTGCCGCCGCCAGTGGGGGAATCGGTCTACGTCATTCCCTTTCTGGCGGTCATGGTCCCGTCCGCCATCGAAACAGGCATCCTGGATCGGCTGGTCGACACCCTCAACCGGGACGCGCAGCTGACCGGTCGTGAGTTGATCATCCTCAAGCGCACCCCGGCCGAAATCGATGCGGCGTGGTTGGCCTCTCACTACTATATCGGGGGTGAACTCTTCGGCTTCGTCCGGGACTCGGGCTGCTGTTCCACCGAAATGCGCCTCAAAGCCCGCCTCGCCTATTACCAACCCGGCAAGACGCAACCGACCCTCACCCTCGCCGTCAAGCGCGAAGCGTTCTTCGATCACGACAGTTCGACCCTGGCGGGGGAAGAGGAACGGCTCATCAATGATGTCGTTACGGCCTTCACCGACGAACTCCTCCTTTTCCTGACCCCTTCCGAGAAAAATCCGGCGGTCGAGTAAAAAAGACCTTGACAATCGGGGGTGACTGACTATATTTAGCCCTGCATTTAGCACTCCTGCCGACTGAGTGCTAAATGCGGGATGAAAGAGGCTCCTCGGTTCGTGCCGGAGACGGACTGGCGTGCCTCGCTGCTTTTTAGCCGAACGAGGACGTTCATTGCGGGAAATGCTCCCGAGATCATTCAGCCATGCAGGAAAGGAGAGTTCAACATGAAAATCAGACCGTTACATGACCGTATCATCGTCGAGAGGCTCGAGGAGGAGTCAAAGACCGCGGGTGGTCTCATTATCCCCGACACCGCCAAGGAAAAACCGCAGAAAGGCAAGATCATTGCTGCCGGCAAGGGTAAGGTGACCGAGGACGGCAAAGTTCTCACCCTCGATGTCAAGGTGGGCGACCTGATTCTTTTTGGTAAGTACTCCGGGACCGAAATCAAGGTCGACGGGAAAGAATACCTGATGATGCGTGAGGATGATGTCCTCGGCGTGATTGAGAAATAACCAGCGTAATTCCCTCTCATAAAAGGAGCGAAAACAATATGTCCGCCAAGGAAATCAAATACGGGCAGGATGCCCGCGCCAAGATTCTTAAAGGGGTTAACATTCTGGCCGACGCCGTCAAGGTCACCCTCGGACCGAAAGGCCGCAACGTCGTCATCGAGAAATCTTTCGGCGCGCCGCTGATCACCAAGGACGGCGTCACCGTCGCCAAGGAGATCGAAGTCGAAGACAAGTTCGAAAACATGGGCGCCCAGCTGGTCAAGGAAGTCGCCTCCAAGACCTCCGACATCGCCGGCGACGGCACCACCACCGCCACGGTTCTGGCTCAGGCGATCTACCGCGAAGGGGTCAAGCTCGTCACCGCCGGCCACAACCCGATGGAAATCAAGCGCGGCATCGACAAGGCTGTCACCGTCGCCGTCGCCGAGCTCAAAGCCATCTCCAAACCGATCAAGGATCACAAGGAAATCGCCCAGGTCGGCACGATTTCCGCCAACAGCGACAAGACCATCGGCGACATCCTCGCCCAGGCGATGGAAAAGGTCGGCAAGGAAGGGGTCATCACCGTCGAGGAAGCCAAGTCGATGGAGACCACCCTCGAAACGGTCGAAGGGATGCAGTTCGACCGCGGCTACCTCTCCCCCTACTTCGTCACCGATCCCGAGCGCATGGAGTCGGTGCAGGAAGATGCCCTGATCCTCATTTACGACAAGAAGATCAGCAACATGCGCGACCTCCTGCCGATTCT
>MGTO01000146.1 GCA_001799485.1 Desulfuromonadales bacterium GWC2_61_20 | reverse complement strand
GATGTTCTGCCAGGTCAGCGTATCGGTTTCGTTCTCGAAATCCGACAGGGTGTAGCTGAAGAGGGACTGGAATTTCTCCAGGTTGTACTCGGTTTCAAATTTCAACTCGCGCGTCACGTAATTGATCGGCTCGGCCATCTGGATATTGAGGGAATCCGGCGGCCGGGCGCCGATGGGGCCGTAGGTGATCTTGGAACCGTCCTTGCGGTCGTCGCTGTAGGTCAGGCGAAACTTGAGGGCTTCGGTCGGCGTCAGTTGCAGCGTCGCCGAGGTTTTGTCGCGCTGGGTGCCGAGCTCGGTGGCATGCAGGTTGGTGCTCAGCCAGGCCGCGGTGGCATCGTCGGTCGCCAAGACGATGGCCGTGCTAGCGGCAGCGTTCGGGTAACCATCGATGGGCGTACTCAGCACCGGACTCGGCACGGTGTACAGCCCGTTCCCCCGGTCGATAAAAGGGGTCATTGCCTTGTTGCTGAGATTGTGCGGAATCTTGTTGTTCTCCACCGATAAACGCCAGGTGCCGGCGGAGCCGAGACCGAAACGGAGGTTCTGGTCGTCGCGGACCAGGTTCTTGCCGCTCAGCTCGACATAGTTGCCCTTGGCGGTGTCAATCCCGAGAAAACTCAGATCGTAAAGGTTGAAACCATTCTGCAGGTCGCGATATTCGTCGAACTTGGCGGAATTGTTATCGACCGTGACCTGCTGCACCCCGGCGGTGACACTCCCCGAGAATGCAACAGACGCCTCGTCCTGGGCCAGCGCAGCCACCGGCAGCAGGAGGGACAGTGCTGCAATTGTCCAGATTTTCTTCATCTTCGTCTCTCCTTACCGGGTAAATTTGGCGCCCGACGGCGAATTGGAGCCGTGCTGGGTCACGTGACAGTTGACGCAGCCCTGGCCGTACGGGTTGCTGGTGCGATTGTAGCGCGGAAGGTTGATGTGGCCGCCGTAGGAGTGGCACTGCAGGCAGAGGAAGGCCCCTTTGGCGTTGAGCAGGTCGCGCTGGTTGGAGCCGTGGACCTCGTGGCAGTTGGCGCAGTTCTCGCGCACCGGGGCGTGCTCCCAGACAAAGGGACCGCGTTTTTCCTGGTGGCAGTTGAAGCAGGTTTCGTTGATCGTCGCCCCTTTGAGCAGGCTCTTGCCGACGCTGCCGTGAACATTGTGACAATCGGAGCAGGTCATCTTCCCTTCCCGCACCGGATGGTGATAGGTCTTCAGCATCTGCCCGCGCACCTCGGCGTGACAGCTGTAGCAGAGCGACTCTTCATCGACGGCGGAGAGGAGCGACTGCTCACTCTTCTTGACCATCACCGTGTGGCAGCTGGCGCAGCCGACACCGGCCTGCCGGTGTGTTCCACTCTGCCAGTTGAGACGGGCGCCGCCCTGGTGGCATTGCAGGCAGATGCCGGTCTGTTTTTCCGCCGTGGGGGCCAGTTCGCGCGTCGGGTTTTCCATGTGCTGAGTGCGCGGACCATGGCATGCCTCGCAGCTCTGCGCCTGCAAAGCACCCTTGGCGCCGTAGCTGAACGCCAGTTGATGGGCGGTGCCGGCGTAGGCCTTGACGTCGGCGTCGTGACAGCCGACACAGCTTGCCGCCATCGTGTCGGCCGCCAGAGCCTGGCTCCCCGCCGACAACATGAGACTACTCGCCAGCAAGGCGAGCAGCGCCATCCGTGTGAACAAACCTCTCTTCCTCATGTACATGCCTCCTGTGGGTTGTTGCGGTACCTGTGTCCGTCGTGAAACCGAATCGTCTTGCTGCATAATTATGAAGAGGACCGTTTCACTGCTTGGTCGACGCATGCCGCCCGCCATGATCGGCGACTGTTCGCAGACGCACCTCAAGCGACGGCGGCGGACGTTTGCGCCACTATGCCAAGAAGTGGGAACTTGGTTCCAGATAAGAATCTTTCACTATCTTCGGAGAGTTGTGAAATATTCTTCACAGATTGTATGGAGCAGGGGTGAGGTGGAGCAGGGAGGATGAGGGGAGGGGTCAGCCTTGCTGCAACTGGCCGAGGCAGTCGATGACCCGTTGCCCTTCGGGGGTCAACAGGTAGTTCTTGCGTTCGTCCTGGCCGACCAGGCCGGCGTCGCGCAACAGTTTGAGATGGAAATTCATCTTGGTGTGATCCTCGATGCCGAGATGGCGGGCGATATCCATGAAGCGAATGCGCTGCTCGCGTGCCACGAGCTTGAGAATTTCGCGCCGCAGGGCGTTGCCGAGACAGCTGAAGGTGCTGTCCATGTCGATGGAAAAACCGCACTCGCGCAGACGGGCCTCTTCGAGGGTCCGCCGCACCGCCGTCAGCAGTTCGTCGACCTTGAACGGTTTGGTCAAGTAATCGTCGGCCCCCCGGCGCATCGCCTCGACGGCATTTTCGACTGTGGCAAAGGCGGTGATCATGATCACCTTGGCGCGGGGCGCCTGGCGCTTGAGCAGCGGCAGCACCTCCTGGCCACTGAGCCCGGGCATGATCATGTCGATGAGAACCAGAGCGAAGGGCTGCCGCGCCAGCGTTGCCAAGGCCTCCTCGCCGCTCGCCGCCGCGGTCACCGTGAATCCGGCCTCGCTCAGGATCTCGACCATCGTCTCGCGCAGTTCCCGATCGTCGTCAACCACCAGAATTTCAGGCGCCATCATGGTCTCCTTGCGGGAAGGTCAGGGTCACCGTGCACCCCCCTTGCGGGGCGTTGGCCACGGCAATGCGTCCGCCGTGCCGCTCCATGATACCAAAGCAGACCGACAGCCCCAGGCCGGTGCCGACACCAACCTCCTTGGTGGTAAAAAAGGGGTCGAACACGGAGCTGAGATGTGCGGCCGGGATACCGGGACCGCGATCGGCGATCTCGACCACCACGTCCGCCCCGCTACTGCGGCTGCTCAGCGTGATCGTCGCACCGGGCGGACTGGCGTCCAGGGCGTTGAGGAGCACGTTGAGGAAGACCTCCTCGACCTTCCAGACGATTCCCCACACCGGCGGCAACGGCTGCAGTTGCAGGTCGAAACGATATTCGTCCCGCCGGGGTCCGAGCAACGTCAATGTATTGCGCAGCACCTCGTTAAGATCGAGCCGTTCGGCTTGCGCCTTATCGTCGTCGTGGCGGGAGAAGGTCAACAGTTCGCGAGCAATCTTCGAGGCGCGGTCGAGGTGGCGCTCGATGGCGGAGAAGCGTTTCGCGTATTTTTCCCCCGTTCCTTGCTCCAGCAGCGATTTTTTCAGCAACTCGACGTTGAGGGAGACATTGGCGAGGGGGTTGTTGATCTCGTGAGCAATGCCGGCCGCCAACTGACCCAGGGAAGCCAGCTTTTCCGACTGGGCGAAACGCTGCAGGCGTTCTTCGATGATTGCCTCGCGCTCCAGGTCGAAGATATGCAGGGCATTCATCAGAAAATGCAGGATGAAGAGACCGGCTACGCCGCGCAACAGCTCGATCCGCACACCGTACCCGAGGATGACCCCGGTCGGCACCAAACCGGCGAAGAGCCCGTAGACGATGAGGGCGATACCGGCGGCGGCGAAGTTGCGTGCGACCTTTTCGCTGGTCGCGCGAACGGTGCCGGCATAACCGACGAGGCCGACTCCCGCCATTAATGCGGCGGGGAATCCGATCAGGTTGCGCACGCGCAACACGGCAAAACGAAAGAACTCAGGCGAGGCGTCGATGCCATGCAGGTACAAAATGGCAAAAAGCATGACTGGCAGCAGCAGCGCAAGCGAACTCACGACCTTGCGGTAGTGCGGATAAACGCTTTTCAGGACATTGAAGCCGAACAACAGCAACAGCACGAAAGAAAGAAAGACCGGCACCAACCGCATCCCGCTGATAATCGGCAGCAGCTCCTGCGGAATGGTCGGCCACTCCAGATAAAGAAAAAGGACCAACCACTCGTGGAACGCATGGACAAAGGCAAAGAGGGCAAAGAGCGGGAGATGGCGGGCAATCGTCAGGTTGCTGCCACGGGTGACTTTCGTTGTGATCGCCACGCCGGCGGTAAAAAAGACCAGGCCGTAGAAAAGAAGGGTGAGAAAGGTAAAAAAATCATGCAAATCGTGGGGCACAAATGTTCCTTTCGGCGAGACAACCCTGACAAATGCCCCAGGCCAAGTGCTTAAGCGGGGTCCTCAACCGAGGGTGACGACGTTGCGCCCGCGCCCCTTGCTCGCGTACATCAGCCGGTCGGCCCGGGCGATGATCGCCTCCGGGGTGTCGCCGGCCACCGCCAGCGTCCCTCCGAGGGAAGCGGTGACCTCCACCTTCTCCCCGCCGAGCATAAGGAAGCTGCTGGCGATGATGACGCGAATGCGCTCGGCGATCTCGGCGAGCAACTCCGGCGAGACATCGTTGAGGATAACGACGAACTCCTCCCCGCCCCAGCGAACCAGGGCATCCCAGCGGCGCAGGGTGTTGCTCACCGACTTGCCGACCATGGTGAGGACGGCATCGCCGGCCTGATGGCCGAAGGTGTCGTTGAAGTTTTTGAAATGATCGATATCGAGAAAAATCACTCCGACCGGGGTGGCGTGGGTGCGCCATTCGTAGAGGCGGGTGTCGAGGGTCATCTCGCCGTAACGACGATTCCCCACCTTGGTCAGGGCGTCGATATAGGCTTCTTCCTTGTAGCGTTCGAGCTCCTGCAGGATCTGCAGGGCATTGGAATTGTCGGTAAAGACCTCGATGCCGCCGATGATCTTCCCCGCGTCGTCGCGCACCGGCGAAATCCGCACACTCACCGGCACCCGATGACCGAGCTTGTGGTGGAGGAAGAGGGTCGCCTCACGCACCTTGCCGTCCAGCAGGGTGGCGGCGAGATCGCAACCGCCTGTGCACTTCTCGCAGCCGCCGCCATCGACATGACGGAGGATGTTTTCGCCACAACTGGTACCGATGACTTCTTCCCGGCTGTAACCGGTGATGCGTTCGGCCCCCTTGTTCCAGATGAGGATACGCCGGGAGAGATCGACGAAATAGACCCCGTCAAAGAGGCTTTCGAGGAGTTTTTCGTAAGAAATTTCAGCCATGGCCACGCATTCTCCGGATCCCCCCCCTTATCCCGGCCGCCGATGCTGCGTCTGCCAGCGCCGGATCAAGAGCCAGGCGACCAGGCCGAGCTCGCCGACTGGCGCCAGCACCGTCGGCAGCGGCGCCATATCCCAGCGCGGCCAGAAGAGGAGGGTCAGCCGGTCGAGGTCAAGGGTGGCGAAGATAATCGGAATCACCCCGTAGAGGAGGCCGAGATAGAGGACCGCGACCATGTCGGCGCGACGCGGGACGCGGCCGAGGTTGAGATAGAGGAGCAGGGCGAGATCGCGCAGGAGAAAGGCGAAGACGGCCACCGCCGTCACCCCGGAGAAGCCTGCCCCCGCCGGCGCGCTGCCGGCGAGATCGCGCAGGAGGAGGCCGCCGACGGCGATGGCGACCAGCGGCAGGGTGGCGCCCCAGAGGGGGAGATGCAGCCAGAAATCGCGCCAGTTGCGGCGGGCGCAGGCCTGAAGCAAACGGTGGAAGGCCACCGGATCTTTGCGCTCGCTGAAGGCCATGCCGTAGGTGAGGGTGACTCCGACCACCAGGGCGGCATAGAGATGCAGCAGGGGGAGAGGCAGATCCTCGCTGCCGGCGTTGAAGAAGCCGGCGACATAGACCATGGCGAAGAGGACAAAGGCGCACCAGACCAGCGGGGTGCTCTTCATCTGCAGCTCGCTGCGCAGCAGCCGGGCCACGCCGATCACCGCCCAGCCGAGGAAGGCGTAGAGGGAGAGCAGGGCCAGATCGGTCAGATCGACAGGAATCCCGTACCAAAGGATCGATTGATTGCCCTCGAAGGCCAGGGAAAGGAGCGGCAAGCCGAGGCCGAGACCGAGGATGAGAAAGGCGGCGGCCTGGGAGCGGCTGTAACGGCGGTCCTTGCGGATCGCCTGGAGACTGGCGAGGAGGGCGACACTCTGGCTGAAAAGAGCAATGCCGAGGAGGATGAGGAGGCTTTCGGTCAGGGGGACCTCGTGCGTCGGCGCGGCGGCGGCATAGACGGCCAGACAGAGGAGTCCGCCATACCAGGGATAAATGGTGCTGCCGAAGAGTTTGCCCAAGGTCATCGACCACGGTCCGACCACCGACATGCGCTGGCTGTCCCAGGTGTGGTCGCGAATTTCGCTGATGATCGTTTCGGCGGCCTGCCGCGTCCCCCAGAGGACGGCGAGGAGGGTGTAGAGACCGACGGCGCCATTGGCGACCCCGTCAGCGAACCGGTAATCGTCGAGGATATAGAGGAGGAGAAAGATGACAGCGAGGATCAGCGGCATGCCGACGAGGCGGTGCGGGGTCAGCTCGAGCCAGAGGTTGCGGCGCAGTTCGGGATTGCTCATCGTCCCACCTCCCCGGCACTGCCGCGGACCGAATCGAGATAAGCCTGCTGCAGGTTCGGCCTTTCCTCGGCCAGGGCGCAGACTTCGGCCCCGGCCTCGATGAGGCGGCGCAGGAGGCGGTGGCGGGCGCCGTCGTCGCCGCTGAAGTTGAAGGTCGCCGTCAATCCGGCGAGACAAACCTGCGTCACCTCGTCCGCGGCGGCGAGGAGTGCGCCGAGACCGGCGCAGGGCGTCGCCAGCAGCAGGCGCAGAGGCGTCGCCGGCGCCGGTTGCGCCGGCGCCCGAACCGGGTTGTGGGCGACCAGTTTGCCGGCGCGCAGCACCAGCATATCGTCGGAGTATTCGTCGAGCTCGGCGAGGATATGGGAGGAGACGAGGAGGGTCATCCCCTCGTCGCGCAGGGTGAGAAAGAGCCGGGCCAGGCTGTGGCGCGCCTCCGGGTCGAGGCCCGAAGCCGGCTCGTCGAGAAGGAGCAGCGCGGGCCGATGGACGATGGCCTGGGCGATGGCGAGACGCTGGCGCAGCCCCCGCGACAAAGTGCCGGCCTTGGCTTCCAGCCGCTCGGCCAGGCCGAGACGGGTCGCCGAGCGCAGCGCGGCTGCCGCCCCGGCGGCGGCCGCCAGCCCGCGGATGGCGGCGGCATGGAGAAGACACTGGCGCACGGTCAATTCGTCGTAGAGGCCGAAGAAGTCCGAGAGATAGCCGACCTGGCGGTGGCAGGCCCGCGGCTCGGCGAGGACGTCGATGCCGGCGATGCGGATGGTGCCGGCAACCGGTTCTTCCAGCGCCGCCAGGGCGCGCAGCAGGGTCGTCTTGCCGGCCCCGTTGGGACCGACCAGGGCGGTGATGCTCCCGGCGGTCACGCGGAAGGAGACGCGGTCGAGGGCGCGCGTCCCCGGATAGTCGAAGGTCAGATTCTCCACCACGATCATCTAGTGCTTACCTTTCTTGCTGCGATGTTGCCGTCCCGCCTCAGATGACGGCAAGACCAGCCGTAACACCACATAACCCGCCAGCCCGGACAACCCCGAGCCGACGAGGATGCCGAGACGATCGACGAGGAGGGTATTCCCTTCCCCCTGTTCGAAGGCGAGGGAACTGATGAAGAGGCTCATGGTGAAACCGATGCCACAGAGGAGGGCCACCCCGGCCATCGCCCGCCAGCTGGCGCCCTCGGGAAGGCGTGCCAAACCGGCCTTGACCGCCAGCCAGGAACAGCCGAAAATCCCGATGAGCTTGCCGAGAAGGAGGCCGAGGGCGATGCCGAGAGGGACCGGCTGCAACAGTGCCGCCGGGGTCAGGCCAGCCAGAGAGATGCCGGTGTTGGCAAAGGCGAAGAGGGGGAGGATGACAAAGACGACGGCGGGCTGCAGATCGTGCTCCAGCTGGCGCAAGGGCGGCTCTACCCCTGGCGGGCCACCGCGCAGAGGGAGAAAGAAGGCGAGGACGACACCGGCCAGGGTCGCATGGACCCCCGACTTGAGCACCGCCAGCCAGAGGAAGAACCCGAGAACCAGGTAGGGGGCGATGGTCCGGACCCCGCCGCGATTGCAGAAAAAGAGGATGACAAGCACCAGGGCGGCAAGGAGGAGTGAAACGAAGGAGATGTTGCTCGAATAGAAGAGGGCGATGATGACGATGGCGCCGAGGTCGTCGGCAATGGCCAGGGTCAATAGAAAGAGTTTCAGGGAACGGGGGACGCGACTGCCGAGGAGGGCGAGGACGCCGAGGGCAAAGGCGATGTCGGTGGCGGCCGGAATCGCCCAGCCACTGACGGTGGTCGGATCGCTACTATTGAAAAAGAGGTAGATCAGGGCGGGGACGACCATCCCCCCGACGGCCGCCAGCAATGGCAAAACGACCTGTGCCGGCTGCGACAACTCGCCGGCAACGACCTCGCGCTTGAGCTCCAGGCCGATGAGGAGAAAGAAGATCGCCATCAGCCCGTCGTTGATCCAGAGGAGCAACGGTTTGGCCAGCCTGGCCTGGCCGATCTGCACCGCCACCGGCGTCTCGAGAAAGAAGGCATACCAGTCGCGCCACGGCGAATTGGCGAGGGCCATGGCGCAGATGGTGGCGAGGAGGAGGAGGACTCCTCCCGCCGCTTCGTGTTGCAACAGGGGGACGATCCCTGAGCGTTTTTGGGTCATGTCGTGGCCTCTCTTCCCTTGACGCTCAGTCCGTGAGGACGAGCAGAATGAAATATACCCTTGCGCTCTTTCTGTCAATGCCCCACGCGGGCGCCCGGATCGCGACGTCAGGGCATGGCCTTGCGACCCTGCTCACGATTTTCGCGATTCTCATTAACCACCCATGCTATTCTGTGGGCGCATCGTGAGCCAGAGCAACCACCAAACCTGTCATTCACCTCCCGGGAGGAGACGATGAAAAAGCTGTTCCCGCTGTTGCTGGTCTTTTTGTTTTGTTCCGGTTTTTCCCTGGGAGAAAAATGGTTCGAAAAATATAGCATCACCCAGGCCGAGCTGACGTCCCTCGCCGGTATTCCCAAGATTCTCACCGTCTTTGCTGGCACAGTCGACAACGACAAGGTCAATGCCTGTTACAACATCGCCGTGCATAAGACTGAAGCAAACCAATACTTTGCCGACGTCGCCAGGTTTGCCCTCGACAACGTCGGCAACACCAATGTGTTTTATGCGGCCCTGTCGTCTGCCGTGACCATATTCAAGGATAATGACAGGGATTTACTCGAAAAGCTGATTTACGCCGGGGCTACCCATCCGAATGAGGAAGTCAGAAGAAAAGTCTACAACTCCAGCTACAACAGCACGATCTCTCGCTTGAACGTCGCTTCGGACAGGCTGCTGCAGTCCCTGGAAAATTCCGCCAGGAATGAACCGTCCGCCGGCGCAAGGAAACAGGCCCTGTTGGCCCTCAACACGATGAAGGCAAAAAGCAAGGCGACCAGTGCATCCACTCCGAAACCGGCTCCGAAGTACACCAGCAAAGCGAAAACAGACTCCGGCCTCAAGCCGGAGAAAAATCAACATGCCGTCGCCGTCATCATCGGCAACATGAACTACATGTCGGCCAAAAAGTCCGTCCCCAACGTCGACTATGCCCTCAACGACGCCCAGGCCATCAAGGAGATCCTGGTCAATGTCAAGGGTTACCGGGAAGGCAACATCATCTACCTGGAAGACGCCACCCAGGCGGAAATGGTATCAACCCTCGGCAACAAGGACAACCATAAAGGGCGGCTGTTCAACTGGGTGCGCCCGGAATCCGACGTCTTCATCTACTACTCGGGGCATGGCGCGCCGAGCCTGACCGACGGCTCCGGCTATCTCCTCCCCGTCGACGCCGATCCGACCACGGTCGAACTGAACGGCTATCCCCTCGATACCCTTTACCGGAACATCGCCAAGCTGCCGGCCAGGAGCATTACCGTGGTCATCGATGCCTGCTTCTCCGGCAGCTCGCAAGGCGGCACCATCACCAAGAACGCCTCGTCCATCGCCCTGAAGCCGATCACTCTGCCCAAGGTGCAAAACGGCATCAACGTCCTCGCCGCCACCGATGTCGGCGAAATCGCCTCGTGGGATACCGAGGCGCAGCACAGTCTCTTCACCAGCTATTTCCTCAAAGCCCTCAGCGGCGAAGCCGACCAGAAACCGTATGGTAATGAAGACCGCCAAATTTCCCTGGCCGAAGTGCAGGAGTTCCTCAGCCTTGAAGTCACCTACATGGCCAGAAGACAATACGGTCGCGACCAGAACCCCCAGATCAGCGGTAATTCCGCCTTCGTCTTTTCGACCTTGAAGGAATGAGTCGGCTGACCTTGCGGTCCCGACTACGTTGCGTGGTTCGACACCAGTCCGACAAGTGGCCACGAACCGCGGGCGATACACCGCCGGGCCGTCATGGTCGCGGAGGTGAAAAGGTAATCGTCGCCCGGCGGAGGTGTCGGCAAAGGCGATTCCCTTTACTCGCGGTTTGCGTTATTCTGCCCGGGCCATATGTTTTTTCGACGATACTGCCCGCCTGGGTGACGCCCGCTGCCGCCGACAAGGAGACCCTCTCGATGCCACGTCTGATGCTGCCGATTATTGCCATCACCCTCTTCTGTGCCTGCGCCCCACCGGCCTTCGCCGCCCGCCAGTTTATTCTGCAACCCCTCTGCACAACCGCCTCCGATCGGCGTCTCTCGACTTCGGCCCTGATCCTCGCCTTGCAGCGCAAACACTGGATCATCCGCGGCGCCGATCTCGGCGCCGGCCAGGTCGAGGCCCGCAACTGCCGCGGCCGCACCTGTTACACCGTCAACGCCTGGGTGGACGCCAAGGGGACCGTCGCCATCACCGGCAAACGCCGGCAGGGCAAACACGAGGTTTCGTCGCGACCGCCGCGCAACTGGGTCCGTCACCTCAAACACGCCTTCGAGGGCTACAGCTGTTACGAACCGGAAGCCATCGAGAATCTCGTGTCGGAACACCATTACCCTCCCTATCGCGATCTGCCGCCGAGCAAATGAACCCTGGCCGCCGCTTGACGACCCGCCGTCTCCTCCTCGCCGCCGCCCTCCTCCTGCTTTTGGGGGCGGGCGCGGTCGTTTTCGCCGTCTTCTGGCGCCTCCCCGACGTCAGCTTTCTCAAGAACCCGCGCACCTCTTTCAGCATCGTCGTGCGCGACTGGCAGGGGAAAGAGCATCCTTTTGTCGTCGGCCCGAAAAACCGCGACTGGACCCCGCATGAGTCGATTCCCGCCACCCTGAAATGGGCGGTCATCGTCGCCGAGGATGCCGGCTTCTACGGCCATCAGGGGATCGACATGGAGGCGATGCGCGAAGCGCTGCGCCACGATCTGGAGCAGAAGCGCCTCGCCCGGGGGGCCTCGACCATCACCCAGCAACTGGCCAAGAACCTCTTCCTCTCCCGGGAGAAGACGGTGCTGCGCAAGCTGCGCGAGATCGTCCTCGCCCGCCGCATGGAAGCGAGTTTGAGCAAGGCGCGCATTCTCGAACTCTACCTCAATGTCGTCGAACTGGGGCCCCGCGTCCACGGTGTCGGCGCCGGCGCCCGCTACCACTTCGACAAGAACCCGGCGGAGCTGACCGCGGCGGAAGGAGCGACCCTCGCCGCCATCCTCCCCGGCCCGCGTCTCGCCTACAACCCCAGACTCAAGCCGGAGAAGGTGCGGCGCCGTGCCGCCCGCATCGTCGCGCTCCTCGAACAGCGCCGCGCCTTGAGTCCCGCG
>MGTO01000145.1 GCA_001799485.1 Desulfuromonadales bacterium GWC2_61_20 | reverse complement strand
AGGGTACAGGAGGCCGTCGAAGTCTGCCAGATGGCCGAGTAGGTGGTGGCGGAAGGGTTGTGGCAGGCGGTGTTGGAGCAGGTGTTAGTACCGTCGACGAAGGACGCTTCGGTGACGGTGGCGTTATCCATTACCGGGGTGGAGCGCTGGAATAGTGTCCCGGCGGTGATGTGGGTGGTATCGGTCGGATCGGCGCCGTGGCAGGCGGCGCAGGCAAAGGTCCCGCCGGTGCCGAAGTGATTGCCGTGGTCGGCCGAGAGGGCCGTGGTAGCTGCGGCATTCCCGGCCGAGGTCGGGGTGGTGCCGGTGGCATAGTAATGGCAATCGTCACAGGCGAGTGCAGCGCTGCTCCACAGAGCCGACTGCTCGGTGCCGGTCGACTTGTTGTGGCAACCGGAGGTCAGACAGGTGCCGGTGACATCGTTGCGGGTGGCCGTCGAATAGGTGATCCCGACAAAGTCGACCGTGCCGGTGCTGTGGCTGCCGGTGTAGACATCGTAACCGGCGCCGCCGTTATCGCCATGACAGGGATAACAGGTGGTTTCATCACCCAGGCTGGAGCCGTGGGCATCGTGGGCGCCGGAGGAGCCGACCGTCGATTTACCGCCCGTATGGCAGGAGCCACAGGTGGCGTTGATGGAGTCGCCCGCTACCGGAGCGATGGCCCAGCTGGTGTCGAGGAAGTTATGGACGCCATCGACGCCGGTCGCGGTATGACAGGTGGCGCAGACACCGGTGGTTGCATTGTAGGTGGCGGTGTTGGTGTTGACCTCGATGGAGCCGTTACCGTGCTCGCTGGTTCCGCCCCAATCGTTGCTGCCGAAGGCGAAGGTGTAGTTGTTGCTGGTCGCTTCGAGACCGTGGCAATCCTTGCACTGGTAGGTGGTGCCGGTACCGTGCATGGAGCGGGATGCGGCGCTGGTGCGGTGAATGACGCCGCTGTTCCAGGTCTGGTTCCAGTCGCCGTGACAACCGGCGCAGGAGAGGGTAGCACTGGTATAGAAGTTGGCGGTATTGGTCCACTTGTGTGCCCAATCGGCGCTGTTGGTGGTGTGGCAGGCGGTGAGACAGGTGCCGGTGTTGGCCGCGGTCTGGGTGTAGTACTGCAGACCGAGGTTGGCCATGGTATCAGCGGTCAAGGCGCCGTTGATATGGCTGGCCAGGCCACTCACCGTGTTGTGACAGGCGGCGCAGCCGCCAGCGACACTCTGGTCATGTTTCTGACCGGTAATGGTCGGGGTGACGGTGTGGAGACCGGAGGTCGGCAGATTGGCGCCACCACCGATGTAGGTCCCGGCGGTATGGCAATCGGTACAGGTGATCGCCGCCGCGCCACCGGTCCAGTCAGCCGCCTGCGCTGAAAGATGGCAGCTGTTGGTGCAGGAGCCGTTAGCGGGGTTGACGGTCAGCTTGACCCCGACCGCGCTGGTGACGACATTATTGATCACGCTGTGCGTGGTGGTGTTGTCGTTGTGGCAATCGAGACAGTTGGCGCTGACATAACTGCTATTGGCAACGTGAACAGCGTGGGCGCCGGAAACCGGCGGCCAGCCTTTGTAGAGAGTCTTGCCGCTGGCACTGTGACAATCGGTGCAGGCGAGTTTGGCCGCATCATTCCAATCGCCGGCGGTGGCGGCGGTGACGGTATGACAATTGTTGGTGCAGCCGCCGGTCGCCGGGACATAGGTCACGGTATTGTCGACCGCATCGTCGATATGGGTCACGGCCGTCTGCGCCGTATGACACTCGGTGCAGGCGGTGACGAAGGTCGTGTTGGCGACGTGGACCGCGTGCCGGCCGGTCGCCGGACCGTTGAGATGACAGATAGTGCAGTCGTCGGCGCTGCTGGCAGCCCGACCCCACTGCGGGGTGACGACAGCGGCACCGAGGCCGTCGGTGTGACAGACAGTGGTGTTACAGGTATTGGTGGTGACACCGTCAAAGGCGACACCGGCGGCGAAATCGACCGCGGCATTCTGGTGCGCGTTGCTGACCGGCAGGGTGCCATGGCAATCGCTGCAGGCAACGGTCTTACCGAAGGTGGTCGGGACGGTGGCGGCCAGATGTGAGGTATGGCTGCCGGTGGTCGGATCGGTGCTGCTATGGCAGGTAGTGCAGTCCGCCGCAGTCACCGTCCAGGTCGCGCTGAAGGCGCCATTGGAGGGGTTGTGGCAGGCAGTGTTGTCGCAGGTCGCGTTACCCGGATCGGGGTCGGTGCCGGTCGCACCGAGGGCGGCCGCGGTAACGGTGGCTTCGTTCTGCAGGGCTGCCGCCTTGCCACTGATTTTGAGGGCATCGGTTGCGCCGCTGACATCGTTGATATGGGTCAGATCGCTGACCGCAGCATGACAATCGGTGCAGACGGCGGAAGCGTCGAAGTGCTGGTTATGGGTGCCGGTCAGGGGGCTGGCATCGGCAGTATTGGCGGCCGCGGTCGGGGTCGCCGACTGATAGTGACAGGCGTTGCAATTGAGGGCGGTGTCGGTCCAGAAACCGTCGGCCGCACTCGACTTGTGGCAGGCGGTGGCGCAGGAGCCGTCGCCGCTGTTGAAGCCGACGGAGGCGGTAAGGAGGGTCACGCGGCCAGCCGCGTTACCATGGTTGAGGCTGTTCCCCTGGTCGGTCGAGGGATCATAGGTGTAGCTGGCGGCGCCGGTGTGGCAAGTGGCGCAATCGCTGCGGTCTTCCGCCGTGGAGTTGTCGGCAACCAGGGCATGGCCGGCATGGACCCCGCTGGGCGGCGGGTTGCCATGGCAGTCGTTACAGGCGTTGCCGGCCCCGGCGATAAAGGCGCCGGCCGGTTCTTCGTGGGATTTGTGACAGGTAAAGCAGTTGGTCCCTTCGTTGTGCGCCACCCCCTCGTTGGTCTTGTTGTTGTGCGCGGTGAGGGTTCCACCCGAGTAGGTATGGCAGGTGGCGCAGATGTCGTCGCCGTTGGCGGCATCGGCTTCATCATAGGAGTTGGCGCCGGTGACGGCAGCGAAGACGACCGTGCCGCTGTAAAGAGCGCTGGTCGACTTGACCATGAAGATATTGCTGCTGCCGTGGGGGTCGTGGCAGGTGGAGCAACTCTGGGCGCGGTGCGAGACGATGGTGGTGTGGCAGCTGGTGCAGGCGAAGCCGCCATTCAGCCGATCGTCGTCGCCACTGACGCCGTCGAAATGGCCGGCAGAGGCGGCATCGTGACAGGCAGTGCAAGCCTGGTTGGCGGCACCATTACCGGAGACCGCGTAGTTGCCGGTCGCCTTGTTGTGGCCGGTGGTGTCGGCGCTGTTCTTGGCCGGGGCGGTCTTGCCCCCAACCACCGCCAGGGTACCAAGGTGACAGGTGGAACAGTTGACCGAGGCCGGATCGGTAAAGACCGGTTCGGCGTCGACTCCGGAGCCGCCGACCGTGGCGCCATGGCAGCCATTGCAGGCCCCGGCGATAATTTCGCCGGCAGCACTGCCATTAATATGCCCGCTGGCGCCGCCGAAGGTCAGACCATCGTGCGTGTGACAGCTGGTGCAGGTCACGCCGGGAACGGCAAGATGCTGGTCATGGGCGCCGGACAAACCGTTGCCGGCAGCGACGGCATGACAGTCGCCGCAATCGCCGGTGCTGACATCATCCCAATCGGGCTGGACGACATAGGTCGTGCCGTTGGTATGGCAGTAGACGGCGCAGGCGCCGGTCGGCGCGTTGAAGGCCGCCGGGGTGAAGGTGTTAAATGCGCCATCGACGGTGACGATGCCATCGACATGGACGCCGCCGTTGCCGGTCGCAGTCGCTTTCAGCGTCGAGCCGTCGGCCGAAGTCAAGGTATGGCAGGTGTCGCAGGTGACGCTCAGGCCGGCGAGGGAGAGATGGGTATTATGGACGACACTGGTGCCGGTGGTGCCGGTGTTGTGGCAGGAGGTGCAGCCGGTGCTGCCGCCGGCCCAGGCGGGAATGACCTTGGCCGTGGGACCGCCGGCGCGAATGCTGCGGCCATCGCTGTGGCAGTAGATGGTGGCGCAGGTGCCGTTGCCGGCCGGGGCATAGGCGGCAGGGGTCAAACCGCCGAGGGAAGCCTGGGCGGCGAAGGCGACATCCTGATAGCTGCCGTTCTGATGGCTGGTGCCAAAGTTATTGTGACACTCGCCGCAGGCCAGTTTGTAGTTGCTGGCGCTGACATCGAGAAGATCGGCATGCTTGAGATGGGCGGTCGTCGCTTCGTTTTTCGGGCTGACGACGCCAGCCGCGGTTTTGTAGTTGAAGCCGGTATTGGGATCGGCAGCAAAGCCGGTCGGGCCGCCGACGGTGTCGGTGCTGGGGGAATAACCATGGCAGGTATTGCAGCCGCCGCCGGTGAAGGTAGCGCCATCATGGTTATGGCAGCCGTCACAATTGGTCGAAGCGTTGCCTTCGGTCAGGGTATTATGCTCGGTACCGAGATCGTGACAGCCCTGGCAATAACCGGTGCCGGCGGGGTTCATCCAGTCCGAAGTCAGGGAGGTGTAGCTGAGGTTAATGGTAACCGGACCGGGGCCATCGGCAGGATTGGGGGTTTTGGCGCTGTCGATGACGATGGTCTTGTTGAGCATGTAGTAGTTGGGCTGATTACTTACGGGATCGAAGGCATGGCCGCCGTGACAGACGTTGCAGCCGAGGGGGTTGACCATCGTCGCGCCGGCATGGCCTGCGTACTGATGACAAGTCTGGCAGATACTGTCGCCGGCGCCGGGGACAGCCGGGTTCTCGCTGCGCGGGCCATTGTGCTTGAGCATAAGGCCGTCGCCCTGGGCAGTACCAGGCAAGATGCTGGGGCCATCCGCGGTCGAGGCATCGGAATCGGCAAAATGGGTGCTGTGGCAGGAGACGCAAGCGATCCCGCCATTGAGCAGGGTGACGTTACCGTTAGCGGTGGTCGAATTGTCGGGAGCGGGTTTGTAGGGGAGTTCCTCGGCCGTAGCGGTCGGATGCTCGAGAAGATAGGCGGCGTTGGCCGCAGCGACCGTAGCGCTGTAGTCGGCCACCAGGGGATGGGTCTCAAGACCGTGCGTGGGGATTTTATTCATCCCGCGGTGACAGTCGAGACACATGGCGTTGCTGATCTCTTCGGCGGGCTTGGTCGGATTCAGCGGATCAAAAAGCCGCAGGCTCTTTTTCCCCAAGGTTGTGCGATCGGCATGGGGGTTGTGACAGCGAGAACAGGAAATACGTCCGGCCGAAGCTTTGCTGGCAAATTTCGGATTGACCGGAGCCAGAGCAGAGACACTCGGCATGACGTCATTGGGCGAAGCCCAGTTGTGCGACGACTGCTGATCAGGAGTTACCGTCGCCGGATAGGACCCGGCGAAATTACTCGCGTCGCCCAGAGCGAAACCGCCCGTCGAGGTGTGAGTCGCCCCGTCATTGAACAACTTTGGAGCGGGCGTGCTGCCGTGACAGGGAAAACATACTCCGTTGCCATCCAGGGTCGTAACCGTCGTCCCCGGTTTGTGGCAGTCGGCGCAACTGAAATAGTGCAGATAAGCTGCCTGACTGTAGTCGCAGGTACCGAACAGAATCAGGGCCACAATCAACACCACACTCGCCAGAGAAGTTCTTCTCATGGGGTCACTCCTGAATATCGCTACTTTGTATAAGTGCCAACAAAAACTGTGAATTAGCTGCTTAAGATCGCCGATGAAATTATTTATTGTGGCAGGCCAGACACAACTTGCTGCCAGTATTTGTCGTCACCAGAAACGGGGCATAGGCCTCGTTGCCGGCACTTAGATAATCAACATGGGGGTCGTGACAACTACTGCATTCGACACGCTGCGCCGTGCCGAAAAAACGAACACCGGCTCCTGTGGCAACAGCTGCAGCACGCAGTGCACCAGCTTTGGGATCACCCGACGCATAGGGATAGCTAGCCAGGACCGAATTATAACTGAAGGAGATGGGATGGTCGTTACTCAGGTCAGGGGTCAGGTCAGGGCCACCGCCACCCCACTGCCACGCCATGCGAGTATCTTCAGACCCGATACCGAGATTGTCGTTGTAAGGTTGACCGATATCATTAGAAGTGTTGTACATGCTGTAGACCGAAATGGTGCCATCGTGACAACTCAGACAGAGGAGGCTCTCGTCATTGGGCGGACGATTGGTCGCAAGCCCCTGTAAATAGGTGGAGATGGTGGCGCTGTTGTAGTGCGTGAAGGTCGCGCCGGAAAGCGTGTGATTCCACAGCGGGCCGGTCAGAGAGCCACCGTGCGGGGTATGACAGAAGATACAGACTTCGTCCTCGTTCGACCGATAGAACGCTGTACTAAAAACCGGGTCAAGAGGTGCCGTTACCGACAGGTTATGAATGGTATTGCTGACCCCCGCAGGCCCGCGGGCCCAAGACGGCTGGGCTAAAACCAGTAATAGGATCCCAAGGATGACGATCCGTGTCGTATGCAATTTCATCGTCTCAACCTGTCCTTTTCCTGTTATGAAATGATGCTCGAATAAAGATTCGGCAAACAATCAGAGCGGTAACTGCACCAGCTCGGCAATGAGGGCATCGACCTCGACCGAGCCGGTCCAGGTTTTCCCGAAAACGCCGATGGCCATCTTGGCCACCGTCATATTGCCGGCGAGCAAGGTCTTTTTGACGGTCTGCAGGGAGGGTGAAAGGGCGACCCCCCCTTCCGTCGCCAGGGCCTCGATCTCGGCGACCTTGTCCAGCAACGCCGGCGCCAGGGCTGGGACAAAGGCACTGCCATTGGCCCGGACGAACTGCACATCGCCGCCCGCGTTACCGACGAGAAGATCTTTCCCCTTTTTGCCATCGGCATCGTAGGCGAAAATCCGCTGACGCACGACGACATTGGAGGAAAATTTGGCCAGGACCCCGCTCGCGACAAAAGTACCATCGGCCTGCGGCTCGTAGACGGCGATTTGCTTATTGACGGCAACCAGCAGTTCACGCACGCCATCGCCATCCCAATCGACGAAAGTCGGCGCGGCATCTCCGCTCAGGGTGAGGAGTGCGACCGGCGCAGCGAGAACGACGGCGGCGTCGGAACCGATATTGAGGTACTTGTAGATGGTGCCGGAGGCGGAACCGACGACCAGATCCTTGTCACCGTCGCCATCGACATCGATGACGGTCGGGAAGGCCGTGGCCCCGACGTTGAGAGGAGCACCGGCGGCGCTCAACAGGCTCTCCGCGCCGAAAACGGGGGCGTTTTCACTCCCGCTATTGAGATAGAGAACGACCGCGCCGGCGCCGGTGCCGACCAGGAGATCCTTTTTGCCGTCGTTGTTCCAGTCGACGACCGCCGGAGCGGCCCCGGCCGGAGCAGTGAGGAGGAGCTCACCGGCAGCGAAAGCCGGCTGGTTGGCCGCAACCACGCCGCGATAAAGGGTAATCTTGCCGTCGGCTTCGCCGGTCAGCAGGTCGATGCTGCCGTCATTGTCGAAATCGACGGCGACAGGAACGGCATCAGCTCCACAGTTGATTTTGGCGACACCAGCCTTCAACGGCTGCGACTTGAGCGCGGCCGGCACGACAGCCGGGACGAGCAGAGCGTTGACGGTCACATTCCCGCGGTCGGTAACAGTGACCTGACCAACCCAGGGCTCAAAACCACTGCGTTCGACCACCACCGATTGCACGCCGGCGGGGAGATCGCGTAACTCCAGCGGCGCCGTGCCGACTTCGCGGCCGGAGTAGCCATGACTGCCGCCAAGGAAAACTCGGGCGTCGGGCATGTTCGCCGTGATCTTGAGGACGGCGGTATCGTAGACAAAGGTGCCGGTCGCCGAAGCAGTGGCCAGGTCATGGTTGTCCAGCGCCTGGACGCGCCAGAAATAACTGTTACCGTCGACCAGGTCGGCATAGCCGGCGAGATCGGCAATATCCGCGCTCAAGCTGGTGCCGACGGTTTCGATAACCGGAGTGGCGAAATCGGCGGTGGCGGACACCTGCACGACATAACGGACGCTGTCGGCGGGATCGGGATCGACGGCGCCGCTCCAAGAGAAGGTGGCACTGCCGTCGACCAGAGCCGCCGCGGTGGGGGCGATCAGGGCCGGAGCGGTGGGGGCTTCCTGGACAGCGTTGACGAAGAAACTCTGGCTTTCGCTGAAGGCGGAGAGGTCGGTGCCGTCAAAAGCCTGGACCGACCAACTGTAAGAACTATTCTCGACAAGGGCTCCGGTCAGCTGCAGGGAGGAGGAATCTCCCGCCCCTTGAGCAATGCCGTTGTAGAGAATGTCGGCGGCGCCGGCACGGGAGAGCTTTACATTGTAGGTCAGGACATCGCCGCTGTCGGCGTCGACGGCATTGGCCCAGGTCAAAACCGGTTGCGCTGTCGCCACTTCGCTGGCCGGGCTCAAGGATACCGGCTGGCCCGGAGCGTTATTTTTACGCAGCGGGTTGACGGCGCCGTCGACACCAAAGACCTCAACCCGACCGGAACCATTGGCAACGAAGAGACGCCCGCTACTCGCATCAAAGGCGACGTCAGCTGGCATGGTCAGCTGGCCGGCGGCGGTGCCAGGTTGGGCATATTTACTCAGGTAGGTATAGGCTTCGGCACTCGGATTGAGGATGCGAATCTCACCCCGGAGGAAATCAAGAACATAGAGCCGGCCAAGGGTATCGACGGCACTGCCACCAAAGGTATATAGAGTTGGTGCACCAAAACCGGTGGTGGCGGTCAGCTTGCGAATGAAGGTACCGTCCAGACCAAAGACCTGAAGACGGACATTGGGCTCGCCGGAATCGGCAACAAGAACCTCGCGGCTCTGAGCATTGACGGTCAACGCCGAGATGGTGCGAAACTGACCATCGGTCGGGGTACCACCCGCCACGGCCGGAGGACCACCGAAGGTGTACTGCAAAAGTCCGGCAGGATCATAAACGGCAACTTTCAGACGAGCGGTATCGGCAACATAGAGATAGCCGTCGGCGTCGAGGTCAAGCTCACCAACCTGACCCAGCTCACCGTTCCCGGCGCCAAGAAGGCCAACTTCGGCCCCGGTCCGGGCACTGACGACAAAGACCCGGTCACTGCCGGCGACGTAAAGGGTTGCCCCGTCGGCAGTGACAGCAAGACCAGCACCGGTAAAGGCGGCATTGAGAACCGACAGAACCTTGCGCCCGTAGCGATCGTACTTAAGGACCCCTCCGGCACGAATGTCGGCCACATAAAGGTTTCCGGCGCCATCAACAGCGACCCGGCTCGGGGCCTTGAGGCCATCGCTGATCTGACCCAGCACACTGATGACGGGGGCGGTCACCGCACCCGCTCCGACTGGCGCAATAACGGAGACAATCAGCAATATAGCGAGAGCGCTGAGCCGAAACCATGACCGAAACATAAGTGACCTCCTAAGACAAGTCCCTGTTTTTACTGATATATTTCGAAAAGTAAAGTGCATCGAACTGATATTGTTAGCAATTTTAACTAAGATCTTGCTGCAATTCGCACTCCAAAAATACCCATGTGCCATAAAGTAACCTCATTTTTTTCGCCCGGCAGCCGGCCGACCCACCTAACCCACCTGAAACTCGGCTTTTTTGATTCGACCCGATATCCCTTCGCGATCCGCCAACAACTCATCGGCGGCACTACATATGGCCCTCGCCCTACATCTGACCACCAAGCGGCAGCGAAGTCGCGGCCAAAGGTCGCCATATACCCGAGAATGAATCCGTCAACATAGATGCGCACCTGATAGCCCGGTCCGGCAAGGGATGACCGGCCTGGGTCTCCTTTGCCAGCTGCGGGGAAGGCCATTGACAACCTATTTGATTTACGTTAAAAGGTGGCCTCGCACTGTCTCAGGCCACCCTAGCTCAGTTGGTAGAGCAGCTGATTCGTAATCAGCAGGTCGTCGGTTCGAATCCGATGGGTGGCTCCAGCTCATAAGAAAGGCTCGCACCGACTGGGTGCGAGCCTTTTTGTCTTTATATGCTCTTCGCGAAATCAAGCAAAACGAAACAGGGGCTGCATCGCGGCAGCCCCTGAGTTTGTATTTTAAGTATGGCGCGCGGTGCGGGACTCGAACCTGCGACCTTTGGCTTCGGAGGCCAACGCTCTATCCAGCTGAGCTAACCGCGCACGGATGGTCTATATATCCCATCTTCCCCGTGAACGCAACTCCTATCTTGCGCCCATTCCTTGCCTTTGGAGAAGACTCCACGCTAGTATGATGGCTCCCGTGCAAAATCACGCGAAGGGTCGCTATGCGTTCGTTTCTATTCCTTACCTTCAACCTGCTGCTCCTTCTCCCCTCTCTGTCCTGGGGGGACGGCGGCTATCGCCTGGAAAAACTGGCGGATGGCGTCTACGCCGCCATCGCCCAGCCCGGCGGCCCGGCGACATCCAATGCCTTTGTCGTCGAGGGACGGGACTACGTTGTCGCCGGCGGCGCCCACATGACCAAGGAGGCGATCGGCAACCTCTTCGCCGCCATCGCCACGACGACCGCCAAACCGGTACGTTACTTCATCCTCTCCCACCACCACCAGGGCTTCTCCCACATCGACTTCGATTTCCCTCCCGGCGTCGACATCGTCACCTCGGTGCAAGCCTGGCAGGCGTTGACGGGGGAGGTGCGCAAGCCGACGGCGCCGAGTATTTTCTTCAACGACGGCATGACCCTCAAGGTGCCCCCTCACACCATCGTCCTCACCAACCTCGGCGAAGCCCACAGCCCCGGGGATCTGGCGGTCTTTCTGCCGGAGGCCAAAGTACTCTACACCAGCGATCTCCTCTATGTGCGCAGCGTCGGCTACATGGGAGAGGGGCACATGCGCAACTGGATCTTCGCCCTCGATTTTCTCGGCGAGCTCGGGGCCGAGCGCATCGTCCCCGGCTACGGGCCGGTTTGCGGCAGCGCCGAGCTCGATGAATTCCGCACCTACTTTCGCGATTTCCTCAGTACTGTCGTCGCCCACATCGAGCGCGGCGACAGCCTCGAACAGACCCTGAAGACTTTTTCCCTCCCCCCCCGCTACGCCACCTACGAAGGGTACAGCCGCTTTCTTCGCCCCAACATCGAGCGCGCCTACCGCGACCTCAAGCAGGATCTGGCCATCCCCCCGGACACCCCCCTCCCCCGCTGACAAAAAGACGGCCCGAAAAGGATCATGTCCCGCGGGCCGTCCCGATCTGTTCCTGTCCCCGGCAGCGCTTACTCTTCTTTGCGCCCCCGCTCTTCATCGGCGTAGGTCTTGCGCAGCAGCAGCAACAACACCCCGGCCGCAAGCAACAAGAGGATAACCCCGGAGCCGACCAGCTGACGCCACTGCAACTCCGCATGCAGGGCGGCAATCTTGCCGTCGAGAAAGTCGAGTTGCCGGCTGAAGTCTTCCGTCTCTTTGCGCACCTTGTTGACATCGACCGTATGAAAGAGGCGATGGAAAGCATTGCGCAGGTTGAAGAGCTCGTCCTGCAACTCCCGGGTGGCAAAACCGATGCGGTGCATGGCGGCGATGTCCCGTTCGACGGCAAGGATGCGGGCGTCGACGGCGGCGACCGCTTCCTTGATCTGCCCGGCCCGGCCGAATTCGTGACAGCGGCTGCAATCCTTGGCGTTGATCAGTTCCAGGGTCGCCGCCTGCACGGTGTGACTGCCATGACAGGTCACACAGTGCGGGCCCCGCTCCCGCGCCCGACCGTGGGCGCTGGCGAGATAATCTTCGCGCACCCCGACATGACACCGCCCGCAAAAATCGGCGATGGCGGCAGCGGCGGGGACATCGAGAAAGCCCCGCTCGGGGCTCATGGCCTGGGCAAAATCGGCGGGATCGCCGCCGTGACAGTCATGGCAGGAAATGCCATTTTTGGCGTGGATGCTTTGCCGCCAGGGGGACACCGGCGCCCCGAGACGCCCGGCCTGGCCGCCATGGCATTGCAGGCAGACCGTCTCCGCGGCGGCTGCTTCGCCGGACGCGGACGTGCTTTCGGCATAGGCCGCTGTCAGAGGCATCACGGTCGCCAGAAGCAGAGTCAAGGACGCCAGCACTCCGCGTTTCATGACCGATGCCCCCAGATGGAAAGGCCGAGCAGCAGCAGAATCCCGAGGCCGTAGAGAGTGAGAAAAAGCGGGCGATGGAAAGGACGGCGTTCCTCGCCCCGATCGAGAAAAGGGAGGAGCGCCAGCAGAGTCATGGCCCCGCCCTGGGCGGCGAGCCCCATCAGCTTGCTGGGAAAAATTTTCAGAGTCTGATAAGCCCAAAGAAAATACCACTCCGGCTTGATATGGTCGGGGGTGGTGAAAGGATCGGCCGGTTCAAGGGCGTCGGGGGGGAGAAACAGGGCGGGGGCAAAAACAGTGATGGCCACCAGACCGGCCAGAACGAACATGACCACCGCCAGTTCCTTGACCGTATAGTTGGGAAAGAAAGGAATGCCGTCGCGATGGACTTCATGCTGAAAGGTCGTGCCGACCCCCGCCGGACGGGCGGAGGGGCCAAAAGGGGGAACCGAAATCCCGGCCCGACGCACACAGAAGAGGTGGAAACCGACGAGACCAAGGAACAATAGGGGGAATGCGACAACGTGCAGGGCAAAAAAACGCCCCAGAGTCCCGGCTCCGACGGAGGGCGAACCCCGCAGGAAAGTCACCAGTCCCTCGCCGATCCAGGGTACCGCCCCGGCGGCATCGGTCGCCACCGTGGTCGCCCAGAAGGAGAGCTGGCTCCACGGCAGCAGGTAGCCGGTCAGACAGAGGATGAGGCTGAGGTTGAACAAGCCAAAACCCGACAGCCAGGTCAATTCGCGCGGTTTCTTGTAGGCCCCCATGAAGAGGACCGAGAGGAGGTGGAGGAGGAGGACGGCGACAATGATGTTGGATCCGACCATGTGCAGGGTGCGGATCAGCCAGCCGTAAGGAACGGCATTCATGATCCGCTCGACGCTGACAAAGGCCTTGTCGGCGGCAGGGAGATAGTAGACCAGCAGCAGGATACCGCTGAGGAACTGCAGGGTGAAGAGGGCGAGGAGGACGGCGCCGAGGCTGTACCAGATATTGACATGCCGCGGCAGCAGGTACCCTTGCAGATTGCTGCGCAAAATCTCGCGCACGCCCAACCGTACATCGAACCAGTCCATCAGGGTCTTTAATCGATCCACGCTCGGCCTCTCGGTCTTCTGTGCCTACTAGCTCCCGCTACTGTTCGTCAGCCGACCAGCAGTTTGCCACTCTGCACGATCACCCGGTAGGAGGCCAGGGGTTGGGGCGGCGGACCAGCCAGGACGGCCCCCGTCGGCGCAAACTGCCCGCCATGACAGGGGCATAAAAAATGGCGCTTCTCGCCGACCCACTTGACGATGCAGCCGAGATGGGTGCAGACCGCACTCAAGGCGACATACTCGCCCGCTTGCACTTGCACCAGCACCGCCGGACGCCCGTGATAATCGAAAAAACGCGCGGCGCCCAAAGGGACATCGCTTAAGGGAATGGCAACCTGTTCTGTCGTCCCGCCCCCCCCTTGCGGGGCAAGATAGCGGTAAAGGGGCCAGACCGCAATGGCCCCGAGCAGAGCCCCGACCCCTGCCAGCATCGACAGCAGAAATAGCCGCCGCTCCGACGGACCCTGCCTACCCGTGTCCATGTCCTCCTCCTCTGCCGGCACGCTTCAGCCTCGCCGCCGTCGACACCCAAGCTGCATGGTTCATCGCGCCGTACCGGCGGGCGCGACGACCGAGCCATAGACCGGGACCCGCAATTCCGGCACCCGGCCGCTGCCGGTCTTGACCAGCAGATAGCCGTTCAACCGCTTGCGTTCGGCACCCGGAGCGGACTTCAGCCGCAACTCGACGCTAGCACCTGGGGAGACCGCAGTCGCCGCCAACTCTGCCGTGAGATCGGGGGCGAGGACATCGACTCCATAGAGGGGTATCGTCTCTTTGCCCTGATTCGTCAGGACAAGTCGCACCTCCTTGGTGGCACCGGCCTTCACTTCACCAAGATCGGCCAGGGGCGGAACGATCGTCACCTCCTGGCGGACGGTGCCGCGCATGACAAACTGCCCCATCGGTCGGGCGGGATCATTGGTGTAGAGATAAATACTCTTTTGGACTTCGCCGGAAAAACGGGCCGAGTCGAAAACAGCACGCAGCTCGCCGGTTGCTCCGGGGGCCAGCTCCGAGGAAGAAACCAGCGCGGCGGTACAGCCACAGGAACTCTTGACCCGCTCGATGAGGAGCGGTGCGTCTCCGGCATTGCGAAAGAGGAAGACCCGTTCGACCTTTTCCCCCTGGAATACTTCACCGAAACTGAGCTCGCTTTGTTCAGCTACGAGTTGCGGTCCGGCGGCAAGGACGGGAGTGGCCAGGAGCATGGAGCAGTACAGGGCTAATTGGCAAAGTTTGCGATAGTTCAATGGACCTCCTTTACGCCTGAATGCGGGCAGGTCGGCTGATGTGTTGTGGCGGCGACTATAGCACACGGAGGACAGCGGTTGCCAGTCTCTCGGAAGACTCCGAAAAAATTGACACAAGGGGTTAATCTTGCTATAGAATGGCCGTTCGAACCGTACCTTCCCGCCAACCGGACGCCAACCATGCCCGATCGTCAGCTCAAGCCCCTCTTTTCGCGCAGTCACATCGACGCCCAGGTCAAGCGGCTGGGGGCGGCCATCAGCGCCGACTACAGCGGGTGCGACATCCTTGTCGTCGCCGTACTTAAGGGGTCCTTTCTCTTCGTTGCCGATCTCGTGCGGGCCATCGATCTCCCCCTCAGCGTCGACTTTGTCCGCCTTGCCAGTTACGGCTCCGACACGCGTTCATCGGGGATTGTCGAAATGCGCATGGAGATGGAACTCCCCATTCGTGGTCGCGACGTCGTCGTGGTCGAGGATATCGTCGACAGCGGCTGCACCCTCGAAACCCTGTACCACCAGCTCCTCCAGCGCCAGCCACGGTCACTTAAGATTTGTACACTCGTTGACAAAACTGCACGCAGGGAAGTCCCGATCCGCCCGGATTATGTCGGATTCACCATCGACGATGGCTTCATCGTCGGCTACGGTCTCGATTTTGACGAACACTACCGCAATCTTCCCGACATCTACTTGCTGGAAGAGGCCTGAACCGCACCGAAAGGAGAGACCTGGTGGTTATCGAGTGCGCGCATTGCCAGACCCGCTTCAAGCTGGCCGACGACAAACTGCGTCCGGAAGGAACCAAGGTACGCTGCTCCAAGTGCAAGGAGATTTTCACCGTCTTTCCTCCCAGCACAGACGATCAGCCTCCTGCACCGGCACCTCCTGCACCGGCACCTCCTGCACCGGCACCTCCTGCACCGGCACCTCCTGCACCGGCACCCGCAGCAGCGCCGATGGCGGCCGAGGCAATCGACTTCGGCAATCTGACCATGGACGCCCCGCCGGCGACCGACGAAGGAGACTTTTCCTTTTCCATGGAAAGTGTCGCCGATGCAGCCCCATCCAGCAGTGCTGCCATGGAGATGGAAGATATCGCCACGTCCTCCGGGGGATTCGACGCCAGCGACCTGACCGATGTCTCAACGTCCCCCGGCACCGGCACCGGCGTCGATCTCGGGGAGTTCGACTTTGACAACGCGCCCCCGGACCAGGCCCCTCAGACCCAGCCCACCCCCGTCGACGAGGCGAATCCCTTCGGCGAATTCGATTTCGGCGAACCCCCGGCCGATGCTCCGGCCACGGCAACGACCGCAAACGACGACAATTTTGGTTTTGGCGCCAGCCCGTCCGCCGACTTCGACTTCGGCGATACCCCTTCCGACCCCTCCGCCTTCAGCTTCGGGGAGCCCGCCGTATCCGAACCGGCCGTCAGCAGCCAGGCCGATGAGCTGAACTTCGAAAGCATGAGTTTTGGGGATCCGGTCGACAAAACACCGCTGCCGGAAACCAGGCCGGCGCCACCGGCGCCGATGCCCTCGCCGGTACGCGACGAGACGCAGCGCGAGCCGGCACCCGCCCAGGAATCGCGGCCCAGCCGCGGCCACGCCAACCGCGCCAAACCCCTATCGACCCCTCTGCCCAAACCGGGCAGGCGGATTTCTATCGTCAGCATTCTCGTGACCCTGGTCGTTATCCTGGTGGTCGCCATCGTCGGAACTGCCGTCTTTTTCTTTTTCCAGCCGGGGGTCTTCGATACACGTAAAGCGATCGACGACTTCATCAGCAAGAGCGCGACGAAGGTTGAACCCGGCAAGATCACCTTGACGACACAGTCCGCGGTCTATCTCAGCACTCAGCAAGCCGGCGATATTTTTGTCATCCGTGGCGAGGCAATCAACGAATACAAGAATCCGCGTACCGCCATCGCCGTCAAGGGGATTCTCTACAACGCGCAAGGCGAGATTCTCAAATCCCAGACCGCCTATTGCGGTAATCCCTTGAGCGATGCAACCCTGACCAGCCTCCCCTTCAACAAGATTGAAGAGGCGATGGCCAATCAGTTCGGCGATTCTCTGGCCAATCTCGATGTTGCCCCCGGCAAGGCCGTCCCCTTCACCATTGTCTTTCGGCAGTTACCCGCCGAACTTTCTACCTACACGGTCGAGCTGGCCGAGGCCAGACCGGTGGCCCAGTAAAAAGGGTGCTGGGTATCCTCAACCTGGCGATAAAAAGAGGGACCGCATCGTTGTGTCGATGCGGTCCCTCTTTTCATTCATGGCGAACGGCTCCCCGCTGTGCGGGAACGCCCCCCCCCGCGGCAAGGGTTTCCCCCATAGCGCGTCAGGGTGCGATAATCGCACTGACCGGGCAGGTGTCAACACAGGCGCCGCAGTCAATGCAGACACCGGCGTCAATGACACGGACATTGCCGGCTTCGCTGATGCAACTCACCGGGCAGACCGGCTCGCACGCACCACAATTGATGCACTCCGTCGTAATCGTATGGGCCAAATTTCTCACCTCCTCTCTAAATGATGTCGGCATCGCGCCAATTACGTGCCCCGACTTTACATCAAGCCCGCGCTTGTTGTCCACTCTCCCTTGACCCTTGCCAGACCCCCTTCCCCGACTCGGAGAGCAGGCCCGAAAGGGACAAAATTCTTGCAATATCGAAACTATTGTTATACTCTCCAGAACTCGTTTTCCCCCGAATTCGCTGGTTCCGGCACTGACTATCCGTTATGCCAGCTGTACATTTGTCCCGGTGCCCATTTTCCCCATAACAGCATTTTGTTTTCATTTCGATACAACCCAGGCATGGAGGTCGGTCGTCCCATGGATATTCTCGCCCTAAATTGTGGCAGTTCTTCGGTCAAGTACCAGCTCTTCGACTGGAAGCGCAAGGAAGTCATCGCCAAAGGGATGGTGGAACGCGTCACCATTGGTGATTCCTTCATTATCCACGAGGTGCCGGGGCGCGAAACCTATCGCGAAGAATACGAGTGCCCCGACCACCAGGTCGCCATCCATCTGATCATCAAGACCCTGTCGAGCAAATCGCATGGCGTCGTTGCCGACATGAACCAGATCTCCGCCGTCGGCCATCGGGTCGTGCATGGGGGGGAAAAGTTCACCTGTTCGGTGCGTATCGACGCCGCGGTCCTCGACGCCATCAAGGAAGTCCAGCATCTGGCACCGCTGCACAATCCGCCCAATATTTCCGGCATCGAGGCGGCCCAGTCGGTTCTCCCCAACGTACCGCACATTGCCATTTTCGATACCGCCTTTCACCAGACCATGCCCCGCCATGCCTTCACCTACCCCCTCCCCTATGAGTGGTACCAGAAGTACGGGGTCCGCCGTTACGGCTTTCACGGCACCAGCCACCTCTACGTATCCAAGCGGGCATCGGTCCTCCTCGGCAAGGATCCCAAGGACTGCAACATCATCACCATGCACATCGGCAACGGTGTCTCCCACTGTGCCATCAAGGGGGGGGTCTCCGTCGATACCTCCATGGGGCTGACCCCTCTTGAGGGGGCGGTCATGGGCACCCGCTGCGGCGATATCGATCCGGCCATCCCCATGTTTATCCAGCAAAAGGAGAATCTCTCGGCCAAGGAGATCGACTCAATTCTCAACAAAAAGTCGGGCGTACTCGGCATCACCGGTCAATTCACCGACCGCCGGGACGTGATCGAGGGGGCGGAAAACGGGGATGACCGCTGCCAGCTCTCCCTCGACATCGAAGCCTACCGCCTGAAGAAGTACATCGGCAGCTACTTTGCCGCTATCGGCCGCCTCGATGCCGTTGTTTTCACCGCCGGTGTCGGCGAGATGGGTTGGCTTCTCCGCGAAAAAGCCCTGGAGAACCTCGAACACCTGGGGATCAAGCTCGACAAGGTCAAAAACAAGAACACCATGACCCGCAAAACCGAGAATGTCATCACCACCGCGGATTCGCCGATCAAGGTCTTTGTCATCCCCACCGACGAGGAACTGGTCTTTACCGAGGACGTTGTCGCCATCCTCGAGGGGAGTTACACCGACCACATGCATTTCCGTTACGGTTTTGCCGGCAAGGATTTTCAACGCAAATAGCCTGACGTGCACATCCCGCACGAAGACCGGTGCTTAGACGCCGGTCTTCTTTTTTGAGCATTTCACTCCGGAGCGACCAGCATGCTCGGTATCGAAGCCATCGGCCACTACATCCCCGCCGGCAGGATCTCCAACTACGACCGCAAGGAGCAATTCGCTATCGACGACTTCTTCATCGAGGAGAAGATCGGCGTGCGTGCCGTCTCCCAGAAGAGTGCGGCGGAAGAGACCTCGGACCTCGCTGTCGCCGCCTTTCGCCAATTGCAGCAGCAGCAGCGCTGTGACCCGGCGAGTATCGAGACCCTGGTCGTGGTCACGCAGAATCCCGACTACAACATCCCCCACACCTCCGCCATCGTCCACCAGAAACTGGGACTGCCGACGAGCTGTGCCTGCTTCGATATTTCCCTCGGCTGCTCCGGCTTTGTCTATTCCCTCTCCATCATCACTGCTTTCATGCACGCCAACGGCTTCAAACGCGGACTGCTGCTGACGGCCGACCCCTATTCAAAGATCATCGACAAGAACGACAAGAACACCACCCTCCTCTTCGGCGATGGCGCCGCGGCGACACTGGTCTCCGACCGGCCGCGCTTCGTCCCGGGCCGCTTCACTTTCGGCACCCAGGGGACTGAGCACGAGAAGCTCATCTGTACCGACGGCACCCTCTTCATGAACGGCCGGGCGGTCTTCAACTTCGCCGCCAAGGTCATTCCCGACGATATCCGCCGCATGCTCGCCAGCAACGACCTCGGCATCGCCGACCTCGACCGCCTCCTCCTCCACCAGGGGAGCAAGATCATCGTCGAGACCATCGCCGAACGCCTGCAGATTCCCCTCGCCAAGGTCCCCTACATCACCCACGACTACGGCAACACCATCTCCTCGACCATCCCCATCATGCTCGAAGCCGAGCTCGACGGCCCCGCCAATATCATTGCCATGAGCGGCTTCGGCGTCGGGCTTTCCTGGGCGAGCGGGCTGCTGCGGCGAGTGAGCTAGACTGATAACCATTAGCTGTCAACTCGCAGCTAGGCACCAACAACGACGAAAGCCGGCGGGAACTCCCGCCGGCTTTCGCATTTCGTACCGTGGTGCTGGTGCTTTTACCCCTGCGCCTGCACCGCCGTGATTGCCGCCACCGAGACGATGTCGTCGACCGAGCAGCCGCGGGAGAGGTCGTTGACCGGCTTGGCCAGACCCTGGATGATGGGACCGACCGCTTCGGCCCCGGCGACGCGCTCGACCAACTTGTAGGCGATATTGCCGGCGTCGAGGGTGGGGAAGATGAGGACGTTGGCCTTGCCGGCGACGGGCGAGCCGGGAGCCTTCTTGGCCCCGACCTTGGGCAGGAGGGCGGCGTCGGCTTGCAGTTCGCCGTCGATCTGCAACTTGGGGTCGATGGTCTTGGCGATGGCGAGGGCTTTGAGAACCTTGTCGGCATCCTCATGGCTGGCGCTCCCCTTGGTCGAGAAGGAGAGCATCGCCACCCGCGCCTCGACGCCGAGGAAGCTCTTGCAGCTGGCGGCGGTGGCGACGGCGATCTCGGCCAGGGCCTGGGCATCGGGATTGGGATTGACGGCGCAATCGGCGAAACAGATGACGCCGTTTTCGCCGAACTCGGGATTCTTGGTGACCATGAGGAAGACCGAGGAGACCGTCTTGATGCCGGGAGCGGTGCCGATGCACTGGAAAGCGGCACGCAAGACGTCGCCGGTGGTATTGTCGGCCCCGGCGACGGCGCCGCCGGCATCCCCCTTGCGCACCATCATGGCGCCGAAGAAGAGGTTATCCGTCTGGGTCAGGAGCTTCTTCGCCTCGTCGCGGGAGAGCCCTTTCTTCTTGCGCAGCTCGACCAGTTCGTCGATATAGGCTTCCAGCCTCGGGGCCGCCGCCGGCTCGAGAAGTTCGACGCCGTCGAGGGAGGCGCCGAGCTCTTTGGCCTTGGCCTGGAGGGTGGCGGGGTTGCCGAGCAGGACGACCTTGGCCAGCTTGTCCTTGACGATCAGGCCTGCCGCCTGCACCATGCGGTCGTCATACCCCTCGGGGAGTACCACGGTTTGCAGTTTTTGACGGGCCTTGGCTTTGATCTGATCTACAAGATGCATGCAGAGCTCCTTTTTAGAACATGGTTTAATTGCCGCATCAATTTATAACCGAAGGTCCGGGCAGGGTCAACCCTTTTCCAGCGACAGCACCGACCCGATTCGGCAGTGGTTCCAGCCCCCGATATTGGCTATACTAGGACATTGCTCCCCGCTCCCACGCAAGGAACTGCCCTCTTGACTTCTCGTGACCGTCGACAACATAAGCTCTTTGTCGCCCTCGTCCTGCTGTCGTTGCTGCTGCATCTGCTCCTGGCCGTTTTTGTCGAGTACTGGAGCGGTTCCGGACCGCCCGCGACAGCGACGACACAGCCACCGCTGGAGGTCGATCTGCGCCAGATTCCCGTGCGTCCGCGGGAACTCGATCTCCCGCCCCCGCCGACGGAAACGACTCGCACCCGTCCGGCCAAGCGGCTCGCCCCTGACGACCGCCAGGTCGAGCGCGAGCGGGCACCGGTCGGCACCACCCCCGAAGAGGGGCAACCCAACCGGCCGGCCGAGACGGTCACCCGGCCGGCACCGGCCAAAAGCGGGGTACCGGCAGCGACCGGCCCTCCCTCCCCCACCCGCCCAGGCACCCTCCCCGCCCCTCCTCCCGCCGTCTCCCGGGAGCAGCTGCTGGCGTCTAGCAGCCAGGCGGCCCGCAACGTCGCCGCCGAACAGGTGCGCGAATGGCGGCAAAAGCTGCGGGAGGAAGTCGAGCGCGGCGAGGCGATCTGGCTCGACACCGAAAAGGATTTGCTGGTCAGTTTTTTCAAACGCTTTCGCGACGGCATCTATCTCGTCTGGCACTATCCGCAGGCGGCGGCGGCTCGCGGCGAGGACGGCATCTGCCTGCTCAAGATCACCATCAACCGCGCCGGCATCGTCGAGGACGTTCAGATCATCGACT
>MGTO01000144.1 GCA_001799485.1 Desulfuromonadales bacterium GWC2_61_20 | reverse complement strand
GGCGGCGACGATGACCACGGTGGCGAGGACCAGGGTCACCGCTTTGGCCACTTTCATCCGCTGCCCCTCCGTTGCTTCAGGATTGAGGAGACGGTAATAGATGTCATAAGAAAAGGCCCCGGCACCGCTGATAAGGAGGCTGGTCACCGTCGAAAAGGCAGCCATGATGGCACCAACGGCGAGGATGGCGGTGACCAGGGGGGGGAGCCCAGCCAGTTCACCGGCTCGAAGCAGAACGAGATCGGCGCCCTGTCGAGCGGCTTCCGGGGACAGGTTGATCCCCTGCTGTAGTTCCATGAGGCGGGCAAAGGCCGCGTAGGCCGGCGCGCTCCAGTAGAGCAGGCCGATGAAAAAGATTCCCCAGACTACGCCCCAGCGGGCGTCCCGGATATTGGGGACGGTGTAGAAACGGGACAGGACATGGGGAAGTCCCGCCGTGCCAACCATCAGGGTGAAGCAGAGAGCCATCCACTCGAAAGGGGTGGCGAAGGCCCAGGGCGAGGTATAGCTGAGACCACTGCTGGACGAAAGTTCTTGCAGGGCCGGGCCGTAGCCGAACTGGGGGATGACCCAGAAATAGCCGAGTTTGCGCGCCAGCAGCATCAACGGAACGATAAAGGTGATGATGAGAACGGCATAGTGAAACTGCTGGTTGCGTCGTGCGCCGAGGGATCCCGAGACGACGAGATAGGAGACGGCGACGAGGACGCCGAAGAGGAGGGCGGGGGTATAGTCGATACCGAAAATCCAGGAGAAAACCAACCCGATCCCCTTGTACTGGGCAACACAATAGATCAGGGTGATGAGGATGGTGATGACCGCTGCAACGAAGCGGGCGGCGGGGGAATCGAAGCGCGCTTCGACAAACTCGGCGGCCGTGTACTTGCCGAAGCGGCGAATCTGTCCGCCAAGCAGGATCAGCAGGAGAACATAGCCGCCGGTCCAGCCGATGACGTAGGCGAGAGCGAAATAACCCTTGAGGTAAAAGATGCCGGCGATGCCGAGGAACGATGCCGCGCTCATCCAGTTGGAGGCGATGGCGGCTCCGATGCCGAGTCGACCGATGGAATGGCCCGCCGCCGGATAGTATTCACCATGACGAGAGCGGCTGGCCAGTCCGACGAGGACGGAGACGAAGAGGAAGGCCAGCAACAGGAGGAAGGCAACGGGCTTGAAGCTGATCGGCATGGGGCTCCCCTTCTAGCGGCGCTTTCGGGTGCGGTCGGAGAGGCGATCGACCAGCAGGTTGAAGATGATACAGAGGAGGATGAACCAGACAATGAGGAACTGGCCGGTAAACCAGAAATGAAAAGGGAAACCGAAGAGGGATGCTTCCGTCAGCATGCTGGTGCCGGCACTGCTTTTCTGACTGGCCAGAAGGAGGAACTGAAAACCGAAGGTGACAAGGATCCAGCCGCCCAGGGCGAGCCAGATATAGGTGACCTTGCTGCGCATGTATCCAGGACGGGGTCGAAAGAAGTTGATACCGTGCGGCGGCTTGATGTCCTGTGGCGGGTGTGGGGGGGGCATGGTGTCCTCCTCGAAGCGTGACGACGGAGCGTCCGGCAGCGCCGGTGCAGTGCCGGTCATTATAGCCTCTGGGTGAGGGAAAACCAAGCGCTAGTGCGAGCGGGTCAGGGGTCTTCGTCCTCGCTCCCGGTCGGAAGGGTGCTGGTGGCGACTTTCATGACTTCATCGAGGACGGTCGTAGCATAGCTGCCGCTTGGCAGCTCAAAGGCCAACAGGAGGGTATCGCCCTGCTGCTCAGCCGTGGCGGCAGCCAGGGGGACGCGCAGCGGGCGACGTTCGCCCGCCATATCCAGGGGGGGATCGAGACGAAAATCGCGCAGGGTGATCCCTTCCTTTTCGAGAAGAGCGCTTTCCAGGAGACCGGCATGCCCCGTCGCCAGGGTGACCTTGTGGCCAAAGAGGGGGGCGGTTGGACTGATTTCGAAATTGTCGGCGCGGGGCTGTTCCGCCGTCGCATCGACGACGGTGAAGCAGGCACCGTTGACGTGCTTGTAGGCGAGATCGCCAGGCCAGAGGAGGTTCATCGAAGCGAGGCGCATCTCCAGCAGGCGATCGAAGAGGGATGACTGGTAGGCCGAGAGGTAAAGGCGCAGCAATTTACGCGGCAGCCGTAGGACCGCGTCACGTGGTGATTTTCCTGCAATCAGGGCGTGAACCAGGGTCCGTTCGTCGCGACAGCGGGGGGGGAGGGTGGCGAGGGTCCCCTGCAGGTCGCCAGCGGCGAAGGCAGTAGCGGCCTGGCGCCACCCGGGATGGTCGATGGTCGCAGGGTCACCGACGATCAGTTGTGCTGCCTGGCTGAAATCCTGGCGCAGGATGGCGCGGCCGATGCGGTGCGAGGTGCCGAAAACCCCGTAGCGCTGGGCGCCGAAACGGTTGGGGACGCCGAGGTCGGCGAGAACATGAAGGATATCAAGGGCACGTTCGCCGGCGTTGACGTCAACTCCACGAATACGGATGACGAAGCGGTTACCGGCAAGATGGCCGAGACGCAGCTTGTTGCGATGGCGGTTCGCCGCGAGGATCTGTACCCCGGGGATGGCGAGGGCCTCGACCTGTTCGGCCGAGACACCGGTCAGGGAGACGGTCTGGCGGGTGAGGGCACGGGCATCCTTGAGGCCGGCGTAGCCGATATCCCTTTCTCTTACGCCAAGAGCACTGGCAAGATGGCGCAGCAGGTCGAAGGTCGTCAGCCCGCGCTTCTCAACGGTCACATAAAGGTGCTCACCACTGCCGCAGGTGGGGTAAAGGGGGAGTTCCTCGACACGAAAATCCTCAATTTCGCCGCGGATAGTCCCACCGACACCGGGAAGGAGATCGGTCAGATATCTAGTCATTGCCGGCCCGTCCCCAGCGGATGCGGAAACCCTGACGCACTTCCGGCGGTTCCAGCACGTCGACTCCGTCGCGGCGGCGCCAGTGAAGAAAGTGGATCGGCTCGTCGCGATCGAGAAAACGGCGCATGTATTTCGAGACCGGGTAGTCGGCTGGCGCAACATTCACCGGCAGGGGTTCCAGGTTGGCATAGCCGGGGAGGTCGGGGAGAAGCTCGGCCACCCCTTCCGCGTAGTCGGAAAAGTCGGTGGCGAAGAAGAGTTCCCCTTGGGGTTTGAGGAAATAGAGGAGCATCTGCAGAAAGGCGGCATTGAGGAGGCGCCGCCCGCGATGGCGTTTCTTCGGCCAGGGGTCGGGGCAGTTGATATAGACCGCCTCCAGGCTTTGCCGACCGCCACCCTCGACCAGAAGCTGGCGCGCTTCGATGCGCATGACCCTGACATTGGCGAGGCCGGCGGCATCGAGGCGGCGGCAGGTCTTGAGGCAACCCTGGTTGTAGATATCGATGGCAAGGAAGTTGATTGCAGGGTGGCGTGCCGCCAGTTGCACCATGAAGTCGCCAATGCCACAGCCGATTTCCAGGGCCAGGGGACGATTGTCGGGGAAGAGATCGGCGAGATTGGCGGCGGCGGCGAATTCGGCGGGCTGGACAAACCGCGGCGATTCGATGGGGATAACACGCTGGGTCATGGCAAAGGAAGACCTCCGGCAGGGGCAATGGGCCGCCCAAGCTAGCACAAAGGGCCACAACCATGCAACCGCGGCCAGGGTGCCCCGGCTATTTCTGCCGCTGCAGAAAGTCGAGGAGGAGGTCGATCTGTTCAGGAGCGAGAAAGTCGAAGGCCGGCATCGCTGTCCCCGTTTTCAGCGATTGCGGCCAGAGGAGCCAAAGACGCAGTCGTGCCGGATCCAGTCGTATGCCAACCTTGTCCAGAGACGGTCCGCGGTCGCCACCACGCCGGTCAAGGAGGTGGCAGCCGCGGCAGCCGAGGGCATCGACCAGTTCCAGAGCCGTCGGGGCAGCAATGACGACTCCTTCCGCTGCCACCGGGGTGGGCATCAGGGGAGACAGGAAGAGGGTGAGGGTCAACAGCAGGATTACATGCAATGTCGCCATGGACAGGGTTCCAATGCCGAGAGGAGGGAAAGAAGGTCTGTCGATGCGACTTTAATAGCCCGGCGCTGTCGCTGCTGTCAAGGGCTGCCGAGACATATTTCCCGTTGCCCGCAATGCCGTGCTGCGCTACCCTCGCCCCATGTCCCAACACTCCATGCACTTTTCCCTGACCCTTCCCCTCCCCCGTGAGCAGGTTTTCGCCTTCTACTGCGACGCCGCCAATCTTGGCCGCATCACCCCGCCCGAGCTTGAGTTCAGGATCCTCACCCCCCTTCCCATCGCCATGCGCCAGGGTGCCCTCATCGAATATCGCCTGCGGCTTTTCAATGTCCCTTTTCACTGGGTTACCGAGATCCGCAAATGGGCTCCCCCCGTCAGTTTCGTTGATGCACAGAAGACGGGGCCGTTTCGGGAATGGGTGCACAGTCATACCTTTCGCGAAAACAAGGACGGCAGCACCACCATCGAGGATGAGTTACGTTATCGCCTTCCCGCCTTCCCGGTCGGTGAAGCGGCCTTCCCCCTGGTGCAGAAGGAACTCGAGCGCATCTTTACCTACCGGCAGGAAATGATCCGCTCCCTCCTCGTCCCCGTTGGTCCGCATACGCCGGAAAAGGGTTGAATTCTTCCACCGCCGCCGGTACCCTGTTGTTTCTTGCGGCGGCGTGTCCGCCCCTTTTCTTTTTCCGACAAAGGTGACCACTTATGTTGATAGTCATGCACCACAGTGCCACTGACGCCCAGATCGATGCGGTGGAAAAGGCCGTTCGCGACATGGGGCTGCAGGCGGTGCCGATCCCCGGCAGTATGCGCACCGCCATCGGTGTCCTCGGCAATCAGGGCTACGTCGACGACAGCGCCATCCGCGAACTCCCCGGCGTGCGCGAGACGATTCACGTCAGCAAACCCTACAAACTCGTTTCCCGTGATTTCCACCCCGAGAGTACCGTGGTCGATGTCAAGGGGGTCAAGTTCGGCGATGGCTGTACGCCGGTGATCATTGCCGGCCCCTGCTCCATCGAGAGCGAGGCGCAGATGCTCGCCGCCGCCCGTGAAGTCAAGGCCGCCGGTGCCCGCATCCTCCGCGGCGGCGCCTTCAAGCCGCGCACCGGTCCCCACTCCTTTCAGGGCCTCGGTGTCGATGGTCTCCGCCTGCTGCGTCTCGCCGGCGCCGCCGCCGGGCTGCCGGTCATCACCGAGGTTATGCGCATCGAACAACTCGACGCAGTCTGCAGGCATGCCGACATTCTGCAGATCGGCGCGCGCAACATGCAGAACTTCGATCTCCTCAAAGAGGTCGGCAAGTTGCGGGTGCCGGTCCTGCTCAAGCGCGGCATGAGCGCCACCATCGAGGAGTTTCTCGCCGCCGCCGAATACATCGTGGCCGAGGGGAACACCGATGTCATCCTCTGCGAGCGGGGCATTCGCACCTTCGAGCGGGCGACGCGCAATACCCTCGACCTCTCCGTCGTCCCGTTGATTCGCGAGATGAGCCACCTCCCCATCATCGTCGACCCGAGCCACGCCACCGGCAAGCGTACCCTGGTGGCGCCGATGAGCAAGGCGGCGTTGGTCGCCGGTGCCCACGGCGTCATGGTCGAGGTTCATCCCGACCCCGACCGCGCCCTCTGCGACGGCGCCCAGAGCCTCGACGGCAAGGCCTTCGCCAAACTCATGGACGAGCTGCGTGGCCTGTTGACCTACCTCGGTTACTGAAAGATCTCTTCCCATCCTTTGTCGGGCGATGCATGAATCGCCCCTGCACATTTTTCTCCTATGATTGCTCCCATCATCGCCACCGTCGCCGTTGCTGCGCCGCTGCCGCAGCCCTTAAGCTACCTCGTCCCGCCGGAGTTGGCGGCAGAGGTCGTGGTCGGGGCGCGGGTGCGGGTGCCCCTGGGACGGCGCAACGCCACCGGCTTCGTTCTTGATCTCGCCGGGGCGCCGGCGGAAAAAATGCGGGCGATTGCCGAGGTCTTCCCCGAACCGCCCCTTTTCGCCGCCGACTTCGTCCCCTTTCTCCTCCGCGCCGCCGACTACTACCGCTACCCGCCGGGGGAAGCACTGCGCACCGCCCTGCCGGCCGGCCTCGGTGGCTCTACAGCAGCGATGCCGCCGCGGCACGAGCAGCATTACCGCATCGTCGCCGCAGGAATGGTGCCGGCCGGGGCGAAACAGCGCCAGCTCCTTGCGTATATTGCCAGCCACGGCGAGGTTACCGCCAGCGAGTTGCGTGCCGCCTTTCCCGCACCGCAGACAACCCTGCGACGCCTGGTCGAACTCGGCCTCCTCAGCGAGCGCAGCAGCGAGAGGCCCCGCGATCCTTTCTTTGCCCAGCCCCTCCCCGCCGACCCGCCGGTGACGCCGAGCCCGGCCCAGGCCGCCGCCCTCGCCGCCCTCGCCGCCGCTCTCGCCGCCGGGTTCTTCGCTCCATTTCTGTTGCAGGGAGTAACCGGCAGCGGCAAGACCGAGGTCTACCTGCGCGCCATAGCTTCCGCCCTGGCTCAGGGGAAGCAGGCGCTGGTTCTGGTGCCGGAGATCGCCCTGACCCCGCAGCTGGTCGGGCGCTTCCGCGCCCGTTTTGCCGGCAGTGGCGTCGGAGTGGCGGTCCTCCATTCCGGCCTTTCCGACGGCGAACGCATCGACGCCTGGCGCCAGGTGGCGACGGGAGCGGCGGCCATCGTCATCGGCGCGCGTTCGGCGGTCTTCGCCCCGCTGCCACGGGTGGGGATCATCGTCGTCGATGAAGAACACGAAGGGAGCTACAAGCAGGGGGAGGGCTTTCGCTATCACGCCCGCGATCTCGCCCTGCTGCGCGGGCAGATGGCCGGCGCCACCGTCCTTCTCGGCAGCGCCACCCCGGCCGTCACCACCTGCTACCGGGCCATGATCGGGCTGACCACCCTGCTGCGCCTCGATCAACGGGTTCTTGCCCGCACTCTTCCCGCGGTTGAACTGGTCGACCTGCGCGGCATCGCCCTTGCCGGGGTCCTCGCTCCGCCTCTACTGACGGCCCTGCAAGAGAACCTGGCGGCCGGTGAACAGTCCCTCCTTCTGCTCAATCGCCGTGGTTTTGCCCCCTACATCCTCTGTACCGATTGCGGCACCACTTTCCGCTGCCCGAACTGCGAGATTACCCTGACCTGGCATCAGGGGCGGCGCCAGCTGCGTTGCCACTATTGTGACTACCACACCCCACCGCCCGAGATCTGTTCCGGCTGCGGCGGCAGCCGCATTTTCCCCGAGGGGGCGGGAACCGAGCGCCTCGCGGAGGAGCTTCTCGCTGCATTCCCCGCGGCCCGCATCGCCCGCATGGACCGCGACACCACCAGTCGCCGCGGCACTCAGGAAAAGATCTTGGCGCGCATGCTCGCCGGCGACATCGATATCCTCGTTGGCACCCAGATGGTGGCCAAGGGGCATGATTTTCCCGGCGTCACTTTGGTTGGCGTCGTCAATGCCGACAGCACCCTCAACTTTCCCGATTTTCGCAGCGCCGAGCGGACCTTTTCCCTCCTCACCCAGGTCGCCGGCCGCGCCGGCCGCGGCGAGCTGCCGGGGCGGGTGCTGGTGCAGACCCGTGCTCCCGAACACTATGCCGTCGCCTGTGCGGCGCGCCATGACTACCTCGGTTATTATGAGCAGGAGATCGCTTTCCGTCGCGAGCTCGCCTACCCCCCCTTCGGCTTCCTCGTCAATCTTGTCCTCGCCGGCAACGATGCCGCCGCGACCAGCCGTGCTGCCGCCCTCCTCGCCACCGGACTGGAGCAGGCGACGACGGCCGATGTCGAAGTCCTCGGCCCGGCCCCCTGCCCCCTGTCCCGGCTGCGGGGCAAGCACCGCTGGCAGATTCTCCTCAAGTCGCAGCGCCGCCCCCCCCTGCAACGACTCCTTGACCATCTCGATGGTCTGCGGCGGCGGCTGCCGAAAGGGGTTGTCCTCAGCCTCGATGTTGATCCCCTCGATATGTTGTGACGGAGACTGGTTTATGTAGTAGCGTATTTTAGTGAGTTTCAGGAGTACTCAAAACATCGGCGCATGTTGCCATGGAAAACAAGCAACTGCGCCGATTACGGGCCGCAGATGCGGGCTCGTCGGAAAGATTTTTTCGCTGGAAAGGGATAACCATTGTCCATCTCAAACTGTCGGCGACCCCTTGGTCGCTTAGTCCTCGTCCTCTTGCTCTTCCTTGCCGGCTGCGTCACCCCGGCGCCGCCGCCTCCGGTCGTCACCGCCCCCCCGCCGGCCCCGCCGCCGGCAGCGAAGGTCTCGGCCCTGACCCCCGTCGCCTGGGCGGCAGTGGAGGGGTGGAGCGAAGACGATCCGGTCGCCGCCCTCGAAGCTTTCCGGGGCAGTTGCCGGGTGCTGCGCCAGCGTCCCGGCTGGGAGAGTGTCTGTTCCGAGGTTGCCACTCTCGATATCGCCGACGGTCCGGCGGTAAAGACCTTTTTCGAAACCCGCTTCGTCCCCCATCAGGTGCGCAACCCCGACGGCAACGAACGGGGGGTGGTGACCGGCTACTACGTCCCCGATCTGATCGGCAGCCGCGAGCGCAGCGAACGCTTCGCCTGGCCCCTCTATGCCGTCCCCGATGACCTGCTCATCATTGATCTGCGCAGTGTCTACCCGGAACTCGCCGACTACCGTTTGCGCGGCCGTCTCGATGGGCGCCGGGTCGTCCCCTACTGGAGCCGCGCCGATATCGACGCCGGCAAGGCTCCTCCCGAAGACAAGGTCCTCTTCTGGGTCGACGACCCGGTGGAACTCTTTTTTCTCCATATCCAGGGGTCGGGACGCATTGTCCTGAAGGAGAACGAGCGGGTCATGGTCCATTATGCCGATCAAAACGGTCACCCCTTCCGTTCCATCGGCAAGCTCCTTCTCGACCGCGGCGAGATGACCCGGGACCAGATGTCGATGCAGAACATCAAGGCCTGGGGGCAACGCAACCCCGAGCGAATCCGTTCACTTCTGGCAGAGAATCCGAGCTACATCTTTTTCAACGAGTTGGCGGGGAACCCGGAAAGCCCGACCGGCGCCCTCGGCGTGACCCTGACCCCGGGGCGGAGTATCGCCGTCGATCCCCGTTCCATCCCCCTCGGCGCCCCGGTCTTTCTTGCCACCACCTGGCCGACCAGTCCCGAACCGTTGCGCCGTCTGATGGTAGCGCAGGATACGGGTGGAGCGATCAAGGGGGCGGTGCGGGCCGACTTTTTCTGGGGGATGGGCAAGGAGGCAGGGGATCTGGCCGGGCGCATGAAGCAGGCGCTGCGTCTGTGGGTGCTGCTGCCGGTGGGGATGACGCCGCCGGGTGGAGCTTGAGGTTGAATACTACTCTTCTACGGGGGACCTGTCGATAGCGACGCTGTCACCACCTTGCTGTGCTGCGATGAGGTCTGGCTTTAGTCCTGAGCGGGGCCGGCGGATTTCAGCGTATTGACGATGCGGGTGGCGATGGCCTCGATGCCGCCGCTGTCGACGGCAATCGTCAATTCGGCCCAGCGCTGATAGAGGGGGCGGCGGCGGGCGTAGAGATCGGCAAAGCTTTCCCCCGGATCGATGACCAGGCCGCGCTGATCCATATCCTGAATGCGGTGGAGCAGTGCCGCTAAAGGGGCATCAAGGAAGACGATACGCCCGCTGGCGGCGAGGGACGTCATCCCCGCCTCGCTGTAAATGGCCGATCCCCCGGTTGCGATCACCGTCCCGGCCAGCTCGAGGGAGGTGAGGGTTTCTTCCTCCAGGGTGCGAAAGAAAGCAAGCCCTGCCCCATCGATCAGATCCTGCAACCGACGCCCGTGGCGGGACTGCAGGAGCAGATCGACATCGACAAAGGCAAGCCCGAGGCGTTTGGCGAGAACGACGCCGACGGTGCTCTTGCCGGCTCCCGGCATGCCGATGAGAACGATATTGCTACGTTCCAAACTTTCCGCCTTTCCGTCTTCTCGCGGCACCATCCCCGCCGCATTTGTCACTCCCCGTCGTTTCCATCCCCTGAGTCTTTTGGTGTCGCAAGGCAACCGCCTGTTGTTGCTGGCACCACCACGTTACCTCTCATACTGGTACAGCTGATGCATTATGTACAGGCGACCATCACTCAAAGGAGAAGGTAATGAAGAGCTTTGGGTTCACGCTGTTATTGACCGTATTTCTGTTTGCCGCCGTTCCTCCGGCCCAGGCGCTGGAACAATACTGGACGGCGGAAGCCGGCTTCTTTTTCCCCGATGGCAACGACCTCGATCCCGGCATCAATATCGAGGGGGGCTATGGTCTGCGCCTGATCGATCTCGCTCCGGCGCTGAGTCGCCATGGATCCTCCTGGTCGAAGGTCGGGATCGAGGCCGGAGCCGGTTACTACCATGCCGAGTATGGGGGCAACGGGGGGGGCGACATCGATGTCATCCCCCTGACCCTGGCGGCGCTGGTGCGGCATTCGGTCAACAGTGCCTTCACCCTCTATGGTGGCGCCGGGCTCGGGCTCTATCTCATCGACAACAACCTCCCCGACAGACGCGATGGCAGCTCCACCGACCTTGGTGCTCATGTCATCGGCGGCGCCGCCTTCCCAGTCAGCAAAAGCGTCGATATTACCGCCGAAGTCAAATGGCGGGTGGCCGGGCACGACGCCGACGGTGCCGTGCTCACCGGCGGGGTGCGCTACGCTTTCTAGCCATCTGTACTACAGTCAAACCACGAAGGCCCCGCAGCATTTGCTGCGGGGCCTTCGTGGTTTGGGTCAGGCGACCTTGAGGACGATCTTGCCGAAGTGTTTGTCCTCTTCCATCATCCGGTGGGCCTCGACGACCTGATTGAGAGGGAAGACCTTCTCGATAATCGGCACGATACTGCGGTCGGCGAATTTGGGGAGGGCGGTGCGGGTGAATTCGGCGACGATCTCCCCCTTATCCTTGACCGGGCGTGAACGGAGGACGCTGCCGATGATCTGCTGGCGCTTGACCATCATCAGGGCGAGATTGAGTTCGGCCTTGATGCCGGAGATGACGCCGATAATGACGAGGCGCCCGGCATAGCCGAGGGAGTTCATGTTGGGGGCGAGATATTTGGCGCCGACATGGTCGAGGATGACGTCGGCCCCCTTCTTGGCGGTGAATTCCTTGACCGCCTCGGCAAAATCCGGGGTTGTCGTGTAGTCGATGACGAGATCGACCCCGAGGGCCTTGACCCGGTCGATCTTCGAAGGATGAGCGGTGACGATGGTTTTGGTCTGGGGGACGAGGGCCTTGCACAGCTGGAGGCCGGCGGTGTTGACGCCGCCGCCGCCGCCGTGAATGATGACGGTATTCTTGTCCTTGAGTCCGCCGACCATGAAGAGGTTGAGAAAGGCGGTGATGTACGATTCGCAGACGCAGGCCGCTTCCTCGAAAGACATGGACGCCGGAATCGGCATGAGGTGGCTGGCGTAGGCGACGGCATATTCGGCATAGGCGCCACCGCCGACCAGGGTCATGACCCGGTCTCCCACCTGCCAGCCGGAGACCCCGGCCCCGAGGGCTTCGATCGTCCCGGCGACCTCCAGCCCGAGGATCTCC